>CAXUEE010000055.1:0-12098 GCA_964249905.1 uncultured Acidobacteriaceae bacterium
CAGAATACTATTTCCGGGCGTATTCAACGCGTATGTGCCTTCGTGTATGCGTGGGTTGGGGCTTCGGCCGGGCTGTCGCAGGCCGAAGCCGCCATTGCATGCGCAGGAGCCCGGTCGCGACCAGATTCGACATCAAGAAGCACTGGTGCAGGCGTCCATGCGACGTCTGCAAGAGAAGCAAGCCTGAGACGAAGTTAAGTCGGCTCAGTGTCTCTGCTCTGTGCCTTCTTCTCTCTTTTTACGATAACGCACGATCGGTCGTTCACCAAGCATGAAGCCTCCCGGGAACCTTGTCAAAGTGTTGTAGATCAATCCTTTATAGTACGACCGGTTGTGCTATTGTGTTTTTTACGACAAACCCGTTCCAACGTTCGCTCGAAGTCCCCCCGTTGCAGGTCGGCATGCTGCTGTACCCCCGAATGACGTTGCTCGACATGGCCGGCCCGCAGTCCGTCCTTGGATTTCACAGCAAACCTATCTCCTGGCAGAAACGCTGGATCCTGTGCTTACCGATTCCGGCGTGAGCGTACTTCCCACAACCACGTACGCAACCTGCCCGAAAAATCTGGATGTTCTCTTTGTGCCGGGTGGTTTCGGGACCAATGATGCTCTTCAGGATCAGGCAACCATAACGTTCCTGGCCGAGCAGGGTCAGCATGCCCGCTACGTCACCTCGGTCTGTTCCGGATCGATTCTCCTGGCGGCCGCGGGCCTTCTGGATGGTTATAAAGCGGCGACCCACTGACCCTATACGAGCAGCTGGCTGCAGCGGGCGACGTCACTCCCGTCCACACGCGCGTGGTCGTCGACCGCAACCGGATTACCGGAGGCGGTGTGACCGCGGGAATCGACTTCGGCCTGAGTTTGCTTGCAGAACTGCGTGGCGAGGACGTCGCCCGCATCCAGCAGCTGATGATGGAGTACAACCCTGCACCGCCCTTCCATACAGGATCGCCAGAGCTTGCCGGAACCGAGCTCACGGCCATGGCGATCGCCGCTATGCAGCCAAATATTGACGAGGGCATTGCGCTTTCGAGGCTCCAAACTCAGCGGCGCACCGCGTCAGTCGCATAGTCATACCGTGCAGTTATTCATCCGCATCGAGAATGGCGGGCGGGCCACTTAACGCAAATCCAACCCTGTAGGAGCGAGGAATCATGGAACCACAGAATGCAGTTATCGTCGGCGCCGAACGTGCCGCAAACCCTCTTGTTCTTGGCATCGTGCTTTACCCGTACCTGACCGCTCTGGACTTCGTAGGGCCGCTCACCGTGCTGAGCATGGCTTGCACAACGCACCTGCTCTCGAAGACGCTCGACCCCGTTCCGACAGATACAGGCTTCTCCGTGGTGCCGACCACCAAGTTTGCGGATTGCCCGGAGCACCTCGACATCCTCCTTGTGCCCGGCGGCTTTGGCAGCACTGGAGCCATGCAGGATCCGGAGATGATGGCGTTTCTGCAGAGCAGGGGGGCTCGTGCCGACTACGTTACCTCCGTCTGCTCCGGTTCTACGGTTCTGGGCGCGGCTGGGCTGCTCGCTGGCTACAAGGCGGCAACCCACTGGGCCTACTATCAGACGCTCGAAGCGATGGACGTCGCCACCGGCCGCGAGCGCGTCGTCATCGATCGGAACCGGGTCTCCGGCGGTGGAGTCACGGCGGGCATCGACTTCGGCCTGGTCCTGCTGGCAAAGCTTTGTGGCGAAGATGCGGCCAAGCGCGTGCAGTTGATCATGGAGTATGACCCGCAGCCTCCGTTCAACTCGGGTCATCCCAGAACGGCCGAACCGCGGATCACGAGCGAGTTGACGGCTTGGCTGAAGCCGGTGACCGATGCTTCTGCCGCCATCGGGGAAGCATCCTTGAAGGCCCGGGCCGTTGCAGCTCGGTAGGCGGGGCGCGAGTGCAGACACGTTAGCCTGCACTCGCGCAAACACCTCAATCACAAGGTGGTGTGTAAGAGATTGCAGCTGGGAGTGCGCGCAAGCAGAACGCCTCAGGCTCCTTATGCAGGTTCTTTCTCGACGAGAGTGCCCTCAGAAGGAAACTTTTGCGCTTACCTGGATCTGCCGAGCAGGCAACTGTTGGTTGAAAAACAAAGACGGACTATTTTGAACTTGAGACAGGCTGGTCGGTTTACCTCCGTGCAAATTGAAAGGTCCTGTCGCGAAATTAATATACTGATTCTTCGGTCCGAAAGGCCCGGCAGGTGCCGCCTGACCTGTAGTGGGATTGTAAGTGTCAACCGACGCGGGGAAGAAGTTATCGACCGAAGAGAAGTTTTGCCGGTTGAAGAGATTGCTCGTATCCACCGTCAGGTCGAGACGCATCGTGTTGTCACGGTTGAGCGGCACTCCTTTGGTGGCCTTGAGATCGAACGAGAGAAAGCCTGGTCCCTGACCTGAATTACGCTGTTCACGATACGGACGAGCAGTAAGATTCCCAAGCGGGGTCCCGTTGTTGAACGGTGTGCTGATGTCGATATCGAACGGTGCACCACTCTCTGCTGTAAATACCGGGCCCACACTGACGTTTGAGAAAGCTCGGCCAAGCAAATTGTTACTCCTCCCGGTAAGCGTGTTGTAAACAGCATTGGCGACAAAAATGTTCGTCCGGTTGAATGAGGAAACACCGCGCTCCTGGTTTTCGCTCAGTCCATTTGGACGATACGATGCAAACGCTATATTGTAGTCGGTCGCATCATCAATCGATCGACTCCATGTGTAGTTTCCCTGAAACTCAACGTGATGGCTGTAGCGTTTGGTCAATGAAACCGTCGCACCGTGATAGATCGAATTACCGTTGCTCCCGAAGTCAAAGGCTTGACCGCCGGGCACTAGAGTTGTGTAGGGTGCGATCTCGGTGTAGGTTGGTCCGAGGATCGGATCGGTCGCCGTCGCGCTCGGCACGTAGCCTTGCAGCGCCGGTGTCGGCAGGTGATTTCCGCGGTAGAAGAGATAGCCGAGTTCGAGCGAGAGGTTAGTTGCAAGCTGCTGGGCCACACTAACACTTGCCTGATACACCTTCTGGTTTGTAAAGTGCGGACTTAGGCTCTGCACGAGGCGGCCGTACTGACCTGGGCCGATGCCCGCCAGGGTCTCCTCAGCGGGCGTGGGACTTTGCGGCGTGCCTCCGGGACCGAGCGTTCCCTGATAGAGCCCGACGACCGAAGCATATGCAGACGCGCCTGATGGCAGCGCCTGGTCGACATTCACGGCGGTATTGGTTAGATATTGATTGGGCCCAGTCAATGGTCCATATAGATTTGTGTAGAGCGGTTCTAGAAAATTGGTCGGTGAAACGAAGATCCCACCGCCGGCGCGAAGGAGTGTTTTGCCATCGCCATAAGCATTCCATGCAATTCCCACACGTGGCGAAAAGAATTTGTAGACGCTCAGTGGCGACGGCTCCCCGTCCCAGTCCACGCGTCCGCCATAGGTCAGAGTCAAGCGGGGAGTGATCTTCCATAAATCCTGCGCGAAAATCGCGGCGTAGTGCGCGGTGCCATTCCACTGCCCGCTACCGGACGCTCCTTCAAAGCTGTACGGCACCCCTTCATCGAAGAGTTCCGGAGCGGTCGCCAGTACGCTCGTCGGGATGCAGGGCGCGGAGGTAGGACAGTAGCCCGCGCCTGCAGCCAAAGCGGCAATCGTGCCATAGTTCTGAAACCCGCTGAAGCCTACGCCACCTAGAGGCGAGAGCGGAAATCCACCGAAGAAATCGTACTCCCCCTGAGTATAGTTTGGATTGTTGATGCTGTAACTTGCCGGCCGGTACGAAAGGCCGACCTTCACATTGTGGTGTCCCTCGGTTATCGATAAATCGTCGCCAAGCTCATAGCGGTTTTCGGTTGCAAAATAGGTGGCGCCGAAGTTATGGCCGAGCGAGCCGGAGGGTCCGGGTAGGTATTGGAGCTGGATCTCGGGACCATTACTGTTGGGGGTAGAGTTGGCGTAGTAGTTATAGGCGTATTGCAGTAAAAGCTTGTTGAAGACTTTGGGCGTAAAGACGTGAACCCAATCGCCAAGTACCTCATAGTCTCGCGTGTTGTTCGTCCGGCCGTCTGGTGTCAGACCGTCCAAGGAAGCATATCCGTGCGCGAGCGAAAACGTTCCTGTGATTGTGTCCTTGTTGCCGGCCTGATAGTCGATTCGAGTCACCAGGCCGTGAGATCTGGTGGGCGTGTTGAATGTGCCATTGTCCCGGTTGATTAACGCTCCCAGTCCCGGATTGCTTAATGGAAAGAAAGGATTGCCAACTGCCGGGTTCTGCGGCGAGTGGTTGGGTGAGGACAGGAACTGCGCAGCGATGTTAGCGTCGACGGGATCGAACGCTCCGGCGCCAAGCGCCAATGCGCGAAAGAAACAGCCCTGTGAGGGAGCCAGATTGGGATTTGCCGGCGTAGCCGTCAGGCAGCTTGTGTCGTTCAGGCTTCCATTGAACGGCTGCAGGTAGCTGCTGCTGGCGAGCGGGTAGATCGTTGCGGCGTTGACGTTGTGATATTCATACGAAGCAAAGAAGAAGAGCTTCTTTTTTACGATCGGACCGCCGATAGAACCGCCTGCATAGATCTGCTGTGAGTAAGGATTTGGACTGCCGTTGCTCTCGAGTGCTGTGAGGTAGTTTTCTGCATTTGTAATGTGGTCATCAAAAGTGCCGAAGACGTCCCCATGGAACTGGTTAGCGCCACTCTTAGTGATAACGTTGATGGCTGCACCCGAGGCGAATCCAAACTCCGCCTGGTACCCGTTTCGATTGACCTGCTGTTCCTGAACGGAATCAAGCGGAGGCATGAAGCGAACAGCACCTGTGCCGTAGTCATCTTCGCCGCTATTCAAGGTAATTAGGTTTCCTCGTCCATTGCTGGAGCCTAGCGAGATACCGGTAGTTGGATAGACGAAGCCTTGATTTTGCGCCTGTGCTCCGGCCGTGCTGCCCACGCCGGGCAATGTGAAGACTTCCTGCAGAAAGTTGCGGTTAGCATTGGGCAGATTCTGAATCTGCAGTTCATCCAGGGTGTTGGCCTGCTGTGTTTGTTCGGCGTCGATCAGTGGAGCTACATTTCCTGAAACCGTAATGACGGTATCTACCGAGCCTACGAGCAGATGCCCATCCAAGATAACCGTCTGGCCGACCTGAACGACGACATCGCTTGCCGCTTCGCGCTGAAATCCTTGCGCCGTCGCTTCTACCCGGTAAGTGGCTGGGTTTAACTGCGGAATCTGATACGTGCCATCTGGTCCGCTGACCGTTTTCTTGACAACCCCGGTGGCAGGGTTGGTCGCGGTAACGACGGCGCCAGGAATAGCGGCGTTGTTCGCGTCGTAGACCGTTCCGCGCACCGTACCCGTGGATTCATCCACCTGGGCTGTGCCGCGTCCGCATGCTGCAAGCGTCAAAATAAAACAGAAACTCATGACCTTAAAATCAGATTTAAGCATTCTCGTCATCCTCTTCCATCTTTTCTTTCCGGTCACAATAGCAGATTTTGAGAGTTTTGGTACGTTCGCGTTTGACTCTGCTTGTGATTGACCTGCCCGAGGAACATACGCCCGTCTTGCGCCCTTCGTCAAGCAACAACTGTGTAGCTGAAGTATGTTGAGGCAAGCGCAGGCATGAGGTCGTAAAACCAGCACTGACGAAGCACATGCGTCGAGCGCTCGATGGCATCGAAAGCTGAACAGGTACGATCTACATCGCCAACGGCTATGCAACCGGAGCGCTCACTTATGAGCGGAAGACGAAGTGGATGAAGCTCTGCGTTCTGCCCTGAAGGGTGACGGGCGAAGCTGCCCCGACATCTCCCTAGAGCCATTTAGGATAGAGGGAGTTTCCTGACTGCAGAGGAACTTCTCATTGTCAACGCTCGAAGCAACGGAAGTGATCAAAAGCGAGAGTAGCCGAAAAGCAAGCCGCTTCGATCGCCGCAAGGACAAGATCCTGGATGCGGCCGGCGCACTCTTTAACCAACACGGGCTCAGGGATGCCACTCTTACGGTCATTGCTGACGAGATTGGCCTTAACTTCAAGAGTCTCCGCTACTACTTCAAGCGGCGCGAGGATCTGGTCTCCGCCGTCTTCATGCGCTCCATCGAGCTTCACGAGCAGATTGCTAAAGGAGCACTCGTCGAGAACGGCGTAGAGCCGCGCGTTCGCCGTTTCGTGCGCAGCTACTTTGATCTGCTGGCCGCAGTAGAGTCCGGTGAACGTCCTCAGTTCGCCTACTTCGGCGACCTTCGCGCGCTGACAACGCCTCATTCCGATATCGTCTGGCCTGCTTATGAGCGCATGTATAAAAGCATACGAAAACTCTTTCAGACGCCAGAGGTTACCTGGGAGCCGGCTCGATTGAATGCCGCCTCTCACATGCTTCTCTCCCAACTGCTCTGGACGCCGGTTTGGATGGCTGATTATTTCGTGCAGGATGTACCACTCATAGCCACTGCATTCGCGGATGTACTCCTCTACGGCCTTGCGTCTTCGCCGCCTGACCTCGCACGTTTCGTCGAAACGCCTATGGCAGACATTGAGGAGGGCGACCGCCTCTCCCAGGGGTCCTTCCTGCGTACAGCCACTTCCCTCATCAATCGATTCGGCTATCGTGGAGCGTCGGTTGACCGAATCTCGGCTGAGTTGAACGTTACCAAGGGAGCTTTTTACCACCACAACGAGACTCTCGACGAATTGGTAGTCGCCTGCTTTGAACATAGCTTTGCCTGCGTCCGCGAAGCCCAGGACGCCGCTCTACAAAACCAAGCCGACGGACTTTCGCGTCTCACAGCGGCCGCTGTCGCACTGGTGCGACAGCAAATGCTGGACAATGGCACACTTCTCCGTACTGCCGCTCTCACCTGCGTCGGGCCGGAGCTTCGGCGGCGCATGGCCGGGGAGATGTCCCGGCTCACTCTACGCTTTAACAACATGCTCAATGATGGATTGATTGACGGCTCCGTACGTCCATGTAATCTGCGTGTTGCCGCGGAGATGACCACCGCCATGATCAACTCCTCAGAAGAACTCGGACGCTGGGTCAAAAGCGCGGCGGTGGACAACGCAGCCGAACTTTACGTGCGACCCTTGCTCACGGGCCTGCTAGCCTTCGGAGCCCGGCGGTAGCAGCTCGGCTACCCGCATACCAGCTCTCTGAAGTACCGCCCCGGCCTACTCTTCCCAGGTTAACTTGACGGATGCAGACACACGCCCTGATACTGTACGCCAAGGTGGCGGTCATGCATACTGAATTTCTCAGCGGCTTGTCGGGACGAGTACACTCCCTGGTCGATGCTGAGATCAACCCTGTTGAGGAAATCCGCCGCTACGTTACCCATCCTTTCGGTGTGTTTACCGATCTGCTGCAGATGCAGATGCTCGTACACCCGACCAAGCCTGCTCTGATCTGCGGCAAGGACGAGGTGACCTACCAGGAACTGGACGAGCTTGCCGACCGCGTCGCGGCTAAGTTGCAGCACGAGCGCGTCGGGCCAGGAAGCGTGGTTGCAATCTGTTCCGCGACCTCGATTGCGTATGTTGCTGTTTTCTTTGGAATACTCAAGACTGGCGCAGCGGTCTCGCCACTTTCTCCGTCCGCCACGCCGGAGCAGTTGCTCAAGATGCTTGAAGACAGCGGCGCCAGCCATCTATTTACCGATGAAACTGGAAGCGAAGCTCTCAATTCCGTCTCTCAGAAGATCACCGCGCGCCGCATCGCGCTGCAGGAGGGCGTACCCGGCGAAC
The DNA here is from genome assembly GCA_964249905.1 of uncultured Acidobacteriaceae bacterium. Lineage (GTDB taxonomy): Bacteria > Acidobacteriota > Terriglobia > Terriglobales > Acidobacteriaceae > Edaphobacter. The sequence goes on from CAXUEE010000055.1 coordinate 7,735, forward strand.
TTCTCGAAACATGGCTCTCTGCGGCTGGGACTAGTCGTCTTCCGACTGCCATTCAGCCTGAATCGCCTTTCAACATCATTTATTCTTCGGGAACTACCGGCACACCGAAGGGCATCGTGCAGCCGCACTCTATGCGTTGGTCGCAACTTCATCTGCTTGATCCGCCCGGCTACGGTCCGGAGGCTGTGGCGATCATCTCGACCCCGCTCTATTCGAACACCACCCTGGTGAGCCTGCTGCCGGCGCTCGCCGGGGGAGGCACGGTTGTACTGATGGAGCGCTTCGACGCACGTGGCTTTCTGGAACTCAGCGAGCGGCATCGCGTCACAGTCGCAATGCTTGTGCCGGTCCAGTTTCGGCGCATACTTGACGTCCCGGACTTCGATCAGTTCGACCTCTCCAGCTACCAGGTGAAATATGCGACCTCGGCGCCCTTCTCTGCGGAGTTGAAGGCCGAGGTCTTGGCACGCTGGCCCGGCGGACTGATCGAGTACTTCGGCATGACGGAAGGCGGAGGCGCCTTCATGCTTGTAGCGCATGAGCGTCCCGACAAGCTGCATACCGTTGGACAAGCGATAGAAGGCCATGACATGCGAGTCATCGATGAGCACGGCAACCAAGTGCCCGCGGGTATGACTGGTGAAGTCGTCGGGCGTTCCGCAGTCATGATGACCGGTTACCATAACCAGCCGAACAAAACCAGCGAGGCTGAATGGTATAGCCCGGAGGGACTCCGTTTTATTCGTACGGGCGATGTCGGTCGCATGGATGAAGAAGGCTTCCTTACCCTGATCGGCCGCAAGAAAGACATGATCATCTCGGGCGGCATGAACATCTATCCAAGCGATCTAGAGGCCGTCTTGCGAGAACATCCGGCGGTCGCTGAAGCGGCAGTCATCGGTGCACCTTCAGAGCGTTGGGGCGAGACCCCGGTCGGCTTCGTTACGCTGCAGCAACCAGGTACGGTACTTGCGAAGGAAATAAAAGATTGGGTGAATGCGAAACTCGGCAAAATGCAGCGTCTGGCTGATCTCCGCATCATTCCAGAGATGCCGAGAAACCCAATCGGTAAAATTCTGAAGCGCGAATTGCAAAGGATCTGCTCGCAACAACCCGTCGCTTGAGGGCACGTTGCCGGCGGTCAGTTCCTCAGCCTAGTTAGCCCACCTTATGCCCGGCCTTTTCGAGTTCCAACTTACCTTGTCCCCATGACGCCTCGGGTATCATGGCTCCAAGTGCGTCGCCGATTTCAGAGAAGCGTGCGGCAACCTGATCTGCAGCATCCTCTTCGGCTCCAACATAGATGCCCTGCGTCAACGTAATGTGGGCCTGCTCAAAGCTGCCGCCTCCGGCGCAAAGAATCGTGCGGGTCGGCGCATCCTCCGCGACCAGGGCAAGCACTCCGGGACTCACCAGTTCAGGTCTCAACGCTGCAACCAGTTCCGGCGCAAGCAGTCCTTCCATCATGCGTGTGGCCGCGGTGGGAGCGATACAGTTCACGCGTACATTGTTCTTCTGGCCTTCAATCGCAAGCGTCTGCATGAGGCCCACCAGAGCCATCTTTGCAGCGCCGTAATTGCTCTGCCCGAAGTTTCCGTATAGGCCCGATGAGGAAGTCGTAAGAACGATGCGGCCATAGTTCTGGGCGCGCATAATGTCCCAGACCGCCTTGGTGCAGTATACGGAGCCCATTAAATGCACATTGAGAACGAGGCGGAAATCATCCAGGTCCATCTTGGCAAAACTCTTGTCCCGCAGGATACCTGCATTGTTCACAAGGATGTCGATGCGGCCCCACCGTTCCATTGCGACCGCAACCATCGCCTGTACCTGATCCTGGTCCGCGACGGATGCATGGTTCGCCATCGCTTCACCGCCCCCAGCGACAATTTGGCTAACGACGGCCTCCGACGGCGACGGTCCTCCATCAACCCCGGTACTGAGATCGTTGATGACCACCTTCGCACCTCGCTTCGCCAGCAAAAGCGCATGTTCCCGGCCCAGTCCGCCACCCGCACCCGTTACGATCGCTACACGGCCAGACAAATCAATCGACATTGCTAGTCCCTTCAAACACCAGATTCATGAGTGCGTCCTGTTGTTGCGAGCCAAAAATTCCTGAGCGACACTAGCTACCAAAGTTCCGTCCTGTGTGAAGATTGAGCCACGCGAAAAGCCTCGACCGTTCGCAGCGATCGGGGAGTGCAACACGTGCAACATCCAATCATTGGCTGAGACCTGCCGATGAAACCAGATCGCATGATCAAGACTTGCGGTCTGGTACTTGTCGTTGCCGATGCCAGAGTGCCGCTGCAGCCCGGCCCTGACCAGTCCTTGATCTGAAGCGAATGCGACGACAGCCTGATGAACGGCTTGGCCGCCCTCAACGAACTTCCGCGGTTTGAACCAGGTAGCCTGTATCGCCGAAGCAGTGGCAGACTCAGACGTATCTGCCGGAACGGAACGTACCTCCATCATCTCCTCCACCAGAAACCTGCGTGGTTTGCGACTCTGAGCTTCGAGGTGCTTGCGGTACCCAGCGAACATGTCCTCAATCCCCTCTGGTCCAGAGACGTCCGGCATGCCATCCTGGTGCACCGGGCCGGGGTCGCCATCATGGTGAGAAGTGTACGCCGCCATCAACAAGCGCTCACCCTGGCCAACTTCTACCCGCCGCGTGCTGAAGCTGCCGCCATCGCGCGTCTTTTCGACCAGGATCTCAAACGGCAGCTGCTTGGTGCCGGCGCCGATAAAGTACGCGTGCACCGAATGACAGCGCCGATTTTCCAACGATGCGGCAATGATGACCTGGCCCACTACCAGGCCGCCAAAAACCACACGCTCATCGGTTGGTGGTGCACCGGCGGCGGTCCAGCATTGCGGCTCAGCGGGAGTGAGTTGGAACATCTCGTCGAAGGTCATAGAGCCCCGAAGCTTCTAGGTTCTTTATAAGATCTCAAAGAGACCTGCGCCGCCCATGCCGCCACCCATACACATGGTGACCACGCCCCAGCGTGCGCCACGGCGTCGGCCTTCATGCAGAATGTGCGCGGTCATGCGCGCGCCTGACATCCCGTAAGGATGCCCAATGGCAATGGCTCCACCAGAGACATTAAGCTTTTCATTGGGTATGCGGAGATAGTCGCGGCAGTAGATCACCTGGCTCGCGAAAGCCTCATTCAACTCCCACAAATCGATGTCCTCGACGGAGAGCCCGTGCTTTGCCAGCAGCTTCGGCACTGCGTAAATCGGGCCGATACCCATCTCGTCCGGGGCACACCCGGCGACCGCCAAACCACGATAGGCACCAAGCGGCTTGAGCCCACGTCGCTCAGCCTCTGCACGTTCCATGATGACCAAGGCCGCGGCGCCATCAGAGAGTTGCGAGGCATTGCCCGCCGTGATGTACTCCCCCTGCGCGACCCGCTGACCCTCCTTGAAGACTGGCTTAAGTGCGGCAAGATCTTCAAACTTCGTCTGCGGACGATTGCCTTCATCGCGACTTACCGTGACCTCACGAAAGGTCGTCTCCCCGCTCTGTTTATCCACCACTTTCATCGTGGTCGTGATTGGCATTAACTCGGCGTCGAAGCGGCCTTCCTGTTGCGCGGCGGCCGTTCGCTGCTGTGATTGCAAGGCATACTCATCCTGATCATGGCGGCTTACGTTATAGCGGCTTGCTACCAGCTCAGCGGTTTCTATCATCGCCATGTAGATAGCCGGCTCCTGCTTCAGGAGCTTCGGGTCTCCGGCGCGATATAGGTTCATATGCTCGTTCTGCACAAGCGAGATGGACTCGACGCCGCCCGCGATGCCGATCGTCAACTCCTCGTTCAGGATGCCCTTCGCCAGCGTGGCGATGGACATCAGTCCAGAGCCGCACTGACGGTCCATGGTCATCCCCGGCACCTTGTCCGGCATGCCCGCCCAGAGCGCCGCCTGCCGCGCGACATTGAAGCCGGTTGAGCCTTGCTGCATCGCACAGCCCAGAACAACATCCTCAACGTCACCCGCATCCACCTCCGCACGCAGCGCTGCTTCCTTGATCACAAAGCCTGCAAGAGCCTGGCCCTGCGTGTCGTTGAAAGATCCGCGATACGCCTTGCCGATGGGGGTGCGCGCGGTTGCTACGATAACGGCCTCGGCCATGACTTTGTCCTCGCCTCTGAAACGCTTGCGCAAGTGTGTCAGAAAATGCATATGTTCGTCCAGCCCTACTCACAGCTTTCTTCGTGCATTTCTGAGATACTTAGAATGTGAACGCGTTCTGTGCGGTTCCAAGGTGAGCTGGTCATGAGTAGCATGCGACGATCCTTAACTTTGTTCAGCGAAGGAACCCGTATTGCAGCTGACATTTACCTTCC
>CAXUEE010000055.1:12108-15754 GCA_964249905.1 uncultured Acidobacteriaceae bacterium
TCTGTCACGGCTGGTCCGGGGTCAAAAGTCAGCTTGCACCCTACGCCGAGGCTTTCGCCGGCGCCGGACTCGCGGTCATGATCTTCGACTATCGCGGGTGGGGAGAGTCGGACGGCAGGATTATCGCGACGCGTGATGCTCCTCCTCTGCTTGAGGCCGGTGAGCGAATACTGAAGGTCCGGGTGCTGCGCGAGGTGGTTGATCCGATCGATCAAGTAGCTGATGCGACAAACTGCCTCATCGCGCTCGCATCGGAACCCGGCATTGACCGCTTGCGGATAGGAATTTGGGGCACCAGCTTCGGCGGCGGTCACGCGGTCTTCCTGGCCGGAACAAATCCGCTGATCAGGGCGGTCGTAGCGCAGGTGGGCGGCTTCGGCCTGACACCTCAATATCACGCTCATACGCACACGCGCGCTGCTGAAAAGGTGCGCGGGTCAATGGACCCTCCAATACCCCAGGGAGGGCTCGATAGCATGCCGAACCTCGCTGGATCTCCGGATGTCGCACGGATGCTGTTCCATTCTCCTCTCATGGCGGCGGCTAACATTCGCATACCCACGCTGATCATCGACGTCGAGGAGGAAGAATTAGTGAATCGGCTGGAGCACGGCTATGCCGCTTCGGAGATCATTCGGAGAAACGCCGTTTGCGTATACCGGCTGCTGCCAGGGAAGCATTACGACATCTATGAACGCCATCGGAGCGAGTCTCTCAGGTTAGCTCAGAACTGGTTTCAACAATATCTTTAGCTGGCTCGGAGCCGTTGCTTCTGTAAGTCGCATAAGCGCGCCAGCTCGCTCGAGAACTCTGTTAGACCCGGCTACCAAATCCACTTACGCTCTTCAAGCGGCCGATTGTCGATACCCCAGGTAGTTACCAGCGGGTTCCGTTGCTCGATTGCAGGGTCGACAACAGCGTGCACGAACCTATCTGCATGTTCATCGGTGAAGATGTAAAACTTCTCTCCCATCATGCCGTGGAAGACGATCTCAGCGATCTCTTCCGGAGTCTTGCCTTGCGATCGATACTCGAGACTTGACGCAATGCGAGCCGGATCTTCCATCTCGCGCCGGCTCCAAGGCGAGTGCTCTGGGGGGCGATTGCGCCAGCTTTCGTGAATGCGAGTCTGCACTACGCCCGGACAAACGATGCTTACGCCGATGTTCGTCATCATGGCGCGCATTTCACTGTAAAAAGATTGGCTGATGGACAACACCGCTGCCTTGGAAGCCGAATAGGGGGCGTAATCGCCGTGGCCGCTGAAGCAAGCAAGCGAACCCGTGTTCACAACGTAAGCTTCTTCTCCGTGTGCCAGCATCCGGGGAACGAACGCCTTGATGCCATGAATGACGCCGTCCACGTTGACGCCAAAGACCCAGCGCCAGTCATCGACATTCAACTCCCAGGTTGGCCCCATGATTAAGACCCCGGCATTATTGAAGAGTAGATGCACGTGGCCAAAGGTCTTCTCGCAAAAGTCAGCGAGCTGCTGCATCTGCACAAAGTCTGAGACGTCGGTGCGCCTGCAAGCAACTGCGCCGCCCAGGCTACGGAGTTCCTGTGCCGCGGCCTCCAGCGCTGCCTCCTCAATGTCCGCGAGTACGACTTTGACGCCGCGCCGCACCAGTCCCCGCGCCAGCGCCAAGCCTATTCCGCTGGCGCCTCCTGTCACGACAGCTACCTTCTCTGCCCAGGTCTTCACTGCGCCTCCGATAACAAACCAAGTTTCTGAAATCTTACAAGTTGACATCTCTGCAGAGCTTACACTAGCGTACTGTCACGCTTAACTTGACGGTTTCAGCGTCGCTTCAGCGGGGGAGCTCATTGTATGGCAACCGTGCCAAGCCAGGTCGACCCGGTCTCAACGCCGACTCCGTCAAGAGCTCCAAATCCTCTCGCCAGGAAAATCTTTTACGGAATCGGCGCCATCGCATTCGGTGTCAAGGACAACGGCTTTCAGGTTCTTCTTCTGCTCTACTACAACCGCGTGCTCGGACTCCGCGTAGACCTCGTCGGCTCAGCTATTCTCATTGCTTTCATCTTCGACGCCTTCATCGATCCACGCATCGGCTACTGGTCAGACCGGGTCCGGTCGCGTTTCGGCCGCCGCCATCCCTTTATGTATGCGGCTGCGATTCCGGCCGGCTTGTCGTACCTTCTGCTTTTCTTGCCTCCTTCCGGTCTTAATCAATTCCAGCTTTTCGTCTATCTGTTGTGTGCTTCCGTGTTTACCCGCGTATGCATTTCCTTCTATGAAATTCCAAGCGCAGCCTTGGCTCCGGATTTGACCACGCACTATGATGAGCGCACCAGTTTCGCCGGGTTCCGGTACTTCTTCGGCTGGTCCGGAGGCCTAAGCATGTCGTTGCTGGCCTTCTCACTTTTTCTGCACTACTCCCCGGGCGATAACACAGCTGTTCTTGACCCCAGCGGCTTTCGATACTATGGCATGACCGCCGCGGGCATCATGGTTGTCTCCACGCTGCTGTCGGCATTTGGCACGCAGGCCGCGGTCAGGCCAGCACCCGATCACGTCTATTACGAAACGCCTCCTATCAAGATTTTCACGGAAGTGTGGTCCATCCTTGGCAATCGATCTGCCCGCGCGACGATCGCCGCTGGCGCTCTGATGCTGCTTGCGACTGGGCTCGCGTTCGCACTGGGCACCTACTTCAACATCTATGCCTGGGGCTTGAGCCCTTACGAGATCTCGATCATCACGGCAGGCCTTTTTGTTTCCGCCTTTTGCGCGCTGCTAGTCGCACCCTGGGTCTCGCGGCGATATGACAAGCGAGGAGCGACCATACGCGTCGCGACGATCCTGTTCTTCATCCTGCCATTTCCCCTGGAAATCGGGCTTGCCGGTTACTTTCCTAGCCGATCCTCCGGAATCATGATGCCGTTTCTGGTCCTTTACAACATGGTCGTCACAGCTTTGCTCGTGCTCGTGCCCATCCTGCTCAGCTCCATGCTTGCCGATGTGGTCGAAGACGTGGAGGTAAAAACAGGTCAGCGCAAAGAAGGAGTCATTTACTCGATTAATACATTTATCGCAAAGTGGGCGACCGGGGTCGCGGTCTTTCTTGCCACCGTAATCCTTAACTTTGCGCATTTCCCCTCGGATATCTCCAAGGGGGCGATCACACCGGAGATCATCATGCATATGTCCGAGCTGTATGTCGCAACTGTGATGACTCTCTATGCAGGCAGCATCTTCTGCGCCTACTTCTACACAATCAGTCGTGAGCAGCACAGCCTCAACCTGCAGACACTCGCTGCAAGGCACGCTCCATTAATCAAGTCCTCCGCACCATGATCGTAATCCCACTCAAAGCACCATGCAGCACAGCCATTCTCGTGGAAAGCAGAGGAGAGACACCGTGGCGCTGGCACCGATCTCAGACGACGCGAAAGCATACGTTGAACAGGCGAAGCTTGCCGCGACGGAGATAGTCGATCTGCCGGAGAACACACCTCTTCGCTCGATTCACTCGGTAGGGGTGGTTGGAGCGGGCACCATGGGTGGAGGCATCGCCATGAACTTCCTCTCCGCCGGTCTGCCCGTGATTCTGGTTGATTCCGGTCGCGAGGCGCTCAGTCGAGGTGTTGACGCCGTCAGAAGCAACTACGACGGCAGCGTTGC
>CAXUEE010000055.1:15764-17564 GCA_964249905.1 uncultured Acidobacteriaceae bacterium
AGGCAGCCCAAGCCATGGGTCTGCTCACTCCGACCATCGACCTGAACGCTCTGGAACGATGCGACCTCATCATTGAGGCCGTCTACGAAGATATGTTTCTTAAGCTCGACATCTTCCGGCGCCTGGGCGAGATAGCGAAGAGCGGAGCAATGCTTGCCTCAAACACCAGCTTTCTCGACATCAACCAAATGGCTGAGGTCTCCGGCCGCCCAGGCGATGTGCTCGGGATGCACTTCTTTTCGCCCGCCTACATTATGAAGCTGGTCGAAATTGTGCGAACGCGTAAGACTGCTCCGGATACGCTCGCGACGGCCATGCACCTGATCCAGCGCCTGAATAAGGTGCCTGTCGTCTGTGAGGTGTGTCACGGCTTCATCGGCAACCGCATGCTGATGCAGCGGCAGAACGCCGCTACGGCCATGCTGCTCGAAGGAGCCTCACCGGAACAGATCGACAGCATCCACAGGAACTTCGGCATGCCTATGGGCCCATTCCAAATGGCTGATCTTGCAGGGCTCGACATAGGCTGGCATCGCGATCGCACGCGAATCGATAGCATTCTCGACGCGCTATGCGCGAACGGTCGCTGGGGATTGAAGACGAACGCGGGTTACTTTGACTACCCCGATCCACGCACTCCGATTCCATCACCTGTCACCGCAAAAGTCCTTGAGGAATTCAGCATCGGCAAAGGCGGATCCGGACGGACGATCAGCGATGAAGAGGTAGTTACGCGCACGCTCTACACCATGGTGAACGAGGGTGCCCGCATTCTGGAGGAAGGCATTGCGCAGCGCGCCTCCGACATCGACGCGGTCTGGGTCTTCGGCTTCGGCTGGCCGGCCGCGAAAGGAGGACCCATGTTCTGGGCCGACAGCGTTGGTCTCGAGAAAATTATTTGCTCGCTCGAGCGTTACCAATCCAAGCTCCCACCGGGCTTTGAAATCTCGGCACTGCTGCGCGAGACCGCGAAGTCGTCACGTGCTCTTACACGAAATTCGCCGCATTGAAGCCTGACCCTGGGGATGCTCACCTCACCGCTACAAAGAAGACCGAACGGCCAAATGCAAGCAAGCGCTTGGTACCAAGTCTACGAGAATCAAGTATTCAACCAGGGAAGGGAAGAGGGATATGGCAATCTCAGCTTCAGATCGCGTGCACAGACTCAAGCGGATCGTTACCGGAAAGAATAACAACGGACAATCCATCGTTGCGCTTGAAGGCCCACCTGCACCTACGTACGAGCCCATTCCAGGAGCCGGTCTATTTGAGATTTGGAGTGATGCCGGTGGTCGGAGCTTTGAAAACCTTCCCGGTCCGGCCGCACTGCTCCCCGCCTTTGGGGGCACAAAGTGCCGATGGTTCACCGTACTTCCGGTTCCACCCGGAGTCACGCCGCAACAGCTTGCCGCATATTACGATTCCTCTTTTAAAGCTATGACGCCACATGACATTCGCCCCGACACGACGCGTCACCCCGGCATGCACTGTACCGAAACCCTGGACTTCATCATCGTCATCGAGGGTAAAGTCCGGCTCATCCTCGATAACGAGGAGCGCGTACTTCTCCCAGGCGACGTCGTCGTTCAGCGTGCTACCAACCACGCCTGGAGCTGCGTAGGCGATGTGCCCGCCTTGCTGGTTGCCATCCTGATCGACAAAACTCTACCTTTAGAGCAACCATGCCTACAGAGAAGGACACCCCGTAGCTGAATCATCTAGAGCTGAACCTGGTGCTGGCAAGTGCTTTAGGAGCTTGTTGAAATAGGTTTTCCTTTTCGTCTGAACTGGGGGTTGTTT
>CAXUEE010000056.1:0-11083 GCA_964249905.1 uncultured Acidobacteriaceae bacterium
AATAGGCCGGCTTGGTCCGGGTTTGGGTTCCGACAATTGCCCGAGACTTGACGTGAGTGGAGGCGGGCGGGGCCGTGCCGGGGATGACTCCCAGGGTGGGCTGCTGGGCGCGGCTCGCGGACAGGCTGAGAACGGCTGCGAGGACCAAGAAAATGAGGCAATCAGGGCGAAACATGGCTTCGATGCTACGACACGGCGCGGCGAAGAGTCACATCCTCGCTGGGAGCGCGCTGCGGCTGCTATGCTCCAGCCAATGTCTAAGCCGACCAACGACCGCGTTCTTCTCGGTCTCGCTGCCTTGCTGCTGCTCTGCGGAGCCGTCGTGCATCACGGCCAGGGCTTCTCGCTGCTGGTGCTGCGCTGGCTTGCGGTGCTGGTTCTGGCAGCCTATGCGTTGCGCCGCCGGACGCTGACGCCGTGGATCTTTGTAGCCATGCTGGCAGGGGCCGAACTCGGCTTCGATGCTCCGGCCTTTGCCGTCAGTCTGCGAGTCTTTTCAGACATCTTCCTGCGCCTGATCAAGACGATTGTCGCGCCGCTCATCCTGGCGACGTTGATCACGGGTATCGCCGGGCATGGCGATCTGAAGTCGGTGGGACGCATGGGCATCAAAAGCCTGGTCTATTTTGAGGTGCTGACGACCTTGGCGCTGGTGATCGGACTGGTGGCGATCAATCTTTCCAAGGCGGGCGTGGGGCTCGCCATCCCTATCGCGGCAGGCTCGGAGTCTCTGGCGCGGGTTGCGCCGACCCGCTGGGACGACTTCCTGCTGCATGTCTTTCCGGAGAATCTCGCGAAGTCTATCGCGGAGGGGCAAATTCTGCAGGTGGCGGTGTTCGCGGTCTTCTTCGGCATCGCGCTGGCTACGCTCTCTGAGGCGAAGCGCGCGCCTGTGATGCGGCTGTGCGAGAGCTTGAGCGAGGTCATGTTCAAGTTCACCAATGTGGTGATGTACTTTGCGCCGATCGGCGTAGGGGCCGCAATGGCCTTCACGGTGGGCCACATGGGCCTGGGTGTGCTGGTGAACCTGGGCAAGTTGCTGCTCACGCTCTACGGAGCACTGGCGGCCTTTGCCCTGCTGGTGATGCTGCCGGTGGCGCTCGTGGCGCGGGTTCCCGTGCTCGGCTTCCTCAGAGCCGTGGCTGAGCCCGCCACGATTGCTTTCGCCACGGCGACCAGCGAAGCTGCGCTGCCGCGTGCGATGGAATCGATGGAGGCGTTCGGCGTGCCGCGGCGGATTGTTGCCTTCGTCATCCCGGCCGGCTACAGCTTTAATCTGGATGGGTCGACGCTGTATCTTGCGCTGGCGAGCATCTTCGTTGCGCAGGCGGCCGGTGTGCATCTGAGCTGGGGTGAGCAGTTGCTGATGATGGGTACGCTGATCCTGACCAGCAAGGGAGTGGCGGGTGTGCCGCGGGCGACGCTTGTCGTGCTGTTGGCCACGGCAGCGACCTTCCATCTCCCGACAGAGCCTATCTTTGTGATTCTCGGCATCGATGCGCTGATGGATATGGCGCGCACAATGGTGAACGTCACGGGAAACTGCCTGGCAAGTGCGGTGGTGGCTCGCTGGGAGGGACAGTTCCGTGTCGAGCAGCCGAGTGCAACCGTGATGCAAGCTTTGACGACTGAGACGCCTGCCTGACGCGAGGAATCTCTTCAAAGTGGCGCTTTCGTTGTTCGTCTCACACCGACCAAGGAGATATGGCGAATCCAGAGCCGTCGACAATGCGTCTCATAAGTTTGATCTGGTTTTCCTGCTCTTCACATGAGTCCTCTCCTTGAAACCATCAACTCGCCCGCGGACGTAAAGCGACTTACCCTTCCCCAGCTCGCCGATCTTGCCGCGGAGATCCGGCAGCGGCTGATCCAAAGTGTGGCCAAGACCGGCGGACACCTTGGGCCAAATCTCGGCGTGGTTGAACTCACAATTGCTATGCATTACGTCTTCGATACACCGGAAGACAGCTTTGTCTTCGATGTGAGTCACCAGGCGTATGTGCACAAGCTGCTTACCGGTCGTGAACGTCAGTTTCATACGATTCGTCAGCCGGACGGATTGAACGGCTTTATGCTCAGGACGGAGAGCCCGCATGACAGCTATGGAGCCGGGCATGCCGGCACCGCGCTGAGCGCAGCCCTGGGAATGGCCGTGGCACGTGACATGTCCGGTGGCAAAGAACACATTGTCGCGCTGGCCGGCGATGCTGCTTTCACCAACGGAATCTCGTTTGAGGCTTTGAACAATGTTGCCGCGCAGACCAAGCGGCTCATCATTGTGCTGAACGACAACGAGTGGTCGATCGATAAGAACGTGGGTGCTATTGCAGAGTATTTCCATAAAATTGCCACGAACGCGACCTATGTGAATTTGCACAATAAAGCAGCCGGGTTGGTCGAGAGGTTTGGAGGGAAGGCGGCTCTGCATGTCGCTCGCAAGGCGGAAGAGGCGGCGAAAGGCCTGGTCGGCCGCGGCATCATCTTCGAAGAGTTTGGGCTCAGTTATTTTGGTCCTATCGATGGACATAATCTTCCGTTGCTGATCGAGACGTTCCGGTTCCTGAAGGCGCAGAACAAGCCTGTCGTGCTGCACGCTATTACGCAGAAGGGGCGCGGTTTTCAGCCGGCGCTGGAAGGGCAGAAGAAGTTCCACGGACTAGGTCCGTACCACCCGGAGACCGGGGAAACCAAGCCGAATGAGCAAAAGACCTACTCCGAAATTTTTGCTGAGACGCTGGTCAAACTCGCCGATAAAAATGACAAGGTTGTCGCGATTACGGCCGCGATGCCGAACGGCACCGCGCTTGACCTGTTCCGTCCGCATCATCCCCAGCGCTACTTCGATGTGGGCATTGCGGAAGAGCACGCGGTGATCTTCGCTGCGGGCCTGGCAACCAAAGGCTACAAGCCGTTCTGCGCGATCTACTCGACGTTTCTGCAGCGCGCCTACGATCAGATCGTGCACGATGTCTGCCTGCAGAACCTGCCGGTGGTGTTCTGCATGGATCGCGGCGGTCTCTCGGGAGACGATGGCCCGACGCATCACGGCCTGTTCGACATCAGCTATCTGCGCAATGTGCCGAACCTGGTGCACATGGTGCCGCGCGATGAAGATCACCTGGCCGACATGATGTACACCGCCATGCTGCACTCCGGGCCTTCCGCTATTCGCTACCCGCGCGGAATGGGTCCGGCAGTTCCGCTGAAGTCGCAGCCGCGAGCGCTCCGGATCGGGCGCGCAGAGGTGCTGCGGGAAGGGCTCGATGTGGCCATCTTCGCTCTGGGCGCCATGATGCAGGAGGGCGAGCGGCTGGCGGACATGCTTGAAGGGCAGGGTCTAAGCACAGCTCTGATCGACCCGCAGTTCGCCAAGCCGATCGACGCCGAGTGCGTCGGACGCTATGGACGTCGTTGCGGTCTCGTGTTTACGCTTGAGGATCATGTGCTGGCGGGTGGGTTCGGCTCTGCTGTGCTGGAATGTCTCAACGACCAGGATCTGACTACGCCGGTGATCCGCATCGGATGGCCGGACGCCTTCATCGAGCATGGGCGTGTGGACGTGCTGCGCACTCGCTATGGCTTGACCGCTGAGGCAGCTATGACCAAGGCCGAGGCCCACATACAAGCGATGCTGCACGAGCATCGGAGTGTCGCGGCTCGCTGACGCAAAGCTGCCGGGCGGAACGCAATCTTAGACACCGGTGGGAAGAAAGCAAGGCGTACGCGCCCTCTGAAAAAGCTTTCAGAACTTAAGTCTGCCTGTCGTTGCCTGAAACCGCGTTAGAGGGCCACACCGATGCGGGGCAGCATCATCGGAATCAACTCTGCTGTCCGTTTCTGCCGGTAGGCGAAGATGCTTCGCATCTGGCGCGACATAAAGACGCGGTTTGCGACCTCGCCCAGCGCTCCCATGCGCATTTCATACTGCACTTCATCGTGGACCACGGTGCCGGCGATGGGGGCTCCGCGCTCGTTCACACGAGTTTCGGAGTGTACGCGATGGCAGTGATGCCAGAAAGCGAATGGCCCTCGCAGCTGGGCGTCGCAGAAGTGATCATTCCAAAGGAACTCATCGATCTTTGCGTCCCACGGAATGCGCACCGGAGAAAAGGGAAAAGGGCGGAAGCTGATCGTCATGCTGGTTCCTTCTCCGGCAGCGACACCGAACAAGCGCACTGCGGGACTGGAGCCGATAGGGCGAGGAGGCGGCGGTACGAAAGTAGCCTCCTCAATCCGAGCCTTCTGCCATCCCGGCATGAGGCGCGGCAGGTTCTCGGGACTGGAGAAAAAAGCGAAGACGACATCGACGGGAAAAGGCAGCCATTGCTCTGCAGTAAAGGTGTGGCGCATACAAGTCGAATCCTCAGATTGCCGTCCCGGATCGAGGCGGCGCCCTGTTCCATGCAAGGAGAACAACGATTTTCTGATCGCAGAGAGCCTTGTTCTGTCGGAGGCTCTTCCAGAAGAGGCGTTCAAGCAGACGCATCGCACTATCGCGAAGGGAGCCGTCCGAAGATGGAGAGGCGAGGGTGACCCTGGCGGGCCACCCTCCGGGAGAAACGCGTTAGTTCGGCATCAAGACGGCGTCAATGACGTGAATCACGCCATTGGACTGGTACACGTCTGCTGTGGTGATGTTGGCTGTTCCGCCCTAGGCAACGCTCATCACGATCGCTCCGGGCGTCGGCATGGTGAAGGTGAGTTGCTCTCCCTGAACCGTTTTCAGCGACGTCGTTCCATGACCTTTTTTGATGTCGGCCGCCAGCTTCTTGGAATCAATTTTGCCAGGCACTACATGGTAAGTCAGTATTTTGACCAGTGTGTCCTTGTTCTCCGGCTTTACGAGCGTGTCGACCGTACCGGCGGGGAGCTTGTTGAAGGCATCATCCGTAGGAGCGAAGACGGTGAAGGGTCCTTTCGAACTTAAGGTGTCGACCAGACCGGCAGCCTTCACGGCAGCCACCAAGGTCGTGTGAATCGGGGAATTTACCGCGTTTTCAACGATGTTCTTGGTGGGGTACATCGCGGCGCCCCCCACTGTGGGATCTGTTTGAGCAGATGCGGAAATGCTGCTGAGGGCGACCATAGCGGTTGCTGTCAAAGCGAAAAAAATCTTGCGCATATTCATTCCTTGTCCTTTAGGTACATCGTGGATGAAACCTTGGAAACACAAATCAGAGCCACACCTCTTATCTACGTCGAATAGTTCGTGGGTGGATTGATCTGCTTTGCTGAGGCTAGCTGTGTCCGTCGTAGAAGGTAGAGACATTCGCCAACTTTCAGTTGGAGTTGGAGCCTGATCAAAGTTATGGACGGGTAGCGTTGTTCCGTTGACATTGACAGCCCATGCGCGTCAACTGAAGGCACACGAGCTTTATGAGCGAACAAGCGATTCAGGATCATCCCGGAACGGCCGTGGCGCACCATGTCCGCGACCAGGGCTTGCTGATGATCGGTCTGTTCAAACTGAGTAAGAGCCTTTTCTTCTTCTGTATCGGCATCGGTGCCCTGCACCTGCTCCATCGTGATCTGGGCGATGAGGCGATGCGCCTGGCGACCTCATTGCGTTTCGACCCTGAAGGCCGTTTCGTCGGATTATTGATGGAGAAGGTCGATGCAATCGACGCCCATCATCTTCGCGAGATTGGATTCGCTACCTTCGCCTACTCTGCGCTCGCTCTCACGGAAGGCGTCGGCCTGATGCTCGAGAAGGTCTGGGCCGAGTATCTGACGCTCTCGCTGACCGTGTTGTTTCTGCCGTGGGAGTTGTACGAGATCATGCGGCACTTCACCCTTTTGCACGTCGGCCTGCTCGCGATCAACCTCCTGGTCCTGGCCTACCTGCTTTGGCTGCTGGAACGGAAGAAGAAGGCAAGCGCGTTGCGGTAACCCGGAGCTTCATTCTTGCTACGCATCTTCGCTTTTGCTTCGCTAGCAGAGCTTTGGCTTGGCGGCAAGAGGCGAAGAAATGCCGGCATCCTTGCCGTCAACACCGCCCCTAGGGCCTAAAACGGCTTTCCCTCCTATAGATTGTGTTTTCCACATCTATCCCACGAAAGATGTAGGTCTTTCGCAAGTTTTGTCTTTACACGTGACACCTGCCACGAGACGATGTGGACGGAAGTGGTTGAAAGTGGTCAAAAAGGGAAGCCGATGGCCGAATAACTTCAACTCTAGACGACAGCCTGGTCCTCCGCCGTGCCGAACTTGATGAAACGGGAAAAATTACAGTGTTTCGCGGAAGCCACTCAACTCGGATGGACGACAAAGGCCGATTGAAGCTTTCGACGGAGTACAAGGCAGTCGTCGATCGGGAGTTTGGCAATGAGTTCTACATCACCAGCACGGATGGTCGGCGGGCGCAGTTATACCCCTTGAAGGAGTGGATCAAGAAGGAAGAGCAGCTGAACAAGATTTCCGCTTCAAACCCGATTCGGCAGCGATTTCTGGATGTCACCAGCCGCTTCGGGCAAACAGTGGAGATGGATGCGCAAGGCCGGCTGCTTCTACCGCAGATCTTGCGGGAAGAGGCCGGGATGACGGGCGAAGTGACAATTGTGGCGAAGACCACGATTCTCGAAGTGGTCAACACCAGCGAATTCCGTGAAGAAGCAAGGCCGATGACGAAGGAAGAGATGGCGGCGGCAGCAGAGTTGGGGCTTTAGTTGGCAAGTTCTTAGAAGACCTCCAGAGGTCGAGCATGAGGCGGAGGAACCATTGCAACAACCGCGGCATGTGCCCGTTCTTTTAGAAGAAGCGATGAACTTTCTTAAGGTGCGTCCCGGAGGCGTATACGCCGACGCGACGCTGGGGCTTGGAGGACATTCGGAGGCGATTGCGCGCCGTCTGGGTGGCGCGGGCAAGTTGATCTGTTTCGACCGTGACCCAGAAGCAGTTACTGCAGCCAAACTTCGGTTACTTACTTTGAAAGCAGAGCTGGGAGCGGAGATGCCTGAGGTTGTTTACCAGGAGGATACCTTCTCCTCCGCAGGCAAGCTGCTCCAGCCGGCTTCGCTTGATGGGCTGCTGGGCGATTTCGGGGTCAGCAGCCTGCAGTTGGACGAGGCGCACCGGGGATTCAGTTTTCGGACCGACGGACCGCTGGACATGCGTATGGATACGCGCAGCGGAGTCACGGCCGAGCAAGTGGTAAATCAGGAAGACGAGAATCAACTCGCCGACCTGATTTACGAATTCGGAGAGGAAAGGAGGTCGCGGAGAATCGCCAGAGCCATTGTGCGGGCCCGGCCGATAGCCACAACAGCAGAGTTAGCTCGAGTGATATCGGCCGCGGCCCCTTCAATGAAAGGCGACAAGATTCATCCCGCTACCAGGACTTTTCAGGCGATCCGGATTCGTGTGAATGATGAGTTGGGCGAGATAGGATCGCTGCTGGCAAGCGCGGGGTCTCTGCTCAAGGTGGAGGGCAGGCTGGTTCTGATCAGCTTCCACTCCCTCGAAGACCGGCTGGTCAAGGACGCGTTCAAAGCGGGGAAAGAGGCCGGGGAGTTTGAGGTATTGACCAAGAAGCCCGTAATCGCAGAGGAGCAGGAGATGCTGCGCAACCCGCGATCGCGGAGCGCCAAACTAAGGGCGGCAGAGAAGCGGACGCCTGCGGTGAAGGTCAAGGAATTTGGAAGACGTTTTGGGAGATGAAGCAATGGCAGCGATGACAATGAACGTGATGACCGGGACGCGTAGCCGGGCCGACGTGGTGGCGGACCGCAACCGTGAGCTGTTTCAGGCGCAGCGCCGCAGCCGCCGCGGACCTACCCCGGAGGTGTTCTTTACCAAGCACATTGATAACAGCCGCATCGTGAAGGCGGATGACCCGGAGCGCAAGCGCGAGATGCGCATGTTCTCCGCCGCTATGAGCGTGTTGTTTCTGCTGGTCATGGTGTATGTGTGGCAGCACTTTTCCGCGATCGAGGTCGGTTACAAAATCGAGGCCCAGAAGCGTCAGGTGGAGGAGCTGCGGGAACAGAACCGCCAGCTGCGACTGAGCGAAGCCCAGCTCGCCGAACCGGGACGCATCGACCGCATGGCCCACCAGCTTGGCCTGGATACGCCCGAGCCCGGCCAGGTGATTCGGAACGACGCCGTGACCGGTGCTCCGGTGGTAGCGGAGATGGCTGCTCCGAATGCTCCGGGTAACTAGCTTGCGAGGGGCGAGACAACAGCAGATCTCTGCCGGACGACAAAAGAGAAGACGAAAAAGAGAGAACGATGAAGCCAGTCCAAGCGCCTCGACAGCAACTGACCGCTCCGATCAAACGGAAGCGGTTCACCTATGTGGCGCTTTTCTTATGCGTTTGGACACTCGCGATCGCGGGCAAGCTGGTATGGCTGCAGGTGATCGAGCATGGGGAGTGGGTCACACGCGCGTCTAAGCAGCAGACCACCGCCTTCGAAGTCGCACCCCGCCGGGGCGTGCTGTATGACCGCAACCTGAAGGAGCTTGCGGTCACCGTCCAGGTCGATTCGATTTATGCTGTGCCGAGCGAACTCGGCGAGAATCGCGGCAGCACGGCGGCTATCCTTGCACGTGTCGTCCACAAGGATCCGACAGACAATTTCACCTCCGAGCACCAGATGCTGGCGCGCTTCAACGCCTCGCACGGTTTTGCTTGGGTGGCGCGCCGCGTGGATGCCGCAACGGCGGATCGGATCCGCGAATTGAACCTGAAGGGCGTTTACTTCCAGAAGGAGTTCAAGCGCTTTTACCCAAACAATGAGCTGGCCGCGCATGTACTTGGTTATGTCGGTACGGACGACTCCGGCCTCGGAGGCCTCGAGCTACAGTTTGATGAAGACATGCACGGCACGCCCGGGCACATGCTGACCGCGGTCGACGCCAAGCGCCACGCGCTCGGCAGCCAAGTCGACCAGCCGCAGCCCGGCGAGAATCTGGTTCTCACCATCGACGCAAACATCCAGTACATGGCGGAGCAGGCGCTGGATGCGCAGGTGGCCAAGATGAAAGCGGCGCACGGCACGATCGTCGTGCAGGACCCGCATACCGGGCAGATCCTGGCGCTGGCCGTCTCGCCTCGGTTCAATCCCAACGATCAGAAGCATATGGATGCGAACGTCCTGCAGAACCTGGCCGTGAGCGACGTGTATGAGCCGGGTTCAACCTTTAAGCTGGTGAGTTACTCGGCGGCCCTAGATGGTGCCGGGGTAGAGCCGACCGATATTGTCGACTGCCAGGGCGGTGCCATGACCATGTATGGCCGTACGCTGCACGATGACAAGAGCGATCACTTCGGACGTGTGACCGTGCAGTATGCACTTGAGCACTCCAGCGACGTAGGCGCGGCTAAGATGGCACTCAAGCTCGGCAACCAGAAATTTTATAACTACGTAAAGGCGTTTGGCTTCGGCGAGCGCTCTGGCATCGAGCTGCCCAGCGAGACGCGCGGCTTGCTGCGCCAGCCCAAGAAGTGGGATGCGACCAGTATCCTGTCGATTGCGATTGGACAGGAGGTCGGCGTCACGCCGGTGCAGCTAGCCACGATGGTCTCGACGATTGCTAATGGCGGTGTCTACATGCCGCCGCACGTCCTGCTCGAATCCACCGACGAGATGAAGGGCGACCCGCGACTGAGACCCGCGGCGTTTCATCCGTCCAACCAACTGCCGTCGCAACTGCCGGACGGCTCGCACCGCGTGATCTCGGAGCTGACCTCGGCGAAGATGCGCGAGATGATGCGCGGCATCGTCATTGAGGGCACAGGGAAAGCAGCCCAATTGAACGGCTACAGCTCCGGCGGCAAGACGGGTACGGCCAACAAAGTCGATCTGGTGACGCATACGTACAGCCACACCAAGCTGGTGGCGAGTTTTGCCGGCATGGCTCCAGTGTCGAACCCGGCCATTACAGTAGCGGTGGTAATCGATACGCCGACGGTGGGTACAGGCTATGGCGCGGCTGTCTCTGCGCCTGTGTTCTCGATCGTCGCGCAGGAGGTGCTGGAGTACCTGGGCGTGCCGCACGATCAGCCGCTTAAGACGCGCAAGGAGATGCTGGCCGCGGCCGAGACGCACGACGTGTTTGACACCCCGGCACAGGTGAGCGGTGCGGATCTGAATGCGATGTTTGCCGAAATCAACGACCTGCCAGCAAACGATCCTTTGCGTACGTTGAGCGATCCGGCTCGTGACGGAACGGAACGTTTGCCATCGGCATCGGTCGCCGAGTCGCAGGCTGCACCATCGCAGCATCCGGCCGTCCCGGAGAAGCTCTCCGCCCGCGTGCTGGCGGCCTTTCACGCGCACGGCGATACGACCTCCTCCATGCCGGACGCCAACGAGCACGCTGCGGTCGCGGCTCCCAAGGTTGCGCCGGTGGAACAGACGCGTGGCAACGGCGGCGTGGTGGTCGACACAGGACAACGTGTAGCTGTGCCGTCTTTTGAGGGCGCCGCACTGCGCGGCGTGGTGGAGCGTGCGGGCGCAGCGGGGCTACGAGTCGAGCCAATCGGTAGCGGGCTGGCTCGCGAACAGGCACCGGCTGCGGGAACGATGGTTCCTCCGGGAACCGAGGTCGTGGTCCGCTTTGCGCGCTAGACCCACGTACCATCACTCTCATGAACATCGATGAAGCGCTTGCCGGCATCCAGCTTGCAGAACGCGTGAACGCGAACCTTGAGGTCACGGGAATCCAGTACGACTCGCGTCGTGTGCAGCCGGGCAATATCTTCGTCGCCATGCAGGGCGGCAGCGCCGATGGGAACCGCTTCATTACAGCAGCACGCGAGCGCGGAGCAGGCGCCATCCTCACCGACTCTCGCGAAGCCTGGAACGCGCGCCCCTCCTCAGGAACTCCGTTCTACCTGGTGGAACACGGACGACGCGCACTCGCCGGCATCGCCGCCAACCTGCTCGACCATCCGGAGCGCAAACTGACAACAAGTGCAGTTACCGGCACCAATGGCAAAACGACGACGGCCTGGCTGCTCGAACAGATGCTCCAGAGTGCCGGGTGCAAGTGCGTGCTGGTCGGTACCATCGAAACCCATGTAGGCGAGCAAGTCCGCGTCAGCGAACATACAACACCGGAAGCAAGCGACCTGCTCAGGAC
>CAXUEE010000056.1:11093-17282 GCA_964249905.1 uncultured Acidobacteriaceae bacterium
GTTCCCATGCTCTCGACCAGGAGCGCGTCTGGGGCGTGCCGGTAGACGTAGCCCTCTTCACCAATCTTACGCAGGATCACCTGGACTATCACGGGACGATGGAGGCCTATGCGGCGGCGAAGGCGAAGCTGTTTCGAGGGGTCGGGGCGGCGCCTCCAACCTTCGCGATCATCAACGCCGATACACCCTTTTCCAGGCGGATGATCGCTGCTGCTGTCGACTGCGCCTGTACTTGGACGTACAGCATCCAGAATGACGACGTCCTGTCGCGGAAGGCCGACTTCATCGCGCGAGATCTCGTGCTTGGAGCCGGACAGAGTCAGTTCCTCCTGGACACCCCACAGGGAACCACGGAGATCGTCACCCCGCTCACCGGCCGCGTCAATGTCTACAACGCCATCGCAGCCATCGCGGCCAGCATGGCGCGCGCGGTTCCTTTACAGCAGGCGGCCGTTGCTGCTCGCAATTGGCATCAGGTTCCCGGACGCTTTCAAAGCGTGCCCAACCAACTCGGGTTCACTGTCGTCGTCGACTACGCCCACACCGACGATGCTTTGCGGAACCTGATCGCCCTCGCCCGCGAACTCGTCGGCTCTGGCCGTGTCATCACGCTCTTCGGCTGTGGCGGAGATCGTGACCGCACCAAGCGCCCAAAGATGGGCCGCGCCGCAGGAGAGGGCAGCGACCTTGTCGTGCTCACCAATGACAATTCCCGCACAGAAGATCCCCAGGTTATCTTCCACGAGGTGCTCTCCGGAGTGCGCGAAACCGGAACAAACTATATCGTCGAGCAGGACCGGGCCACCGCCATCCGCGTCGCGCTTAGCCACGCGTCCCCGGGCGACATTGTGCTTCTCGCCGGCAAAGGACATGAGAAGGTGCAAATCTTAGGCGAACGGACGATCCCCTTCGACGATGTCCAGGTTGCCGCAGCCATCCTCAAGGAGATGCGATGAAATTGACATTGGGCCAGGTCGCGGACTGGATCCACGCCGAAGGCGACTTCACCACAAACGCCGAAGCAACCGGCTATTCCATTGACTCACGCACGCTGAATGCTGGCGACCTCTTCTTCGCCGTGACCGGTGAGCGGGTCGATGGGCATGACTTCGTCGCAACCGCCCTTGCTAACGGCGCCGTCGCAGCCGTGGTCAGCCATCGCTGGCTCGCGCCCGCTGAGGTCGACGCCTGCCGCCTGCTGTGGGTTCCGGAAAGTGAAGACTGCGTGCTGCGCGCCATGCAGACGCTGGCTTTAAAGGTGCGCCGCGCCTGGGGAAAACGCGTCATCGGCATTACCGGCTCGGCCGGCAAGACGACCACCAAGGAGGCTGTCGCCACGGTACTTGCCGCTCAGTTCAACGTGTTGAAGTCCGCAGGCAATCTCAACAACCACTTCGGCGTGCCTCTGCAACTGCTCAGATTGGAGCCAGAGCATGACGCCGCCGTCCTCGAGATGGGCATGAATCACGCCGGCGAGATCACGACGCTCGCGCGTATCGCCGAGCCGGACTGGGCCGTGGTGTCCAACGTCGCCGCCGTGCACCTCGAGTTCTTCCCGGAAGGGATCGCAGGTATTGCCAAGGCAAAATATGAACTTGTGCAGGCGCTCCCGCCCGATGGCCTGGCGATCCTGAACGCAGACGATCCCTGGGTCCGTGACTTTGGGCAGGGACTTGGCTCCCGGGCGATCTTCTACGGGCTTACTCCGGAGGCCGAGGTCCACGCAGAGCAGATCGTTGAAACGGGCACACAGGGCATCCGCTTCACGGTCTCTACCGGAGAGCAGCAGGCCGTGGTCGCCTTGCATCTGCTCGGCCGGCACAACGTGCACAACGCTCTGGCTGCCATCACCGTTGGCTGGCGCAGCGGCATCCCGCTCAATGTCTGTGCCGCAGCTGTTCAAACTATGCGTGCGCCGGATAGGCGTGGCGTCATCATGGAGTGGCGCGGCATCACCATGATCAACGATTGTTACAATTCGAATCCCGCGGCGCTGGACGCCATGGTCGATGCGCTCCTGGCAACTGAAACTCCCGGAAGAAAGATTGTCGTTGCCGGCGAGATGCTGGAACTTGGGCCAGAGGGCGCAGAACTGCACAGGCAGTGCGGCCGAAGAATGGCCGAGCGCGGCGTGGACCGACTCGTGGGTGTGCGCGGCCTGGCGGCGGACCTGGTAGCTGGTTTCGGTGCGGAAGCTGTGTTTCTCGAAAGCCCGGCGGAGGCAGGCGCCTGGCTGCTCGCGAACCTGTGCGCGGGAGATGCGGTGCTGCTGAAGGCGTCACGCGGGGTGAAGCTCGAGGGTGCGCTAGAGGTGCTGCAGAACGCGAGATCAGGAGAACCGGATCTGCTCGGCGCACAACGCTGAAGACAGGAGTGCACGCCAGGGTACGCCTGCTTCGGCGAGTGCGCGCTGGTCCGCTGTTAAGATAAGCCTGTGCGCGGCTGAACGTAAGGCCGGTCGCCAGGCGGACGTCTTGCTTTATTGGCTGCTCTACCAGAAGTTATTCCCCTATTTCCGGTTCTTTCGCATCTTTCGCTATCTCACCTTTCGGTGCGTCTTTGCGAGTCTGACGGCGCTGCTCATCGGTCTGCTGATCGGTCCGTTTGTCATCGAGCGTCTGCGCGAGTTTCAGATCGGGCAGTACATCCGGGAGGAGGGGCCGCAGTCCCATCATAAAAAAGGTGGCACACCGACCATGGGTGGCGTGCTGATCTGTATATCCATTCTGGTACCGACGCTTCTGTGGAGCGATCTCTCCAACCCCTACGTGTGGCTGGTGATGTTTTCGACCCTGTGTTTTGCAGGGATCGGCTTTGCCGACGACTACACCAAGGTCGTGCATAAGCGAAATCTTGGCCTGACCGGCCGGCAGAAGCTGACGCTCCAATTTCTGGTGAGTGCGATCGTAGCTGGTGTACTTATTGAACTACAGGACCGGGGTAACTACTCGACAAGGTTAATGGTGCCGTTTCTGAAGCGTGTGCGCCCGGACCTGGTGTGGCAGTGGCTGGGCGGCGTACCCCACATGCACTGGTTGGTAGTGCTTCCGTTTATCGTGTTCGTGATGCTGGTGATCACGCTGACGAGTAATGCGGTGAACCTGACGGATGGCCTGGATGGCTTGGCGATCGGCTGCACCATTATCGCGGCCGGCGCGCTTACCGTGCTCACCTACGTGAGCGGTCACGTTGTGTTTTCGGACTATCTCGAACTGCAGCGCATGCCGCTGGTGAGCGAGGTGACGGTGTTCTGTGGCGCCATGGTGGGCGGCTCTATCGGGTTCCTCTGGTACAACGCGCACCCGGCGGAGATCTTCATGGGAGATGTCGGTTCGCTGGCGCTGGGTGGCGCCATTGGCACCGTCGCGGTGGTCATCAAGCAGGAGCTGCTGCTGCCCTTTATTGGCGGAGTCTTTATCCTCGAAGCGGTAAGTGTGATCCTGCAGGTTGGGAGTTATAAGCTGCGCAATGGGAAAAGGATCTTCAAGATGGCTCCGTTACACCATCATTTTGAGTTGCTGGGCTGGAGTGAAAGTAAGGTCATTGCGAGGTTCTGGATTCTGGCCCTGGTCTTTGCGCTCTTCGCGCTGACGACGTTGAAGCTGAGATAGCTTGCGTGGAAAGCGAACGTCCTAACGATACGGAGATCCTGGCTTCGCCGGAAGAACGAAACCAGCTAAATTGCAAAGGATGAGTTAGTCAATAAGTTACGAAGAGGACCTACTCCGTAGTAAAGGAAAGATGTAGTTTGTCTTAGTCCAGCTTCCTGATTTGGAGCCGCGAAGAGCACCTCCTTAGCAACAATAAGCTCAGCGGCCAGAGCGCGAATTATCCGGCCTTGGCAGGAAGCGGTAGCCTATGCCGCGGACAGTCAGCAAATGACGAGGGTCGGAAGGATCATCTTCAATGTAGCGGCGGAGGCGGACGATAAAGTTGTCAATGGCACGAGTATCGGTGTCTTCGTGGAGCCGCCAGACCTGTTCGAGAATGTCCTTCCGGGGTACGATCTGGCCTTCGTGATCGACGAAATAGCGAAGAAGGTCGGCCTCCATCAAAGTGAGATGGGTAAGGCGGTTGGGCGCCAGCAGTTGAAGAGTATCAAACTGGATAGTGCGGCCGTTGAAGGCATAGAGATCGGAGGAGGGTTTAGGCGGAGGAGGAACGGCGGAAGAGGCGGGGAGCCGATCTGTCCGTGTCCAGGAGGCGCGGCGCAGCATGGACTTTAGGCGGACGAGGAGGATCTCGAGATCAAAGGGTTTAGGGAGATAGTCGTCGGCGCCGGCGTTGAGGCCTTCAAGCACGTCCTGCGGGTGGGAGCGCGCAGTGAGCAGAAGGACGGGGAAATAGAGCTGCTGGGACCGCAGTGTGCGGACGATCTCAAAGCCATCCTTGCCGGGGAGCATGACATCGAGCAGGATGGCGCCGAGGTCGTCATCCGTTTCAAGAAGGTAGCCAAGAGCCTCGGCGCCGTCGGCGAAGTGCCGGGTTCGGTAGCCTTCCGCTTCGAGATTGAAGAGAAGACCCTGGGCGAGGTGTTCTTCGTCTTCCACGAGGACGATGAGGGGAAGGTTGGGCATAGGAAGAAAAGAGTGTAGGCAATGCACGTCGGCCGGGTCGTTTTCGCTTTGCATAGTAGCGGGATGTGCAGAGTATACTCACCGCCGTTAGGTTATTTTCTGTCGTGCCCGGGCCCCTGCGTTTTCCCGCGTGCACGAATGCGTGACATGGAGCGCAGTTCCCTGACTTCTGACTGCCGGGTGATCTCTGGATGAAGGTGAGTGGCGACGACCGTCAGGATCGGCACCCGGCCTTCCCTTTTGAGTACAGGAGAAAACTTCATGCGCAACAATGGATTGGCTCTGCTCTGCATGTCCTCCGCGCTTTCGCTGGCGTCGGTTCCGGCCTGGGGAGCCACGCTTTGCGTAACTGCCACCGGCGCCTCGGGCTGCGCGACGAGCATCGGAGCCGCGGTGACAGCGGCGTCGGCCGGGGACGTGATCAACGTGGGTCCGGGCACGTATGCGGAGAACGTTACCATTACCAAGCCGCTCTCGCTGGTGGGCAACGGCGCGACAATCAATGCGTCTGGCCTACTGCGCGGCATCTTTGTCAACGGCTCCGCTGTCACAGGTCTGACCTCCGTTCACGTTGACGGGTTCACGATCAAGAATGCAAACCTTGAGGGCATTCTGGTGCTGAACGCCTCGACGGTGACGGTGTCAAACAATACGGTAACGAACAACAATCAGGCTCTCGTCAACGGCAACTGCACACAACTGCCGGCGTATGAGCCCGGGGAGGCGCAGGATTGCGGTGAAGGGATTCATCTGCAGGCGGTGGATCACTCCATTGTGACGAGCAATACGATTACCGGGAATTCAGGGGGCATTCTTGTCTCGGACGATACGGGTCCGACCCACGACAATCTGATCAGCTTCAACACCGTGTACAACAACCCCTACGCCTGCGGTATTTCGCTGGCGTCGCATCCGTTGGCGCCAACAGTGGCGGCGACAACGGTGCAAGGCGTTTACCACAACACGGTGTATGGCAACCGGGCGCAGAACAATGGCTATTCGACGGGCGGTGGAGCGGGCATCGGCTTGTTCGGCGCGGTGCCGGGGGCGATGACGTACGGCAATGTGGTGGTGAACAATCTGGTGGCCAACAACGGTCACCCGGGTATCTCGATGCATGCGCACATCCCGGGGCAGAACCTGAACGACAACATGATCGTCGGCAACACGGTGGTCAACAATGGCGCTGATACGGCGGATGCTACGACGCCCGGGCCGACGGGGATCAACATCTATGCGGCGGCGGTGGTGACTGGGACGACGATCTCCGGGAACTCCATTCAGGGTGAGACGTACGATGTTGTGGTGACGGATCCGGCGACGGTGCCGGCGCAGGTTCACTTCAATGCCCTGCTTGGATCAGGGGCTGGTGTGCTGGGGACTGCAGGCAGCCTGGTGGATGCGACGGGGAACTGGTGGAGCTGCCCGGCAGGGCCGGTGTTGTTGAATGGATGCACGGTAGCGCAGGGTGCGGGTGTGACTGCTACGCCCTGGCTGCAGACGCCAATTCCGGGACAGCCGAGCTACTAACAAATACGGGCATTCTGGCTTTTCCAGGTGGCGACTTCGACTGGGGCACCGGATTTTTGTTCGCTGCCTCATTTCTTTGGAG
>CAXUEE010000057.1:0-5857 GCA_964249905.1 uncultured Acidobacteriaceae bacterium
GGGCAGCAGCTCCGTAATCATCACGCCGCACTTTGCGTAGCGGAAGCCGTCCCGGAAAAGACGTTCTCCCAGGCGCACCGCAAGCGCGACCACTTCGCCGGTGTCATTCGTCGTGGCCGGAAACCGGGCCGAGGCACCGTTTGAATAGAAGGGGTCCTGATTGAAGGTGTTGGTGTGCATGAACACAAACAGGTTGTCGGCTGCCACCTTGTACCGGCGCATCTTCTCCGCTGCGCGGGTGGCGTAGCTGGCCAGCGCTTCGCGCATCTCCAGCCAGGTCGTGACCGGGTTTCCGAAGCTTCGGGTGACCGCGATCCCCTTCCGTGTCGGTTCAACCAAGTCCAGCGGCATGCAGGAGACCCCGCGCAGCTCAAAGACCGTGCGGCCACCTGTGACCGTCATCAGGGCGCGGGCGTCGTCCGGTTTGAGCGCAGCCAGGTCCGCCGCCGTCAGGATTCCAAGCTTCGCGAGCTTGGCGGCCGAGGCTCCGCCGATGCCCCAGACTTCCTCCACCGGCACGGTGGGCAGCAGCTCCGCCCGTATCTGGTCGGAACGCAGATCGCAGACACCGCGGTACTGCGGACGTTTCTTGGCGATGAAGTTGGCAACCTTCGCCAGCGTTTTTGAAGGGGCGATGCCGACACACGTCGGGATACCGACCCAGCGGAGGACGCGCTCCCGGAGGTTTCGCGCCAGCATCTCGACTTCCCTGCCGTTGAACTCGCCCAGGTTCAGAAAGCTTTCGTCGATGGAGTACGTCTCGACCGTGGGCACCATAGAGTGCAGCGTATCGCTCACCCTGCGGGACACGTCGCCATAGAGGGCGTAGTTCGAGCTGAAGACCTGCACTTTTTCACGCCGGATCAGGTCTCGGATCTTGAACTCGGGGTCGCCCATCTTGATCCCTAGAGCTTTTGCTTCGAGGTTACGTGGAATGGTGAAAGGATCGTTGTTGTCCACGGCCTTGACCACGGTAACCCGTGATGCATCCATGACTAGCGACAACTTGCCGCTTTAAGCGCTTTTCCACCTTCTGCATCGGCAAGTAAAGGGTGTTCAGGGCAGCAGGCGCTGGCATCACCGCCTAACGCTACCGTCCAGAACAGAGCCTAAGCCTGCAATCAACAACCTCAACCACATCGCCCTCGAGTCTTTGTTCGGGAACCGGAGTTGTCCGCGAGGGTACAATTGCGGGGCTTGCGAACAAGCAAACTCGTCGGTTCCGGAGGTAGGACCAATGCAACGGTGGAAGTGGGTTTGGTTGTTGGTCTTTGCTTGGGCGCCCATGCTGCATGGCCAGAAGCCTGAGGCTTCAGCGCCCCACGAGCCGGGTTTGCTGTTCTATCTTTCCGGCGACCGCGGCTTCCACGCGGATTATTCCGCGGCGGGCACTGCCGACCCCAACTATCTCAGCGATGTGACCGTGCAGCCGGGGGGCGCGAAGGGCGCGTACCTGCGCTGCGGCGACAACCAGCTGCTTTCCTACTGGGCGCCCGGAAACATCTACTCCCAACGCGGAACCCTGTCCTTCTTTTGGCGCTCGCGTGAGCCGGTCGATGCGACCGAGTTCCCGATCTTTCGTGTAGGCTACGGCGACCACTCCAGCTGGGACCAGGTCTGGCTGCGCATC
Organism: uncultured Acidobacteriaceae bacterium; assembly: GCA_964249905.1. Lineage (GTDB taxonomy): Bacteria > Acidobacteriota > Terriglobia > Terriglobales > Acidobacteriaceae > Edaphobacter. The sequence continues at coordinate 1,631 of CAXUEE010000057.1, forward strand.
GACTATAACGGCCACGGCTTCGACGCGTTCGTGACGGACACAAACCTGGGCCGTACCCGCGTGTCCTACACGATGCCGAGCTTTCCCAAGCCGAGCGAGTGGGTGCACCTTACGCTGGCGTGGGATGAGACGCAGGGTATTCGGTTCTATGTCAACGGCAAACTCGCCGGCACGCATGCAGCAACGGGGCCGTTCGATGCCGCGCTCGATCAGTTCGGGCCGCATTCGCGTATCATCGGCCCGACGGGCGTCGAAAGCAGTTACAACTTCGACCGTGGAGGCGATCTCGATGAAGTACGCATTTATGATCGCATGCTTTCGGACGCGAACGTTGCGCAGCTCGCGCGCGGAGAAACGCCGCAGGATGTACCAGCGGGGGCTGTTCCGGCGGCCGATCTCGCCCGAGAACGTGCATGGGCCACGCGCTACGGCTGGAACGATGTCCAGCACCTGCCCGCGCCCTTGCCGGCCGCCGCAACCGTTGTGCGCAAGGTGGAGATCCACGACGCGTACGACCTGAAACGCTGGTGGTGGCGAGGCACCGATGGCATCCCGGAGACAACCTGGCCGGGCGTGTATAACCGCTCCAGCCTGCCCAACCGCTTTGACTACTTTCAGCTGCCGGACTGGGACTGCTATTCGCTTTCCGGAAAATCGATCACCTTCTATCTGCCCGAGGAGCCGTGGAACCACCTGGAAGTGCGCGGGGGAGCGTGGGGGAGGTTCGACCTCTTGACGCCCGGGGCGGGCAAACCGGGAGCGGTCGCCGACCCGGATCAGCACGATACCTCACCTATGCTGGCAGCCGAACTATTCAGTAAGCCACGCGTTCTGCAGCGAGCGACCTTCGATACCGCTCAGCCGGTAACCGGGGAGAAGGTGCGCTTCACCAATGTTGAGCAGGAGTGGCCGATCGGGGAGTTTGCCGCCTACTACGTGCATCCTGGCGCCGAGCCCAAAGGCGTCGAAGTGCTTCGCTACCGGCTGAGCGCCAGCGGCGCAGAGGAGAACGCCTCCCTGGCCTCGCTGAACCAGTTCATTCGGGATCGGTTCGCGGCCGATGAGCGCGTCACACTGATGGCTGAACTGGACACCGAAGCGGGCGAGCGCCGGGCTGCGAGCGCCGGGCCGCGCTATGTTCCGCCAGTGACCACGCCTGTCGCTCCGGGCATGCCGATCGTACATATTCTTGTCCCGGCGGATCTACGCACGCCCCATGGCGGCGAAAACCACGGTGTGGCCTACGACTGGGAAAACCTTCATGCCGGGCTAGATGGAATCGCGCTAGACCTGCCGGCGCTGAATCTCAAGGCAACTGCCGGCGGGCTCGTTCCCATGAACATCCAGATCAAGGATCCGATCTGGCCCATGCGCAATCTCCTGGACTTCAGCTTTTCCGTGAAGCCGGGCGAGGCGCACACGCTGTGGCTCGACACACGCGACCGCATCCTGCCGAACGGGAAAAGCTTGTACCTGGAGATTGCTTCCGCAAGTCCGGAGTTCAGCGCCACCGCTCTGCGGGGCGCGCACCTGCGGTTAATTTTCAAGTCCTGGGATGATGCGTTGCCGGAGCACGTGGCCGACCGCCTGACGGAGGTGCGCGACAACTATTCGAACATGGTCGAAGAGTCGGTCAGCTCGCGCCGCCTGAACACGTTCAACCGCTTCGACGCGGACATTACGGATCTCCTGCGGGTCGACCCGAAGAACGATCTGGGCCGGAAGTACTGGAACGAGCTGAGCCATGAGCAGATCAGCCCTCCGTACACGGTTCCACAGGCGCCCCCGGGTGTGCCGCAATGGGCCTTTCTGCAGGCCGAAGATCTGCACCAGCTGAGCAGCCTGATCAACTGGTACGTCGACCACCGGCAGCTGACCGATGGCGAACTGGGCGGAGGTCTTGGCGATGACAGCGATTTCTTTAACTGGTGGCCGGGGCTCGCCTTTATGGGTGCCGAGCCGGATAAGCTGAAGGCCTCACTGCTGCGCGGCATGGAAGCCATGTATAGCAACGGCATGTTCGCGAACGGCTTGGCCACGGGGCAGTATGACGAGCTGCACAGTTATGAGGACGGCCTGAACACGCTCGGGCAGTCGCTCATGCTGGATTACGGCAGCCCGCGGATGCTCGAGCGCGCGATGGAAAGTTCACGGGCGCTGGTCAAGCTGACAGGCACCAACAGCGCGGGGCAGCGGCAGATTCGCTCGTCCTACTACAGCGGCACCAAGGTGGCCGAGAACGGCGTGTGGGGCTGGGCCAAGGACAACTCCTACTTCGTGTTTCACCCCGCGCTCCAGCTTGTGTCGTTCAACGGCACGCCCGCGATGCGCACGGTGGTCGAGCAAGTGGCGGACGGCTTTCTCGCGCATCGCCGCGCGGACAGCCGCGGCCGCATGCAGATGCACTTCACAGTCAATTTCCACAGCAACGAGGACAAGCCGAGCGCTGGGCTGACGCCCTGGTTCATGCTGTGGGCCGCCTATAAATGGACAGGCGACAGCAAATACCTGGCCCCGTTTGAAGACAACGGCGTACAAGCCATGCGCACCGTCAACGCCGACCTGGTCGACATCCTGCACAAGCGCGATACCTGGGGCAAACAAGTCGTGGCCACCTCAGAGCAGGGAAGCGGAGATGCCCACGGCATCGGCAATGAAACAGGCGAGCACCTGGCCTGGCAGCTGACCGGAGACACGCGTCACCTGGAGAACGTGTACGCCGCCCAGCTGCAGACGGCAAACGACCGCGATTTCATCAATCGCGAGGGCAGCCTCTGGATCGACCGCATCTACTTCAACAGTGGCGAGTTGCAGCGGGCGCGCCTGGGTGGGGTCGCGCTCCTGCGCAATTACATCTACCCGGGCAACGTGGTGAGCTGGCAATTTGACGCGCCGGCCAAGGCAGAGAGTGTGGCCATCCTGGTGCCGGAGGGCACGCCCGATCACATCCGCATCCTTGCCTACAATCTGGAAAACACCTCAGTCACCGCGCAGATGACCGGCTGGGAGATCGATCCAGGCCAATGGGAGATGGAGCAGAGCACGCAGGCAAGCGACGGCGCTCCGCTTCAGGGAACGGTCACCTCGACGCAAACCTTTGAGCGCAGCCGCAGCCTTCCGGTCACCTTTGCTCCGCATACGACGACGGTGCTTGAACTCAGGCTGAAGCAGCCGGGCGTGCCCTATTGGTCGCGTCCCGACCTCGGCATCGACCCTGAGGATGTGCACATCGAGGGCCGCAGCATGCGCGTAACGGTACACAGCCTCGGCGCTGTGGATGCACCCGCGGCAAAGCTGGTGCTGCGCGACCACACGGGACGCGTGCTGGGCAGCGCGCGGACACCCGCGATGAAAGCTCCCACGGATATGCTGCCCAGGCGAGCTGAGGTTCTGCTGAAATGGAAGGGCAACGAAGACCTGGAGGGGGGCAGCGTCAGCATCGAGATGAGCGGAGGCGTGCCGGAGATTACGCTGATGAACAACACGGTCGCGCTCTTACCGAAGCCGGTCGCCGGCACACCGCCGCGGCCAGGCGTAAGCTCGGATTGGAGAAAAACAGAATGAGTGAGAGCACGATCAGAGTCACACACTCAGAGGCCGTCGGCATGACCGCGCCGGAGCCCGGCCTCCAGCGTCAGGTGATGTCCTGGACGCCCAGCCTGATGCTGGTGCGCCACACCATGGAAAAGGGCTGGGTAGGAGCGAAGCATAGCCACCCCCATGAGCAGCTTGTCTATGTGGTGAAGGGGCATCTTGCCTTCGAGTATCCAGGAGCACGCTTCGAGATCAAGGCAGGCGACTCCTTTCTGGTGCCGGGCGATGTGGCCCATCAGGCGTACGCCCTTGAGGATTCCGAGGTGCTGGACGTCTTCACGCCCTACCGCGAAGACTACGCTAGTCCGATCTAACTCCGGAATTCATCTAGCGATTATTTGCCTCGATCAGCCGCACAGCGCCAGGGATGCGGGCGTGGGTGAGTAGGTTGTGCGCGGAGAGCTGGTTCCCGGTGATGGTGCAGGCGTTCGCCTGGTTCACTGAGTTGGCCGTGGCGCTGTCGCACTCGACGTCGATGGGGAAGGCTCCGGTGATGCGGTTGTTGCGGATCACGGTCTGCTGAGGATAGTTGAAGTCATCCCCGACCACGAGGATCGCCTCGGCGTTCCCCGGTTGTGGCGCGGAGGCGGCGATCGTGTTGCCGGAGACCTCGACGCTGCCGTTTCCTTGGAC
>CAXUEE010000057.1:5867-11564 GCA_964249905.1 uncultured Acidobacteriaceae bacterium
TGAGCGAAGGTGAAGTCGTTGCCGCGCACGGCGATGGTGTTCTCGTTGTTTGCGGTGAGCTGGAGCGAGGTATCGCGAAAGTGATTGCCCGTGAACGTAATCGTCTCGAGCGCAGCGCCCAGGGTTCCGCAGGATTTCGCGGGGTCAAGACACGTAAACGTGTTGCCGGAGAAAGAAACCTGCAGCTTATCCGGAGTCTGCGAGGAGTTGTCGAGACGGACGAGAAGATGACCGGCAACGTCCTGCGTGGCGGTATTGTCTTCAAACAGAATGCGGGTAGACAGGGTGAACGTAGCAAGGTCGCCGTTGGGATAATTGGACACCTTGTTGTGGTCGAAGGTGACATCCGAGCTGCCCTCGACGTCGAGGCCCACATCGCCCCCGTTGTTGCCCGTACAGGTGTTGAGAGAGACGCGGATGAACTGACCCATGCTGCCCCAGATGCACGACCCGGCGGCCGAGATGGTGTTATCGGAGATGGTCAGGTGAGCGGTCTTGCGTAGGTTGCCGAGAGCTCCATTCTGGCCCACGCTGCAATGGGAGCCGGCAACGCAGGCATCCCCGCCCCACCACTGCAGCCCGACGTTGAAGCCGGTAAACGTGTTGTGGCTCACCACCGCGTCCTGCACATAGCTGAGGTTTACCGCGGTGCCGCGGAAGCCGGAGTTCTCGAGAGTGTTGTTCTGGACGGTGACGCCGGAAGAGGAGTTGTCCGGCGTGACGTTGGGGTACTGGCACTGGGACCGATCCTCGCAGAGCGTGAGCGGGGCGGACGAGCCGGCCTCCAGCAGCACGGCGTTGGTGAGACGGTTGTGGGTGACGACGATCGTCTTGGTCGCGGTAAAGCCGGCAAGACGATAAAGGCCCGGCCCGGCGATCCCGGCCGCAACACACGAGTCCACGGTTACTCGGGAAACGGCATGGCCAAAGATCCAGTTGCCCACCGGAGTGAAGGCCAGGGTCTGCAACTGCGGGCAAGTGATGGTCTGGCCGGAGCTGCCGGGCGGAAGAGTGATGGTGGTCTGCCACCGCACCGGAGCCTGCAGCTTGAGGGTGTGACAGGAGTCGAGGCGGACCGGGGTAGAGGCAATTCCCGCAACCGAAACGACGATAGTGCCGCACTCTGAGCCGAGTTGGGCGTTGGCGGTATTGATGCGGGCGCCAAGATCGTTGCCGGCAAGGTGGTCAGCGACAACGGAAGTTTGAGCCGTGGCGAGAAGCGCGCAGGAGAGCCAGAAAAGTGCAAAGAGAGCGGCGGAACGCATGGGTTTCATCCTAGTCTGAAGCGCTGCAATTGAGTGACTTGTGCCTTGCGCCCGGCTCGTGCTGGTCCTGAAGCGCGCACGGGAAAGGAACGCTTTTCACGGTATCGTGTTAGACTCGCACCGATAAACTTCATAAAGATTGAAGCACAGCAGACGCCGAGTGCGGCCCTGTATGCGTATAGGAACGGGTCAACTTGCGAGGCTGCTTTGTTCGGCGCCTCTGCGTCAAGGACGTGACTATGCCTGTTTTGAATCGCCGCACAAACGCCATTGAAGCAGGACGCTGGCAGTTTCTTGACGCTATCCGGGGCATTGCGGCTCTTTTGGTGCTCACGGACCATTGGTTGAAGGACATTGTCGTTCGGGGATTTCCCTGGACTCGGCAACATATCGCGCTAGGGCCGATGGGTGTGGCTGCCTTTTTTCTTGTAAGCGGTTTTATCATTCCGGTAAGCCTGGAGAAGCGAGGTTCTCTAAGAGTCTTTTGGGTCGGCCGCCTCTTTCGTCTTTTTCCTCTTTACCTCTTCAGCGTCGCCGTCGCTTTCCTCTGTGGGCACTATGGTTTGCTCCCCGATATTGCTCGTGTGCCGATTGTGTGGAGGACGGTTATAGGAAACGTTCTCATGTGCCAGGAGCTCTTCCACGTGCCCTATCTGCTGCAGGTGTGGTGGTCGCTAAGCTTCGAGGCCCTGTTTTATATCGCGTGCTCGGTGCTCTTTCTATTTGGAGTTCTTCGCAAAAGCAGGATGTGGTCTATGCTGACCTCGCTGGTGCTCCTTTCGGCGACGCTTTCTGCCGGATTATTTCTTCATCGAGGATTGTCCGCTGAAAAAGCCGGTGTAATCATCACTGCATTTTTTGGCACGGTTCTTTATCGCTACTCGGTTGGTCACGAAACACGGAAGGGCGTCGTCGCTGCCGGGATGTGCTTTGCTGCCGCGATAGCAACTGCGTTTTGGTTCCGTCTTGATCTGTTTCCGAAGCCTGAAGATTTCACAATTATTCCGAGATTCAACAGTTTCGGATTCATCATGGCCTGGATCGGTGGAGGCCTGCTCTTCGGTTCCTTTTGGGGGATGAGGGGTAAGTCATTCCCGCGACCTTTATGCTGGCTGGGTGAGATCAGCTACTCACTTTACCTTATGCACCCTTTCGTAATCGCATTCCTCAAAGATCGCGTGAGCACAGCTGCTTCCGGCCCGCTGGTTCTAACTTTGTCGCTGGGCTTGGCTTATCTAACGTACTCGTTTATTGAACGACCATTTATTCGGTGGAACAAGCGTCTGTTCAAAGAACGGTCGCTCACTCCCCCGCCCTCCACATCGGTCATTGAGCCTGGGGCAGACCCGGTTACATCTCAGGGGTATTCGGCTCAAGCTTCCTGACCGAGTACGAGTCACCGTGACAACACCAGTCTAGGCCGATCGCGTAAGAACCATCCAGCGCGTTGAACGGGGCGTCCTAAGATTTGGCACCGAGGCGGGCCAAAGCCATGCAGAGTCGTAAGAGTGTGATCTTATCGCTGGTGCTTACGTTTTTCTTAGGGCCGTTTGGGATGCTGTACAGCACCGTCGTGGGCGCGGTGGTGATGCTGGTTCTGTATGTCACGCTGGGGATCCCGACGCTGGGCTGGGCCCTTGCGGGGTTACATCCGATTGCGATGATCTGGGGTGCCTGGGCGGCGCATAAAGCAAATGGCTAGCATCTTTCGATCTAGAGAGGTGAAAGTCATCGAGCGTCGGAACGCTGTCTTCTCCTAGGTAGCCGGCACTGCCAATCTTTTCCGGTCTGACAGCGTCTGGAAAGGCTCCGGGCTCCAGAGAACGTTGCTTAAGCCCCCAGCAAGACATCGACCGGCTCGCGGTTCGCCTGAGCATGTCCGCTCTCCTTACTTCCCGTGCCATGGCGCAGCACAGCCAGCGCCATAAAGCAGAGTGCGAGGCCGCTTACCCCATTCCAGCCAAAGCGCGCCCAGGCAAGGCTGGAGAGCCAGGAACCGAAGGCAGCTCCGGAAAAATAGATGACCATGTACACGGTATTGAGGCGGCTTCGTGCGGAGGCGTCGATACCAAAAATGCGAGTCTGGTTGGCGACCTGGGTCGTCTGCGCGCCGACATCGAGCAGCACCACGCCAAGAACCAGAGCCGCGATGTGCAGGGGGGTTGAGGCATGCATCGCGACTGCTGCCCAAAGGAGGAGGTAGGAGAAGATGAGCGTAGACAGGCCAAGCGTGACGACAAAGCGGGAGCCGTGCCGGTCAGAAAGGCGGCCCGCGACTGAGGCCACGAGCGCGCCCGCCGCGCCGACGACGCCGAAGCTGCCTGCGACGCCTGGGCCCAGCCGGTAATGCGACTCAAGCAGAAAGGCGAGCGTAGTCCAGAAGCAACTGAAGGAGGCGAACACCAGGGCACCGAGGGTCGAGGCCTCCAGAAGCAGAGGTTTGGTCCGAATCAGGGTCCACAGGCTCAGCATCGCGTCACGGTAACCGAGTGAGTGCTTGGGCGGAAGCCGCGGCATCTTTCGCCACAGCAAAGGGACAAAGGCCGCGTTCATGACTGCGGCAACCACGTATACCCAGCGCCAGCCGTGTATCTTGCTTACCCAGCCGGCAAAGGTGCGCGCCAGAAGAATGCCCAGCAGCAAGCCGGTCATGACCATACCGATGGCCCGTCCGCGCTCGGCATCACCGACCAGATCCGGTGCAATAGGCAGAACGATGTGGGTTACCGACGCAAGTATGCCGACCAGGACGCTCGCCAGGACCACCAGCAGCAGCGACGGTGCAAGCGCAACCAGCAGCAGCGCCACGGACACCGCGCCAAACATGCGCATCATCAGCGCTCGCCGCTCCAGCACGTCGCCGAGCGGCACGAAGAAGAGCATGCCGCAGGCGTAGCCGATTTGCGTGGTAACGGCTACCAGCCCGATACGCTCCGGGGTGGCGGCGAAGGTTCTGCCCATTTCGCCGAGCAGCGGCTGATTGTAGTAGATCGAGGAAACGCCGACCGCGCAGGCGAGGCCCAGGAAGGGCAAGGGCGCTGAGCGCGGGGCCGGCGTTCCGCGCTCTCCTTCGGGAGGCTCCGCCGATCGGATGGCTGGAAAGACTGCGCTGGTGGAAGGGGGACTGGATTGAGTTGCCATACCGGGATTGGCCCTACCACCAGTGTACCGGACCCTCTCTGCCGCAGCCCGCGCCTCTCCAGGTCAACCCTGATTCTTCCGGGCGGAACTGCAGGATCAGTTCCCGTCTTCGCCGCCGGTTCCGCGCCCGCGCCCTCCTGCCCCAGAGGGAGCATCCTCTTTGCCGGCGTCCAGATGGTCCCAGTTGAGGATGGTGTTGAAGCCCAGGGCATAGGTGCCTTGGGTTTGCCAGCGCCAGAAAGGCCTGAGCGCAAACATGACCACATGCCCCTGGCCGAGCGGCTGGTCGAGCGCCAGCGCGCGTCCGCTGAGCGACTGTCCGCCGGCGAGCTCGCCCGAGAGTAGCATGTCCTCCGGCCGGCTGGGGAAAGCCATGACCACGCGCGGCGCGGGCCCGGAGACTTCGGCTCCAGCGCCTCCAGGACCGAAGACGCTGCTGCTTCCCAGGGCCTGACGGGCTGCGGCGCCGTCGCGTTCCTGGGTGGGCAGCCCTTTGGGCTCGGCGGTGCTGTCGTCGCCGTCATAGGGAGAAAGATGGATCGGCGTGGCGTTGGGCGTGACGTCCTGGCCGACTCCGGAGACCGGCGGGCCGCCGCGGCCGAAGCCTGCGGCCGTACGCGCGTTCAATACGGGCTCCTGGCTGAAGTAAACCGGCATCTGGTCGCCGCCGTAGCCGTAGACGATGGGGCTTTTCTTATCTGAAATCATGCCCCGCATCAGTGCGCCCTTGGCGTAGAGCGTACCCGGGTGCTCGACCGTGATCTGCGTGGTGATGCCGTAGTCGGGAAGGATCGTCGTGGTTGAACCTTCGGTGATGAGGGTGCCGCCGGCCTGCACAAACTTGACCAGCTCGGTCAAGCCCTCGATGCCCATGCCGCCGCGAATGTCGTCGCTTGAATCTTCAACTCCGAGATTGGGCGTCAGGGTGGTGCGGTGATAGGGGATGGCATCGGGACCGGTCTTGGGGATGCCGTTGACCTGCGAGACGGAGCTGCCGCCGATGCTCGGAAAGACGATTACGTCATATTTAGCGCGCAGATTGCCTTCCCGCAGCTTCTGGTCGGCAAAGTAGGTGTACGGCACGCCGTAGTGGTCGAAGGCGGCGCGCACCCAGCCTTCATCCTGGGTGCGCTGCCAGCTGTGTACATAGCCGATGCGCGGCACGGTCAGCGGATGCGTCTTGACGCTGACCGAGGAGGTTGCACAGGCGACCAGGCCCAGCTCCTGGATGGACGCCTTCACGGCGTCGCCGGCGCCCTCGCGCAGCACAAACGCGCCTGCGTGTAGGTGG
>CAXUEE010000057.1:11574-16268 GCA_964249905.1 uncultured Acidobacteriaceae bacterium
GGTGGTGTCCGTCGACATCGAAGTCGTCTTCGGCGGCCTCCATCTTCACACCGGGGTTCTTGAAGCGGAAGGTCGTCAAGACGTTGTCGGTGTTGTTCTCGACCACCAGCACGCTGCCGGTTCCGGTCACCACGCCGGGCTCGACGATGTCCGTGGTTGTGGCCGTCATAGCCGCGCTCAGGAAGGCTTTGTCCTTTACCTGCTTGACGACGACGTTGCGCATCAGCGGCATGGTCCAGCCGGTGTCGTCATAGGGCAGGGGATTCGACACGGGGTAGTTCTGCAGGCCGAAGTAGAGGTCAACCAGGGTGCGGTAGGGCTGGTCCGCGCGGATCAGGAAGTCACCTTTGGAGACCTTCGCCTCGCCAAAGGCGCCGTCCGCGCCGGCGACCTGGACCTCGACGCCCTGGTGCCGCAAGTCATTGAGCATCTCGACCGCGTTGATGCGATGTGCCTGCGCCGCGGGCACCAGCCAGCCGTAGACCGGGCCATTCCTGCCGGCGTCGCCCGCGCGCTTGTTCTTCATCCAGTAGTTCTCGAGATAGAGCTCTTTCTCCTTCGCGACCTTGTTCAAGGCGAACAGGATCGCGGACTCCTGGATATTCGTGTTGTTGCGCGGACCCCACTTGACGGTGGGCAGCGGCGGGTTTGGCCGGTACCACTCGCGGCTGGTCGTCGTCGCGGGCAGTTGCAGCTTTTCGGTCACGTCCGGCCCATAGCTCTGCACTTCATAGAAGCGGCCAAAGGAGTTGTGGGTTTCGGCGATCCAGAACAGGTAGTTCGGCACCCATCCGTCATAGAAGCCATAGGTCCAGACGCCGGGCACACCGCGCTTCGCCATCTCCATGACTTCGGTTTCAGCCAGCATCCACCACTCGTCGATGGCGATTGGGTCGAGCGACGGGTTATACGGGCCGGTGCCGGTCGAAACGTACAGGTAGGACTGTGCCTCGTGGAGGTCATGCAGAAACGTCGGATGCCACTCAAGCATGCCGCCGGTGATGTTTTTGGTCAGGTTCAGGTACTGGCCCATGCCGTCGCGGTTGTTGTCATGCGCGACGTACTTACCCCAGTACATCAGCGGCGGACGCGGCTTCCTGGTCTCCTTGCCGTAGTAGTAGGTGTCGACCGCCTTATCGCGGCCATCGGTCTCAACCACTGGCGTGATGAAGACGATGGCATTGTTGCGGATCTCCTGGATAAACGGCGTCTCTTCGACCAGCAGCCGGTACGCGAGCTCGACCAGCATCTGCGGGCCGCCGGTCTCGGGCGAGTGGATGCCGCTGGTAATCCAGTAGATCGGCTTCGACGTGTGGATGATCTTCTGCGCCTGCGCCTCGGTCGTCTTGCGCGGGTCGGTCAGCGCGGCCAAATCGGCCTTGTACTTGTCGAGATTTTTGATCGTCGCTTCGTCCGCGATGGCCAGCACGACCATGTCGCGGCCTTCCTCTGACTTTAGGGGCAGCTTCCAGAACTTCGCGCGTGGCGAGACGCTGGCCAGCATGGCATAGTAGCGGTTGATGTCGGCGTTGTAGTAGAGCTCGCCCGGCTGCCCCGGCATGGTGCCCAGATACTTGAGCGGCGTCGGAATGGTTGCGGACGCGGGCAGATGATCGACCAGCTCGGTCGTGAACCGAGGGTCGGAGAGGTATTCCTTGATCTTTGCCGTGTACTCAGGATCGTTGGGCTGCGGCGCGGCCGGCTTCTGGGCGCGCAAAGAGAAGGCGGCCAGCACGGTGGAGAAACAAAGACACCAACGCGAAGCGGCTGCCCGCTGTCGGGACGACCAGAGCTTTTTCATAAATGTACGTTACATCAAGTCTGGCGCGACTTTCGCCACTTTTTCTCGCCGGAGGCGGCGCGCTGCTCCGGAGGCAGAGCATGTCCCGGCTAAAGCCGTATTTCCTTCTGCACGATTGAGTGGCGACCCTGAAGCGTCGCCCTATCCAATGATCTAGTTTCCTAGGACTCTGTATCCACGCGCTTGCCGCCTCGCGCGACAATGGTCAGCCGTTCGCCGGCAAGGATTCTGCGTGCCTGCTGCCGCGCATGGGCCGCCCACGGCCCGACCGGATCAAGCTGGAGGTACATCGTCCAGTGCCGCAGGGCGCGCCGCCGCTCGTCCAGGCGCTCATAGGCGAGGGCCAGGTTGTAGTGGGCGTCGGCATACTGGGGGACGAGGGCAATGGCTCGCCGGTACGACTCGATCGCATCGGGCAGCCGCTGCATTTCGTCCAGTACATTGCCAAGATCGAAAAAGGCCAGCGCATACTCGGGGTCGGCCTCCGTCGCGCGGCGATACATCTGCTCGGCGCGGGCGAAATCACGCTGGTTATAGCGGATGGTTCCCAGATTGATACAGGCCGGGGCGTGATCCGGCTTCTGGTCGAGGATCTCTTCATAGAGCGCAATCGCCTGCGCCAGCGTTGAGACGCCTTCCTCCATCTGTACCGCCCGCACAAATAACTCCTGCAGGTGCGCTGCTCCGAGCGAGGCGCCTGCCCCCCGGTTGCCGTGTGTTCCGTTGGACAGCATTTGCACCTGGCGGCCCTCCGTCATGGCAAAATCAAAAGCCAGCTGTTGCGTCAGAGCATCGACCAGGAAGCCCTCATGGCGAAAAGCCAGCCGGGTACCCCTGCGAACCGCGCTGGTCTCCGCGAGTGGATTGCCCATACCTGCTACGCGCTGCATCGCATCCACCTGCAGCCGTATACTGCGCGCGGAGATGCGCTGGGACCGCATCTCGCGCAGGGTACGGAGCCGGGAAAGGTGCACAAACGAGTAACCCTCGTTTTCGTTTCGCAGGGGCAGCAAACCTTCTCGCTCCCAGGCCAGCAACTGCCGGGACTGGAGATGCAGGATGCGGAGCACGTCTTGACGAGAGTATTGAGTCACGGGAGTAAGGGAGTGCTGTTCGATACGTATGCTTTGGATGTCAAGCTCTTCTCGAAGTATCCGATGGACCTCAAGGCAGAGCAAGAGGGTTTGTGCCGCAAACCTATAGAAACAAGTGGATTTCCTGTACCAAACGAGGTTCGCCCCTTTCCATCACGCAGACGTCCGTTCCTTTGCCAAGCACTTGGATTCCCTTGGATGATTGCGACAGCGGAATCGCTTCCCTGCAAAGATGCTGCAGCCGTTCTCCTGAATCCTGATCCCTTTCTTGCGTCTTTCCTCTGCGATGGCACGAGTTTGCCAGCGGTCCATTCCCTCGTGGTAAGCTCGGCGGCTATGCGCAGGGCCGTCGTGCTCACGTTGTTACTGACCATTTGGGGTGGAAGAGGCATGAGTGCTCAGACGAGTGCTCCATCCTCTGCCCCCATAGCTGGATCCGCTCTGAAGCTTGAACTTGAAAGCTTATTAAAGAATAAGCAGCTGTTTATCCATGACTTCCTTGGCGATCCGGTAATCCGCTACCGTTGGCATAAGGACCAGCTGGAGCATGACTCCGAACACGTCTTCACTCTGGGCGTTTTCGCTCTCCAAAGCGTCGAGGCAACTCCAACGGATGGACCTGTCGAGCGTGTCGTCCTCAAGGGTATACGAGCGACGCTGCTCAAAGATGGGAAGGTTGGGTACGGCTTGTCGTCTTCGAAGGATCCAGTTCGCTTTGAGATCGACTTACGCGATGCGCAGGGCGATCTGTCAGCCATCCTCGCTTCGCAGCTTTTCTACGCAAGCCTACCTGTTCTGCTGAACGCCGTTCCTCCGTACATTTCAGCGGCCGTCGACATTGATCCGGCACACGCACGAGTACTGCCGCAGACGCAACTCACGTGGATCAAGGATGGGGACGTTTGGAGCGAGGTTCCGAAGGCGGAGGTCGTCCTACCAACGATTACTTCCTCTGCAGAACCGCATTTCTCCGAAGAAGCACGCCTGAAACAGATTTCGGGCATTGCAAGGGTATGCGTGATCGTTGCGGCCACTGGGCGAGTCGACAGTGTCTGGATCTTCAGCCCTCTTGGCGCTGGGCTCAACGCTGAAGCAGTGAAGACGGCTTTCCAATATCGCTTTATCCCGGCTCAGTCTCACGGACATCCGGTAGCCACGCTCCTTGTAATCCAAGTCGAATTCCGCAGCATGTAGCCTTACCGAGAACCTAGCGTAGGTGAGGATCCGGCTCAGAGCGCTGCTGAGAGTCTCTGATCAACTCCAAAAACGCATGTCTCGGCGGCTAAAGCCGTATTCCTTCCACGGATTTTGGTGACGACCCTGAAGGGCCGCCCTCTCCAGAAAACGTTTTTAGTGCTCGAGCTGACTGGTGCTGGGTTGTTCGCCTAATTTGCTCTGCAGGGCTCGGGGAATGGGCTTGCGACGGTGGCGGCCCGTGGGAGGCTCCGTGGCGGGATCGAGACGGTAGAGGACCAGGACGTTGCGGTCGGGGTCGTCCATGGCTGGGAAGGTGGCGACGCGAACAGGGTGATAGAGGGGCGTCATGGCGTCCATCTTGTCATCGTCAATTTGGTTCCAGGCGAGGTACCAGCCGGGACGGTAGAGCTTGACGCGATCGCCGAGCTCGAGCGTGCCGAAGTCATCGCAGATGCTGGGCAGGCCGTTCATCAGGGCGAGCTCGGAGCCGGAGATGGAGAGGATCAACGGGTTGCGGCTGGGATCGCGGCGCTGGGCGGCGAGGATAGTTTCGCGGACCTGCTCCGCGGCGTGGAGCAGGGTGTATTCGGGGTGGCGGACGA
>CAXUEE010000057.1:16278-17085 GCA_964249905.1 uncultured Acidobacteriaceae bacterium
GACGAAGTGGAGAGTGAGGTGCGCGTCGGGGACGGCGATGGCGGCGGCGGCGAGCGCGGCTAAGACGAGCATGGCAGGACGCAGGAGGACGCTGGCGCGGGTGAGCCGGGGCAGGATAAGGGCGTCGAAGACGATTGGGAGCAGAAGGGTGAGAGGAACGGCGATGACCAGGTAGTACCGGGGCTGGAGGTTGTTGTGGTACGCGAGAAAGGCGGTGTAGCCGGCGATCCAGAGCAGCAGCGCAGGGATCAGCGGATAGGCGCGGAGGCGGCGCGCATGGACGAGTGCCCAGGCAGCGGCAAGAAGGGCGAGTGGGTAGAGGACGCGGCCGATCCAGTTGCCCGCGGTAGCAGTGTTGCGCAGAACTTCACGCCAGTTCTCCCGGGTGATTCCGGTGTAGGCGTTGGCACTGAAAAGATAGCGGTAGTCCAGCAGGTAGTGCGGGCGAACCAGAAGCAGGAAGTAACCAAGCCAGAGGACGGCGGCGAGTGCGGCAATCGGGACGCCGATGCGGAAGAAGGCGCGCAGGCGATGGCCGGCGGAGGCGAAGAGCATCCAGGCGACGGCGGGAAAGAGGAAGAGCGCGGTGGTCTTGGTGAGAATCATAGCGGGCAAGAGCAAGCCCAGGGCGAGCGCGGGAAAAAGGTTGGCGCGGAGCGTGGAGGCGAGCGAGGCCGAGGGTTGGGGCGGGTGGATGGCGGAGGCGGCCAGCAGGGCGCAGAGGGTGAGCAGGATTAGGAGCGGCTCGATGATCGCAAGGCGGGTGAAAGCGAAGCAGAAAGGGCTCACGGCCAGGAGGAGGACGGC
>CAXUEE010000058.1:0-1938 GCA_964249905.1 uncultured Acidobacteriaceae bacterium
CACCCAGGCCGCCAGCTGGGTCGGCGACGCCATCTACGGCATCAACGACGGCCTCGGCTCCATCTTCGGCATCGTCTCCGGCGTCTCCGGAGCCACCCTCGGCAACAGCCACTTCGTCCTCATCGCCGGCCTCGCCGGCATGATCGCCAGCGCCCTCTCCATGGGCTCCGGCGCCTACCTCGCCGCCAAGAGCGAACGCGAGATCTACGAGGCCGAGTTCGCCCGCGAAAAGGAAGCCGTCGAAGACAACGAGCCCGAAGCCCGCGAACTTCTCTCTCTCAGCTACCAGATCCGCGGCCTCCCCGAAGAGGACGCCCAGCGCTTCGTCGACCACATCGCCAAAGACAAAAACCACCTCATCCAGGCCCTCGCCCGCGAGCGTCTAAACACCACCGAAGAAGGCCTCAGCAACCCCCTGGTCTCCGCCGTCTCCGGCGCCGTCTCGACTGCCGTCGGCGCCTTCATCCCCATCCTGCCCTTCTTCTTTCTCACCGGCATGCCCGCCATCCTCTCCGCCGCCGTCATCTCGCTCGTGGCGCACTTCGCCGTAGGCGCCGCCAAGAGCCTCATTACCATCCGTTCCTGGTGGGCCAGCGGCTTCGAGATGACCTGGATCGGCGCCCTCGAAGGCGCAGTCACATACCTGATCGGCATCGGCCTCGGAAAAATCGGCGGCGGCTAGGGATAAGGCCCCAAGATCGGTTACGATCTGCTACGAGATCACACCCTGTACTTCCAAACTGATCGGGCTTCGTCTAGGATCGAACCTACGCCTATGACAGCATTGCGAGACGTACAAGCGAACGCGGAGACCACGACAGGATTCTCCTCGTCCTCCGGCAAGATGTTCGGGAACTACTTCACATCGGGAAAGACCTGGAACTTCAAGAAAAACGGTCTCCTGGACGCAAGGGCGCGCCGAATTTTCGAGGGGACAGCACTGGCAGTTTCGGTGGATGCCTACCCGTTTCACATGCCGTTGGAGGCAAAGGCAGGTCCGTGTGTGACGGCGGATGGCCAGCAGATGTTGATGATGTCGTCCTATGACTACCTGGGGCTCATCGGCGATCCGCGCATCGATGCTGCCGCAATGGAAGCCATCCGGCGCTACGGCACCAGCACCAGCGGCGCTCGGCTTCTCACGGGAACGCTGGACATCCATCGCAAAATGGAGCAAGCTCTGGCTGCGTTTAAGGGAACCGAGGACGCGCTCACCTTCAGCTCCGGCTACATGGCGAACCTGGGCGTGATCTACGGCCTCTTCGGCTCGTCGGATCGCGTGATTATGGACGAACTCTGCCATCGCAGCCTGCTCGATGCGTGCCGCATGTCCGGGGTCCAGCTGCAGCGCTTCCGCCACAATGATCCTCAATCGCTGCGCGATGAGCTCCAAAAGCCGAACACCGCGAACCGGACGCTGATTGTCTCGGACGGCGTCTTTTCCATGGACGGCGACATTTCCTGCCTGCCGGAGTTGATCGCGCTTAAGAAAGAGTTCGGCTGTTTTCTGATGATCGATGAAGCTCACGCGTCGGGGGTCCTGGGCGCCACCGGCCGCGGCACCGACGAGCACTTCGGCATCGCCACCAGCGAGGTCGACATCTGGACCGGATCCCTGGCCAAGTCCATCCCCTCCAACGGAGGCTTCATCGCCTGCTCGCAGGAGGTCGCCATCTTCCTCCAGCACGCCTCCTCGCCGTATATCTTCTCCGCCGCTATGCCTCCCGCGTCCGTCGCGGCGATCACCACCGGTCTCGCCATCCTGCACAAGGAGCCAGAGCGCGTCGCGCGCGTCAAAGCCAATGGAGACTTCCTCCGCGCGGGTCTTCAACGCCTCGGCTATGACACAGGCTTGTCACAGACCGCCGTCATCCCGGTCGTTCTCAAAGATGAGCAGACGACGGCGCTCTTCGCCCGCACTCTGCGCAACTTCGGCAT
>CAXUEE010000058.1:1948-10782 GCA_964249905.1 uncultured Acidobacteriaceae bacterium
CCGGCCCGGGCCAATCGGGTGCGCCGTCGTAGAGCATCATCGCCGCCCCGGTCATGTTCCCGGCGGTGGCGCAGGGCGCGGCGCGGCTGCGACTTTGCGTGACCGCCGCCCACACCACCACGCAGCTCCAATTTGTTCTGGACGTCTTTCGGCAGATGGCCGTGGCCTAGCTCCATGCCGGTTCTGGTCACCGGGGCGAGCGGCTTTCTCGGCGGCAGGGTCGCGCAACTGCTCTCTGAGCAAGGCGAGGAAGTCACCATTCTCGCCCGGCCTCGCTCTGATCTACGTCATCTCCAGCAGACCCCGGTTCGCGTTGTGCGAGGCGACCTGTCTGATCCCACAGCGTTGCATGACGCCGTCGAGCACGTCACGCACATCTATCACTGCGCCGCCTGCTCCACGGACTGGGCTCCCTATCAAACCTACGTCGACGCGAACGTGGTGGGCACCCAGAACCTGCTGGCCGCTGCCCAGCGCGCGCCTTCGCTGCGGAGATTCGTACACGTCAGCACTACCGATATCTATGGTTACCCAGAGATCCCCTGCAGCGAAGACCATCCCTTTGTCGACGCAGGCCTGCCCTACAACCAGACCAAGGGCGCAGGCGAAGCCGCGGTGTGGAAGGCACATGCCGAAGGCCTTCCCGTGACGGTCGTTCGCCCGGCCACGATCTACGGCCCGCGCGGCGCGGACTTCACGGAGGAGATTGCCGCACTGCTCCGTCAGCGGCTGATGGCCTACGTCGACGGGGGCAGGGCGACGGGCGGGTTCACCTATGTCGATAACGTCGCACATGCGATGCTCGACGCCGCAGCAAGCAACAGAACAGTGGGTCAGGCTTACAATCTGGCCGATGGCACAGGTGCCTCCTGGCGAGCCTACGCGACGCTCTTTGCCGAGCAGCTCGGCACCAAGCCTCCGTGGATCGATCTGTCTTTCCGCGCGGCAATGGCACTGGCCAGCGTCTTCGAAGCACCGTACCGCTTGCTGCGCCTCCGTAGCCGGCCGTTGCTGACCCGGCACGCTGTCTTGCTGCTTGGCCGCGATCAGGAGTTTCCCGCGGCCAAGGCACGGGAAGACTTTGGCTTTCGTCCCAGCGTTTCCCTCGAAGAAGGTATACGGCGATCCGTAGCTTGGCTGGCAGATACAACGGCCCCCAAACGGCGGTAGCGTCAGGGCATCTTCCGAAACGCAAGCACCGCGTTCAAGCCGCCGAACGCGAATGAATTCGACAGGCACGCTTCCACGTCGAGCGTCCGGGCGGCATTCGGGATCACGTCCAAATCGCACTCCGGATCCGAGCTCGTGTAATTGGCCGTCGGCGGAAGCACCCCGTTGCGCAGACTCAGAATGGACGCGACTGCTTCGATCGCTCCCGCGGCTCCGAGCGCGTGTCCATGCATCGACTTGGTAGAACTGATCGCCAGCCGGTCCGCATGACAGCCAAAAGTCGCTCGGATCCCTGCGGTCTCGGTACGGTCGTTGGCCAGGGTCGCCGTGCCGTGGGCATTAATATAGCCGAACTGCTCAGGCGCCAGACCGGAATCCAAGATTGCCTTCCGCATTGCCCGCTCCGCACCTCCTGACGAGGGCTGCGTAATGTGGCTCGCGTCGGACGACATGCCGAACCCGACGATCTCCGCCAGCGGCCTGGCTCCGCGTGTTAGCGCGCCGTCCAGCGTCTCCAGCACCAGCATCGCCCCGCCTTCACCCAGCACCAGCCCGGAACGGTCCGCCGAGAACGGCCGGCAGGTATCGTTGCTGACCACCCGCATCGCCTCCCAGGCCTTCAGCCCGCCCAGGAACATCGGCGCCTCGCTTCCTCCGGCGATCGCCATCGGAGCCATGCCGGAGCGCACCATCCAGAACGCCTGGCCGATCGCATGCGCGGACGAAGAACAAGCCGTCGACACCGTATACGCCGGCCCGCACATGCCATACTTCATCGAGATATGGCTCGCCCCGGCGTTGCTCATGCTGAGCGGAATGGTCAGCGGATGCACGCGGGTGCGATTGTGGTGAAACAGCTCCCAGTAGCCATCCTCCTCCGCCCTTCGCCCACCCAGGGAGGAACCGGTCACGATGGCGCCCCGCTCCCGCACATCCTCGGTCCACTCCACGCCTGCCTGCGCGACAGCCTCCGCGGCGGAGATCAACGCGAACTGCGCAAATGGATCCAGAAACGCCAGCTCTTTGGGCGAAAACTCAGCCGCGGCATCGTAGCCCTGCACCTCCGCAGCCTTCTTGAAACGCAGCTGCGACCCATCTACGGAGTCGAACTCACGAATGCCGGAGATCCCGGCCTTGAGCGTATTCCAGAAACCGTGCTGATTGCGCCCGAGCGCACTGATAACCCCGATGCCGGTGACGACAACCCGGGCACTCACCGCTGAGGCGAAGGCTCCGTCTTCGCGTTGACCAGATGTGTGATTCCGTCGATCATCTGGCGGAGCGTCGTCACCTGTTTGGCCTGCTCGTCGTCAATCTGAATGTCGAACTCCCCTTCGAGCTCGAAGAGAATATTCAGTCGATCGAGTGAGTCAATGCCCAGCTCTTCAAAGGTGCTCTCCGGCCGTACCGTGTCAAGCGGCAGTCCCTGCTTGGTTGCAATCACGCGGAGAGCGCGCTCCTGAATCGTTTCAGAGATCGTTTCAGACATCGGCCTCACCAACGGAACCTGCTTAGAATAACCCTGCTCCCCGGATTCTGATGCGGTTCTCTGGGCGGTTTTTGGTAGCGTTACCGGGGCTCGAACCCGGACTCTTCGCCTTGAGAGGGCGACGTGTTAACCAGTTACACCATAACGCCATAACCATGGATCAAGCCGGTCGATCCAGCCTTGTGGAAGACCTGGAGGTCTCAACCACGCGGCCTGCCTAGTGTAGCAAAGCCGCGGCAGACTCGACAAACCTATAGCCCGAGCTTCTTGACTTCGTCGTTGTAGTACTTGCGGTACAAGATGTCCCACTCCTGCGAGCCTTCGACGATGATCTTGCGCTGCGACGCGATCTTCTGCCGGGCTGCCGCGTCTAGCTTCATCTCGTCGGTAAGCAGCTTCTCAAGCGCTTTCCGAGCCTCCTGCCGGATCGTGTTGCGGTCCTCCAGGAAATCGCACTCCGGAATCTCGGCCAGCGTGTCGGCCACCACGTGCGCCAGCTTGTTCAGCTTGTCTCGCGTGATTCTCACAGCACCGCCTTGTACTGGTTCACGAGCTTGATCTTCAGCTTCTTGAACATCTCCGGATAGCTCGCGCCAGTCTTGCGCATGTCATCCTGAATCGCCTCCAGGATCACCCGAACCTCATCGTTGATCCGGTCCTCAAGCGATAGCTCCTCCACTAACCCGGCCGTCACCCGTTCACTCAGCACAGCCGCTTTGTCGGTGCGGATGACCTTGGCGGCTACCAGCTGTTTTACCGTCTGGCGCGCCAGATACCCGACGTAATCCTTGGAAAAAATCATGGTTGGTGAAGCAAAGTATAGCACCGCGTACGCTTCGCTTTCGCCCCTCCGCCCGGTGTTGGGCGAGCGATCAACACGCACATCTGCGACAATGAGGAGTGATGCCATCGGATAATCTGCTCTCGCTGAAAGACGACATGGTAGCCTTCATCGCCGGCCACGGACTGCGCCGCATGCCCGCCTACGTCACCGAAGAGGTCCCGACCGTGCTCTTCGAAGAGGACCATGACGACGCCTGGAAAGACTTCGTCGAGCACGCCAAGGCCGCCGGAACGCCTTTCATCACCATGAGCGAAGTCGTTCTCGAAAAATCCGACGTCACCCTCCTGCTCGAGCAGCTCCGCGACCACACCTTCTCCGATGACGAGGAGATCGACATGGACGATGCCGAATCTCTCGTCAAGCACGTCGGCAAAGCAGGCTATCTGCAACTCGGCTTCGCGCACCAGGGGGTCATGTTCCTCTTCGAGACCTCGACTGATTGGTACGACCGCTTCCAGGACCTGATGGAGGCTGCCAGCGAAATCGGCGGCCTTGTCGTCGACGACCGCGACGAGTAAGCCGCTCATGCCGCACCCCCGCTCCTGGCAGGTCCGCGCAGTCGACCCCATTCTTGTCTCCACGGTCCGCCAAAGCCTTAGTTGCCCCGAGCCCATCGCATGCCTGCTCGTCTCGCGCGGCATCGAGACCGCCGCTCTGGCGGAGCGCTTCCTGAACCCCTCGCTCGACAACCTCCACGACCCCATGCTCATGCTCGGCATGAGTGCCGCTGTCAAGCGCATCCAGGCCGCTGTGGCCCGCGGTGAGCCCATCCTCATCTACGGCGATTATGACGTCGACGGCACCACCGCCACCGTCGTCCTCAAGACCGCTATCGAGCGCATCGCGCCCGCTGACCGGCCCGCCCAGGTCAGCTTCCACGTCCCGCATCGCCTGCGCGAGGGCTACGGCATCCAGGCCTCGCGTCTCGCCCAGGCCGCTGAGGCTGGCGTACGGCTCGTCATCTCCGTCGACACCGGCATCCGCGCCTTCGCTGCCGCCGCCGAGGCCCGCTCTCTCGGCCTCGCCCTCATCGTCACCGACCATCATCTACCCGACGGCGCGGAGGGCTTGCCCGACGCCGAGGCGGTCCTCAATCCGGCCCAGCCCGGCTGTCCGTACCCCAACAAACACCTTTGCGGCGCCGGGGTCGCCTTCAAGCTTGCCCATGCCCTGCTCGCCGCCCACGCCACCACCGAGGCTCAACAGACGCGCCTCCGCGACCTCCTGCTGCCGAGCTTTCTCAAGCTGATCGCTATCGCCACCGTCGCCGACGCAGTCGCCCTCACGGGCGAAAACCGAGCCATTGTCGCGCTCGGACTGCACGCCTTGCGCCATCCCGTGCAGCCCGGTCTGCGCGCGCTCCTGCGGGTCGCCGGACTTCCGCCCGATCAGGCCCCCACCGCAATGGAGATCGGCTTTCGTCTGGCGCCTCGCATCAACGCCGCGGGCCGCATGGACATCGCCTCTGACGTCGTCGACCTCTTCCTCACCCGCGATCCAGCCCTCGCATCCACCCTTGCGGAAAAACTCGACACACTCAACACAGACCGGCGCGCGTCGGAGGCCGCTGCCCTCGAGGCCATCGAACTCCAGCTTCTCTCCCTGCGCGACCCCACCGGTGCCTATGCCGAGGAATGCCTTGTGCTTGACCACCCCGAGTGGCACCGCGGCGTCCTCGGCATCCTCGCCTCGCGCGTCGTCGACCGTACCGGCCGTCCCGCGCTTGTGATCAGCTCCCAGCAGGGCGAAGCGCACGGCTCCGGACGATCCATTCCCGGCTTCCATCTGCTCGACGCCCTCACCGCCGCGCACGCTTCAGAAGACTCCGCCAGCGAGAGCCTCTTCACACGCTTTGGCGGTCACGCGCACGCCGTTGGGTTTTCGCTGCCGAGTCATCGGCTCTCCGATCTGCGCTCCCGCCTGCGCCACCACTCTCGCGCCACGCTGCGTCCGGAGTTGCTTTCGCCATGCCTTGAGTGCGATCTCGAAGTCGACCCCGCCGAGCTCACGCTCGATCTGCTGCGTTGGCTCAAGCGCTGCGAGCCGTTCGGCATGGGCAATCCCGAACCCCTCTTTCTCGCGCGAGGGCTCGTCCTCACCGGCCCTCCCCGCATCCTTCAGGAGCGGCACCTCTGTCTTCCTCTCACCCCAGCTCCAGATGGCCAGCCTCGCAACGCCATGGGCTGGAGCCGCTCCGGCCGCCTCTCCTGGGCTGAGCGCGCCCACGCCCTTGACCTGACTCAGGACTCTCGCATCGACGCCGTCTTTACCCTGCGCGAGAACAAACATCCTCAGTACAGCGGACTCGAGCTCATCCTCCAGGAGCTCGCTCCGCATCCGGCGAACCACGCATAACTCCCTGACCTACAAAAAAGCCGATCCGTCTTCGGTCCAATCGACTCTTATATACTGACGTTTTTACCTATGGCGAATTCCGGTCCAAGCCGTATCTTCTCCGCCCTGCTTTGGGCCGGAGGCATTCTCCTCGCCGCACTTCTCGTCTTCTTCGGAGTCCGCAAGCTGGGCGGGGCGGGAGCAGTGGACGTGCGGGTTGTGCCCGTAACGTACCAGCCGCTCTCGAAAACCGTATCGACCAACGGCAAGGTCGAACCGGTCGGCGAGTGGCAGGCGCATGCTCCTTTTCCCGGAGTAATCAAGAAGCTTTATGTCAGCGTCGGACAGCACGCCTCCAAAGGCATGCTGCTGGTCAAAATGGACGATTCCGGTCCGCTCGCGCGCGTCGCCTCCGCCGAAGGTATCCTCGCCGCTGCGGAACTCATTTTGCATGATCTTGAAAACGGCGGTTCGCATGAAGAGCGCGCTCGTTTCTCCTCAGACATCTCCGCCGCCAAGCTCGACCATGATGATGCGGTACAGAAGTATGCCGCTCTCCAGCAGCTCTACAGCAAGGGTGCGGCTTCGAAATCGGAAGTCGATGCAGCCCAGCAGCGGCTCCGCTCCACCGAGCTCACGCTGCAGACTGCCCAGGGGCGCAACACGGACCGCTTCGGGAGCGGCGACCTGGTAAACGCACGTGCCCGCGTCGCCGATGCGCAAGCCAATCTGATGGCAGCCAAAAACGCCCTTGCCGACGTCGATATGCGGGCACCGCAAAATGGCACCGTCTACTCCGTGCCAGTCTCTGAGTCCGACTACGTGCCGGCCGGGGATGACATCCTCGATCTCGCCGATCTAACCCGTGTGCAGATCCGCGCCTACTTCGACGAGCCCGAGATTGGGCGTCTGGAGCGGGGACAGCCGGTCGATATCGTCTGGGATGCCAAGCCGGGCGTCCTCTGGCACGGCCACATCGCGCAGGCTCCCACCACCGTCATCACCTATGGAACGCGCAGCGTCGGCGAGTGCATCATCACCGTCGACGACTCGAAAGGCGATCTTCTGCCCAACACCAACGTTACCGTGACCGTCACGGAAATGCAGAAAAATCACGTGCTCACCATTCCCCGAGAAGCGCTGCATACGGACGGAGCCAGCAACTTCGTCTACCGCATCGTCAGCGGGGAGCTGACCCGGACACCCGTACAGGTCGACGCCGTCAACCTGACGCGGGTCGAAATCGTCGGCGGCCTGAAAGTCAACGACCTGGTCGTGCTTGCGCCGAAATCGACCAGTGTCGAGCTGGTCGGCGGATTGAAGGTCAAAGCGGTCTCATGACCTCGACCTCTATCTCTGGTGCGGCCCCAGGCAGCTTCCGTCTCAGGTTTCATCTGCTCTTCGCGTTGGTCGTATCGGCCCTTCCGTGCAGCCCTCTGCGCGGTCAGATCTCGCTCACCTCTGCTGTCGACCTCGCTCTCCGCAACAGCGAGCGGATCAAGATGGCGGAGTCGGACGTAGATCACGCGCGCGCCGCGTTTGCCCAAACTAAAGATGTCTACATTCCAAACCTGGTCGGATCGTCTTCGGGCCTCGGCTATGGCTACGGATTCCCTCTCGGGCCGCCGACTCTCTTCAGCGTGTCCTCCGGATCGCTCGTCTTCAGCTACTCGCAGAGGGACTACATCCGGGCCGCCGCTGCCGGGCTTCAGGCGGCCAGTCTCGCTCTTCGCGATGTTCGCCAGTCCGTCGCCGAAGATACCGTCAATACCTACCTCGATCTCGCCCGCACCGAGCAGCAGCGCGGCGCCGTTCAGGAAGAGCGAGATCTCGCCGATCATCTCCAGCACATCGTCAAGGACCGCCTCGACGCCGGCCAGGACACCGCCATGGAGTACACCCGGGCGCGCCGTACCGGAGTCCAGCTCCGTCTTCAAACCCTGCAGCTCGACGATGACATCGCCTCTTTCCGCGATCACCTTTCGCGCCTGCTCGGCCTTACTGGCACTGAGGTCCACACCCTTCCCGACAGCATCCCGCCGCTCGTGATCGACAGCGGCAGCCCATCGGCGCCCAGCTCCGCCGCGGACACGCCCGGCGTCCAGGCCTCCTTTGTCTCCGTGCACCAGAAATATGAACAGGCTTTCGGCGACGCGCGCTATCTCTGGCGTCCGCAAGTCACCTTCGGCGCACAATACAGCAAAGAAAGCTTCTACAACAATGGTTACCTGGCCTACTATCCCTACGTCACCGGAGAAAATCCGCTCACCGGCCGGGGTGCCGGCACTCTGCCCGCGCAGTCCGCGGCCTTTGCCGTCAATGTCACGATCCCCTTATTCGATCAGGGCCGGCGCGACCGCGCCCGTGAAACCATGGCTGAAGCCATACATTCCTTCCACGACGCAAAAAATATCCGTGACCAGGAGCTGGAAGGCCGGCTACGCCTGCAGCACAGTACGGCCGAGCTTGCCGCGCGCGCCGAGCTCGCGTCCCTTGACCGGGACATGGCACAGCAACAACTTGAAATCATCCTCCTCCAGACACAAGGCGCGTCCGGACCCGGACCTGTCCTGACTCCGAAAGACGAGCAAAACGCCCGTATCGGGGAACGGCAGCGCTTTGTCGAACTCCTTGACGCGCAATACCGGCTCCGCCAGGCGGAAGTGAACCTACTTCGGCAGACGAACCGTCTGGAAGACTGGCTTCGCGGTTCCCTCTCATCCACTGTCACAGCCGTGCCCTAACAGATGTCGAACCGATGCGGCAACCGGCTCTCTCCCCCTCCCCCAATAACCAACTCAGAACAGCCTGAATGATAAACTTTGGATATACCTCATGACGACGCCTTTGAAGACCCTGCTTCTGAATCCGCCCTCGTTTGAAAACTTCGACGGCGGCGCAAGCTCCCGTTGGCCCGCGGTCCGTGAGATTGAATCCTATTGGTATCCCGTCTGGCTCGCCTATCCGGACGGCATGCTCGAAGGCTCGCGCCTGCTA
>CAXUEE010000058.1:10792-17074 GCA_964249905.1 uncultured Acidobacteriaceae bacterium
GCGCCTCCCCACCACGTCTCTGCCGACGAGACGATCGAGATCGCCAAAGACTACGAATTCCTCGTCCTTTTCACCTCCACCGTCGGCTGGGCCGGCGACCACGCCCTCGCGCAGGCCATCAAGAAAGCTAACCCGTCCATCAGGATCGCGTTCGTCGGACCACCCGTCACCACCGACCCCTACCGCGCGCTCAATGAGTGCTAGGCCATCGACTTCGTCTGCCGCCGCGAGTTCGACTTCTCTGTTGTCGAGTTCGCCAACGGCAAGCCGCTGAACGAAATCCTCGGCATCAGCTATCGCAACCCCGCCGGCGGCTTCTTCGACAATCCCGACCGCCCTCAGGTCGAAAAACTCGACAAGCCCGACATGCCGTGGGTCACCGACATCTACGCCCGCGACATGGACGTCCCGCGCTACAACGTGCCCTTCCTGCTGCCCCCTTACGTGTCGCTCTACTCCACTCGCGGCTGCCCCGCCCAGTGCACCTTCTGCCTCTGGCCCCAGACCCTCTCCGGCCATGCCTGGCGCAAGCGGTCCACCGATGACGTCGCCGCCGAGATGGCCCACGCCAAGCAGCTCTTCCCCCACGTGAAAGAGTTTTTCTTCGACGACGACACCTTCAACATCCAGAAAGCGCGTACGGTCGAGCTCTGCGCCAAGCTCAAGCCGCTCGGCCTGACCTGGTCCTGCACCTCGCGCGTCACCACCGACCGCGACACCCTGAAGGCCATGAAGGACGCCGGCTGCCGCCTGCTTATTGTCGGCTTTGAGTCCGGCGACCCGCAGATCCTAAAGAACATCAAGAAGGGCGCCACCGTCGAGCGTGCCCGCGACTTCGTCAAGGACTGCCACGACCTCGGCCTCATTATCCACGCCGACTTCATCCTCGGCCTGCCGGGTGAGACTAAGCAGAGCATCCGCAACACCATAGACTTCGCCAAATCGCTCGACTGCGAGACCATCCAAGTCTCGATCGCCCACGCCTACCCCGGCACTGAGTTCTACGACTTTGCCGAGAAGAATGGTTTCATCACCAACCAGAAGATGGAAGACGATGCCGGCCACCAGATGGCGCACATCGAGTATCCCGGCCTACCCGTCGAGTACGTCATGGAGATGGTCCACCGCTTCTACGACGAATACTATTTCCGTCCCAAGGCCGCCTTCCGCGTCGTCTGGAAAGCCATTGTCAATCGCGATGTCCCGCGCCTCTACGTCGAAGCGAAGTCCTTCATGAAGCTGCGCGCCCAGCGCAACAAGGCCTCCCGCAAGATGAAGGAAGAGAACGCCCTCAAGCAGCAGGAATCCGTCAGCATGAACGCCTGAAGCAGCCGTTCCCGGGCCTGAACTCTGTGCCCAGGTCTCGCCCGGGGCCTGGGCACACTCGCTGGTGGTATCCCTCCTCGCCAGAAAACGCTTCTCGATTCTCCTGGAACACTGCTTGCTCATCCCGCCCTCTTCCGTAAATCTCTTGACTCTCTCGGGCCTTCCCAGCATCCTATTCCGTGGAGTACAGCCGGTGGCATAAGGAGATCCCTCTGTGCTCAAAGTTACACAACCGGTAGACGTCCCCCTGTCTGCGGCCGGTCTTGCAGAGTGTCCACAAAAGCCTCACCGCTTGTCTCCGCGACAATATGCCACGCTGGCCGCAGTCGTTTTTACCGCTTCCTTCGGCGATGCTCTGCTTTCGCGCGGCATGAGCCAGGTCGGCCCGGTGAATCTTCATCATCTGCCTCTCCTCCTCCACGCGCTCGCCAATCCAAACGTCGTCTTCGGCATTATTCTTCTTATCGGCTTCTTCGCCAGTTATATGACCGCTCTTTCCTGGGCGGACCTTACTTTCGTCATGCCTGCTACGGCCTTCGGCAACGTCGTCATCGCCCTGCTCAGCCGATTCTTTCTGCACGAGCATCTCTCGCTCTCCCGCTGGGTCGGCATCCTGCTGCTCACCTCCGCCGTCGGCTTCGTCGCCAACCGGCCCGCGCGCACCGATCTCAAGGCTCACTCCGCAACCGTACCGGAACTCCCCGCCACGCGCTCCGGAGTCGGCATCTAGTGCACTCGACGCCGCCTCTTATCGCCTGGACCTCTATCGCCTTCGTCGCCCTGCTCGCCATCGCCGGCGAGGTCCTCATCGCCGCAGCCATGCGCCAGATTGGCGACCTCAACCACGTCCGAGCGCTCACCGGTCTCACCGGCATCGTCCGCGCCGTCCTCGCTAACCCCACCTTTCTCGTTGGAGCCCTTTGCATGGCGCTCAACTTTTTCGCCATGCTCTACACCCTTTCCCGCGTCGACCTCTCACTCGCCGCCCCCGGCATCGCCTCCTTCAACTATGTCGGCAACGCCGTTGCCGCACGCTTTTTTCTGCATGAGAATGTAGACCGGCGTCGCTGGCTCGCTACCCTGTTCGTCTGCGGCGGAGTCTTTCTGCTCACCCGCTGATTTGCCAGTGCATACTTAATTGTATGATCTCCCTT
Source organism: uncultured Acidobacteriaceae bacterium (assembly GCA_964249905.1). Lineage (GTDB taxonomy): Bacteria > Acidobacteriota > Terriglobia > Terriglobales > Acidobacteriaceae > Edaphobacter. The sequence continues at coordinate 13,273 of CAXUEE010000058.1, forward strand.
CGGCCCGCTCTCTCCGCCGCGCTGCTTGCCCTTTCTGCCCTCACCGTCTCCGCCCAGGTCCCCGGCAAGCTCCTCGTTGACTTCATCGATGTCGAGGGCGGCCAGGCAACGCTCTTTATCACTCCCGCCGGACAATCTCTCCTCATCGACACCGGCTGGGCCGGCAACAACAACCGCGACGCGGATCGCATCGTAGCCGCCGCCAGGCAGCACGGCCTTTCCCGCATCGACTTTGTCCTCATCACCCACTTTCACGACGACCACGTTGGAGGCGTCCCGCAGCTCATCGCCCGCATCCCCGTCGGCACCTTTCTCGACCACGGCGAGAACCGCGAAACAAGCAATCCCGACGTCGTCAGGAACTACGCCGAGTACCAAAAGCTGCTCGCGTCCGGCAGCGCAAAACACATCGTCGCCCAGCCCGGCAACAAGCTCCCGATCCGCGGCCTCGACGTTACCGTGATCAGCGCGGACGGCAAGCTCTTGGCGAAGCCGCTCCCCGGCGCAGGCGCACCTAACCTCTTCTGTGACATGTCGGAGAACCGGCCGCCCGACACCACCGAGAACGCCCGCTCACTCGGTATCGAGATCACCTTCGGCAAGCTCAAGATCCTCGATCTCGGCGACCTTACCTGGGACAAGGAAATGCAGCTCATGTGTCCGGTGAACAGGCTCGGTGCCGTCGACATCCTGGTCGTTTCGCACCACGGCTGGTATCAGAGCTCCAGCCCCGCGCTGGTGCTTGGCGTCCACCCGCGGGTCGCCATCATGGATAACGGCGCCGACAAGGGCGGCTCTCTGGCCACATTCAGCACCTTCAACACCGCGCCCGGTCTCGAGGCTCTCTGGCAGCTGCACTACTCCAATGAAGCCGGAGCCGCCCTGAATCGTCCTGCTGAGTACATCGCCAACCCGCAGGGCGCAGATGCTGCGCACTCGCTCGAACTGACAGCCGATCCTGATGGCAGCTTCACCATGCTCAACACGGGAACCGGCGTCAGTCGCAGCTATCCTCCAAAGCTCTAAGCTCCTGATCGAAGCTAAGCCAGCGATCCAACTCGCTGTTGTCGTCCTGCAGGGATTGTTGCGCGTGGCAGGCGAACCCGGATTTACACTTACCTCTTTGCAAAGAAGGACCGCGTTAATATTGATCAGGATGACTTAGCGAGGCTTCGGGCGTTGGCTGGGTTATACGCGCGGAAGACAAATGACATGCTGGCAGAAGAAGTGCAGTCGGGAGAACTGGTGGAGATATGCCGATGAGTACGCCACGGAAATATAAGAGTGACATTTCGGAAGCGGTTCACAGCGCGGCAAGTGGGATGTACCGGTCGGGAACCATTGATGAGACTACGATGGCGGAGTTCGACAAGTCCTGCCTTGCTGAGCCGGAGAGCTTAGAGCCTGCGCAGATTAGAAGCATTCGAGAAAGTCAGCAGGTGAGCCAGCCTGTTTTGCGCGGTACTTGAATACCCGCAAATCTACGGTCGAAAAATGGGAAAGTGGGGCGAAACGGCCGAGTGGGACGGCGGTGAAGCTGTTGCTGATTGTGCAGAAGCATGGGTTGAAGATGCTGGTTTGACGAGACGAAGGATTACCTGAACATAACCTTGCTGGAAAGGTCTAAGTTTTTAGGGGGACTTCATGACTGTAGCTTTGGAAGGTATTCAGCCACTGAACGCGCTCTATATAAAACTCGGGCAGTCTGGGAAGTGGGAAAAGGAGTGCTTGGAAAAAGGTATCATAAGGTTTGGCTACAAGGAAACACCTTTTGAAGCAGCAGTAGCCGGTGACTGGGACACAGTTTGGGAATTTTGGAACAACGATAGTAATAATGCGGGAACAGCAACGCGCGATCTCATCCAAATAAGGCATTTCTTCGCTGCCAGTAAAGACATACTCTGGATTACTTTTAGCAGCGGATTTTTGTGGTGGTGCTTTGCCAAGCCAATCGTAAAGGTGCATCCCGATGGTGATGGAAGTTACCGTGAGTGTGCTGATGGTTGGCATAGCGCCGACGTGAAAGGCAAAGTTCTTTCGATGGATAAGCTGTCTGGCAGCCTTCTTCGTGTGCAAGGATTCCGCGGTACTATCTGTGAGGTAAGAGCTTTTGAGTATCTAAAGCGTAGGCTGAACTGCGAGTTACTGCCAGCAGTCGAAGCGGCAACGGAAGCTGAAAAACAGCTAGTGGAGAAGATGGTTCCATTGCTACAGCTTCTAACTTGGCAAGACTTCGAACTGCTTGTCGATCTTGTTTTCTCAAACAGTGGCTGGCGACGTACTGGTCAAATTGGAAAAACACAGAAGACGGTTGATATCGAACTCATCTTGCCTGTTACGGGGGAACGAGCTTTCGTCCAGATCAAGTCCTCTACGCAGAAGCAGGACTTGGCTATTTATCAAGAGCGCTTGCTTGAGTCCGCTCTCTACGCTCGCATGTTTTTCGTCTGGCACTCAGGGGACATAAGTCAAATACCAGAAAGCGGTTTAAAGAACGTCGAGCTTATCGGACCGGACCGGTTCTCTCGACTGGTTTTTGATGCTGGCCTGACCTCGTGGTTGCGTGAGAAGGTGTCCTAAGAGTATTCGGTTCGTAGGGTAGTTCTGACATATCTCTATAAACATAAATCTTCACAGGTCGACTGGACGCGGATAGTCCATTGCTCTGGTGAGTTCAAGCCCGGAATCGCGGAGTGGAGACTCCAATAAAAATTCAGCAAAGTTTTTTTTCGGTCGATGCGCGGCTTCGTCTTCGGAGATTTTGGAAGACATTTTGAGCGCAGCCAGGAGAACGTCTTCCAGGGTGTGAAAGCGACCGGTCGCCATGCGCTGCTGGATCAGGGTTTCTAGTTCCGGCTGACGAACTTCGATGGTCAGGGCAATAGGTCCTTTCCGAGCAGATAACGTTCCAAGTATAGGCTCATGGCTCGTGCTGCTTTCCTAGAGGGACGAGCCGTGTTTGCGGATGAGGGAGAGGAATTCGTTGCGGGTTTGGAGCTGGGTTTTGAAGACGCCGAGCATGGCGGAGGTGGTGGTCCAGGAGGATTGCTTTTCGACGCCGCGCATCATCATGCAGAGGTGCTGGCCTTCGAGGATGACGGCGACGCCCTGGGGGTGGATGGCTTCGTCGATGGACTCGGCGAGCTGGCGGGTGAGGCGCTCCTGGACCTGGAGGCGGCGGGCGAAGACGTCGACCAAGCGCGCGATTTTAGAGAGGCCGATGACCTTGCCCTGCGGGACGTAGGCGACGTGGGCCTTGCCGAAAAAGGGCAGGAGGTGGTGCTCGCAGAGGGAGTAGAACTCGATGTCCTTGACGATGACCATCTCGTCGTAGTCGACGTCGAAGAGGGCGTTGTGGAGGACTTCTTCAACCGTCTGGGTGTAGCCGCGGGTGAGATAGGCCATAGACTTTTCCATGCGCTCGGGGGTGCGCAGGAGACCGTCGCGGGAGGGGTCTTCGCCGAGACGGCGAAGGAGCTCGCGGTGGAGGTCTTCGGTGGAAATGGTGTCGAGGGTGGGGTTGAGGTCGGTTTGGGTAGGCATCGCGTTCTCGGGTTCGGTGGGATAGACGTGCGGGAGAGAACAAACAACAGCAGATACAGGGGTCCTTCACTTCGTTCAGGATGACGTGAATCAGAGAAGGGACATGAGATCAGAAGGACGTCCGGTCAGGGATGGGGAAGCCGAAGGAGTTGTTGCCGGTTTCTTCGACGTGGATGTGTTCGAGGTGGGCGTGGTGGAAGGCGGTGAAGATGCGGTGGAGCTCTAGGGTGAGATTCTCGGTGGTGGGAACGAGCGAGGC
>CAXUEE010000059.1:0-3370 GCA_964249905.1 uncultured Acidobacteriaceae bacterium
CCGGCCGCGTCCGGCCCTGTGTTTGTTCCCTCGCTGCCTCCTGAGCCATGCCGGACTACCCATTCCCTTCCGGGCGCCGGCGCTTAGTTGGGTTGAATCCTCCACCCGGCTTCCCGCCGGCCGCCTTACGCGGCGCGCCCGGCTTGCGAAACGGCTTCGCGCCATCGGCAAACTTGGCGAACGGTCCGCCCGCCTTTGCGAACCCACCTCCGGGCCTCTTCCCAAAGGGTTTTGCCCCGGCCGGCTTCGCTCCAAAGCCAGTCCGCGGACGCTCCCCGCGAGGCTCATCCGGCCGCTCGGCACTGCGCGCCGGACGCCCTGCCTCCGGCCTGCCTGCGAAACCCTTGCCGCCGCCCTCTGGCCGCGCCGCACGGAATGGCTTCCCCTCGCGCGGCGCATCGAATTTGCGGAAGACTTTGCGCGGAGACTCACCTGCGTTCTCGCCCTCCGGCCCGCGATCCCGCGAGAAGCCCGGCTTCCCTCCAGTCTCCCGCTTTGGCCGAGCCGGGTAGGAGCCTGCGGACGCAGACGCCCGTTTGAACCCCGGACCTGCGGGACGATCGCCAACCTCCCGGCGCGGTGGCCGTCCCTCGCCCGCCCCAAATTCCCGGCGCGGCGGACGCCCATCCGCGTGACTCGCCCCCGGCCGTGCGCCAAAGCCCTCGCGCTTGCGCCCAAAGGTTCCCGGCTTGCTGAACGTGCGCCGCGGAGCCTCACCCCCCTCCGGCCGAGGAGCCGGTGTTCCGCCGCCGCCCGTGTCTGCGCCAGCGGCCAGCGTTTCGCCCCCGGGACGCGGCCTGCGCTCCTCCTTCCAGGGTTTGTCGAAGCGCGGCTTGGCAAACCCTGGTTTGCTCTCCCGTTGGAACGGCCGCCGTTCCCGATCTCCTGCCTCCGGCTTCCTGCCGAAGGCGGGTTTCGCCCGAAAGGCAGGCTTGCCCGTCCCCGCTTCCTTGGACCGCAGCCCAGTGCCGATCTTGCTGCCCGGCTTGGCGGCAAATTTCTTAATCCGCGAACCGGACGCCTCCGCACTTCCAGCCTCGGAGCTTTCCGGCTCTTTCCCCTCCGAGACTGCCGCTACAAAAGCCGGCAGCTCGCCCGCCACATACAGCAGCGTCTTGCCTTCGACCACGACCGTATCCAGCTGCCGCGCCGAGAGCAGCGCATGAATCACGTCTCTTACCCGCGAGCGCGAAGCCAGAGGGGAAAGGAAGGTCTCGATCTCCTCTTCTGTCGCAGCCAGCGCCTGCCCCAGGTAGAGGGAGATGAGCGCACTCAGGGCACTGGGCTGCCCGGCATTGGCGCCCGCCTTGATCTGCTTGGTAAACCGCGCCGTGGTCAGCTCCCACATAGTCGCCGTCTGCGGTCCGGGCCCTTCGGCTTGCGGCACCGGCAGCACGCGCAGCTGTCCCCACAGCTCGGTCAGCGCGCGCAGCACGGCGGTCTCGGTCACCTCTTTGCCCAGCTGCGTCGCCAGGTCATACGCCGAGAGAGTCACCTTGGCCGAAAGCATCTCATAGGTGGCCAGCGCTAGGGGCGACACCTTGACCGCACCGGACGTTGCCGGCGGCTGCTTCCAGGCCTTGTTCCCGCGAAGCGTGAAGATATACGAGAACACCGCCGCCGAAGCCACGTAGTCCGGAACGTCCGTCCCCAGTCCTCCGGCCGCGCCCAGAAGGTTCAGAGGTACCGCGCTTCCGTCGGCAATCAGGCGCGTCAGCAAGGTGCGCGCCGCCTCCGTGCCGCTCAGCTCCGCCTCTGCGTCAAGCTTCTTGCCCAGCACCGCCTCCACCCACGAGGGCGCCGGCGCTCCCAGCTGATGGACTCGCGGTCCATACGCCACTAGCCCGCTCCGCGTCAGCCACGCGCGCAGGGCTTCGGTGGTGAGGAGCGGCTGTCCATCCTGGTGCCAGTGCGTGGTGCGTTCAGCGGTGAACTGCTCGGCGGAGGGAGGGGCTGCAATCGCGCTCGGTCGCGGCGTGAAGCGGGACGGGCTGCTCGGCTGGCTGGCCTGTTGGCCGCTCGAGCCGCTCTGTTGAGGCGAGCCTGTGGCGGAACTCTGATCATCTGTCATGTGCTGGTCTTGCCTTCCTGCCCTGGGCGCCGTACATCAGCCACGGCGCCCATGAGCCCCTTCGCTGAAGGGAAATCCTGATTGTCGAACCCGTTCAGAGAGAGCCGGCTCAACGTTCCGTGAGCCCGTGCCGTAGAAATCGGATCATCTTCAGGTACGTTGAAATGCTCGTTCGATCTCTTTATGAGAATACCTGAGCGCGATGGGCCGGCCGTGGGGGCAGCTGGTTGGATGCTCCGTCTTGCCCAACTCGGTCAGCAGCCACTCGATCTTCTCGCGCTCGAGCGGCATGTTGATCTTCACCGCCGCATGACACGCCATGCTGGCCGCGATCCTGCGCCTTCGCGCCTCCGCGTTCTCCGTCTGCTGCAGCCGGTCGTCTAGGCCGAGCACCTCTTCGAGCATGCCTTCAAGCTCCTTTCCCTCAAGGCCCACCGGCGCCGCCTTTACGGCCAGCGTACGCGGCCCGAACGGCTCGGCCTCAAAGCCATTGCGCTCCAGCTCCGCGGCGATCCGCGCAAAAGCCACCATCTGCGCCGGCAAGAGGTCAACCAGCAGAGGCATCAGCAGGCGCTGCCGCTGCACCTGCTCGGTGTCGCGCTCGCGCAGAATCCGCTCAAACAGCACACGCTCATGCGCCACATGCTGGTCGACGATCCACAGCCCTTCGTCATTCACTGCGAGAATGAACGAATCGCGCAACTGGCCGAGCGGCTTCAGGGTCGCCAGCGAGTGGAGCGACGGCTCCTCGATCACTCGCCCGCCGTCCCGCGTCCGCTCCGTGGGCGCGTCGTAGCCTACTGCCAGCGAGCCCTCACCGAAGGCCAGGCGCCCGGGCGAAGGCGCCACCGGTAAGGGCTTCAGCCCGAAGGGCGCGCTGTCGTCGTCGCCCGCAAAGATCTCCGACTCCGGAGGCAGCGTCGGCTCCCGCACCCTGGGATCAAAAAACGGCTGCGCCGGCCCGCTCGGCAGGGGACTCACATCGAGCAGCAGGCTGGCGCTCGCGCTGGCATAGTTCGCGCCGGTGAGCGCCGAAGCAAAGCTCGCCGCCGGCCGCGTCTTCATTAGCGCCGTACGCACTGTCTCGCGCAGAAAATCGTGCACAAAGGTTGGCTGGCGGAAACGGACCTCGGTCTTGGCCGGATGCACGTTGACGTCGACCTCGCCGGGCGGCATCTCGAGAAACAGCAGCACGACCGGAAAGCTGGTTGGCGGAATCACGTTGCGGTAGCCCTCCGCCAGCGCATGCAGCACCAGCTTGTCGCGTACCAGGCGGTGGTTCACGAAGACATAGATCGA
>CAXUEE010000059.1:3380-6877 GCA_964249905.1 uncultured Acidobacteriaceae bacterium
GCGGTTGAGCCGCTGCAGCTCCGGCTTTGAGACGAAGCCACTGACCCGCAGGAAGCCCGGCTCCGGCGCCTCGTAGTCCTCCTCGCGCCGCCATGGCGGCGGCTCCGGCAAGCCGGCGTGCGCAAAATTGCTCTCCGCCGCCGTCGGGATCATGAGCCCTGCCGTGTCCCGCGCCGAAGATCTGGAACAGCCGCTCACCAGCGTCAGCCACCGCCGGGGCGACCAGTAGAGCCTGCGTAGCCGTGTGCAGCTCGAAGTGCCGCGTCGGATGCGCGAGCGCATAGTGCGTCACGAGCGCCGCGATGTGGCTCAGCTCCGTCGACTCGGACTTGAGGAACTTGCGCCGCGCCGGTGTGTTGAAGAACAGGTCGCGCACCGCGATCGTCGTTCCCTCGGGCAGCCCGGCTTCCTCCACCCGCAGCATCTTGCCGCCGGCCATCTCGACCACCGTGCCGGTCGCATCCTCCGCCGAGCGCGTCTCGAGCTCCACCCGCGCTACGCTCGCGATCGAAGGCAGCGCCTCGCCGCGAAATCCCAGCGTGGCGATCGACAAGAGGTCGTCCGAGCTGCGCAGCTTCGAGGTCGCATGCCGCTCAAACGCCAGCAGCGCGTCGTCGCGCACCATGCCGCAGCCGTTGTCGACCACCCGCATCAGCTTGCGGCCGCCCCCTTCCACCTCGATGCGGATGCGGGTCGACCCAGCATCCAGCGCGTTTTCTAGAAGCTCCTTCACCACTGACGCCGGCCGCTCCACCACCTCGCCCGCGGCAATCTGGTTCGCCACCTGGTCGGAGAGTACCCGTATCCTGCCCATCTGGAGATTGTATGGTTCCGCCTGGAAAGATCATGCCTGTGCGTGTTTCCGCAGGGTAGAATCCTCTCCGAGGTGTGTGCATGCGGAAACTGGCGTTGGTCGCCGTGCTGGCGTTTGCGGGATCCTTGGCTTCAGTGGCGCAGCAGGCGCCGAACACGCTTTCCGCCCAGGAGACCGCACAGGGATGGACGCTCCTGTGGGACGGCAAGACCACCACTGGGTGGCGCGGCGAACACAGCCTGGAGTTTCCGAAGACCGGCTGGGAGCTGAAGGATGGCGTCCTGAGCGTCACGGACCACAGCGGCGAAGAAGGCGGCAACGCCGGCGACATCCTCACGACGCGGAAGTATAAAAACTTTGAGCTGACGGCGGAGTTTCGCCTGACGCCCGGCGCCAACAGCGGGATCAAGTATTTCGTCGATCCGGAGCTCAACAAAGGACGCGGCTCCGCCATCGGCTATGAGTACCAGATCCTCGACGACGCGCTGCATCCGGATGCCAAGAAGGGCAAGGACGGCGACCGGACGCTGGCTTCGCTCTACGACATGATCCCGGCGGCCAAAGACAAGCCCGCAAAGCCTATCGGGGAGTGGAACACGGCGCGGATCGTGGTGCGCGGAGCCCACGTGGAACACTGGCTCAACGGAGTCAAAATGGTAGAGTACGTGCGCTTCACGCCTCAGTTCCGCGAGCTGGTCGCCGGGAGCAAGTACCACGTCTGGCCGGGGTTTGCCGACGTGCCGGACGGGTACATCCTGCTGCAGGATCACGGCTTTCCGGTTTCCTTCCGCAATCTCAAGATCCGCGAGCTCTCCGGCGTGGAGTAGAGGTCGAGTCGGGGTCTGATTCGCCGCGCAACTTCCCCTCTCCAGGTAGAAAACGTGTACATTTGCTCGGCAGCGGACCTCCGGAATCATCTTCGAAGGTCCTGCATGCGTCAGCAGCTACCGCTCTTTTCCCGCACCTCCCCGACGATGGCGTTTACCTCAGCGCAAGCGGCAGCCAGATCCATCGTTCCAACGGGCTGCAGGACACGTACTTCTCCGGCGTTGGCACGGCCGCGATCGACAGCTCCGCAGATCTCTGGATCACCAACAATGGAGGCAGCAGCGGCAAATCGGCTGGTATCCGCCCATAACGCGAGTACCTCGGCAGCTGCCACGCAGGGAAAGAAAATCGAAGGGCGTCCGATTCGCTTTAGCTGCTGTTGCGCGCATTCCCCGCCGCATCTCGTCCCGCGCCCGGCTTTCCCTTTTTATTGTTGCGTAAGAAACCGAAAAGCACCGCTCCAATGAGCAACGACGCCATCACAATCAGGATCAGGACTGCCATGGAAATTTTCCTCTCCCGTGTGAGGCTCGGCAGGGCGCAGGCGTTGTGCCCCCGCGGACCTCCATCGCAAGTAAGTTTCGTGTGGCTCATAAGCGAGATCGACCCGTACCGGACCCAAAGCCAACCCCGGGAGGACCGGGCTGCGGTGGAGGCGCCGGAGCGCTTGGCTCAGGCTCCGGCGACTCCGGATCCACCTTGCTGTAGCTCGGCAGCAGGGTCGAGGTCGCCCGGAACTTGCGATAGTCGCTGATCGCGACCCGGCCTTCGCCATTCAACGAAAAGAACAGCAGATAACGCATCTGCCCGCGTGCATGGAAGCCCTGCGGCAGCCAGACCTCGTTGTTGATCTTCACAAACGTGCCCTCAAACGAGGTCCCCTTTTTGACGCTCGCTACCAGGCCGCCGGCGATCTTGAAGTCATTAGCGAAGTGTCCCTCCGCGTGCTGCACGACCTTGTCCTCTTCGTCAACCCACACCGTGCCCGCAAGCTCCTGAAAGACGCTCTCGGCCGCGTTGTGCGTCTTGGCCTTGGGATTGCCGGCATAGTCGACGACGATCGTATCCCGCCCGGCGACAACCTCCCGCCGCGGGTTGGAAAAGCTGCCAAGCTCAAGTATGCGGGACGCGGTCACCAGATCATGCCCGCGCGGATCGGTCTCCTTGCCCTCGGCGTCGGCCTTGTCCCGCCGCTCCCTTGCTTTTGCGGCTTGCTTGTCGACGCGTTCGGACTCTTTCTTCTGTTCCTCCGCACTCAGCGGCTGGCCATCGAGTGAAACCGTGCGCTCGATCGGAACGCCGTCGATCCAGAACACATCCGCCTCGCGCCGCCTGGTCTTCTTCAGTCCCTCGTGGCTGTCGAACTCCTGGAGCTCCTCACTTTCGCGGTAGGTGTAATTTCTCGCGAGCGCCTCAAATCTGCGTTGATTGCTCTCCACCTGCTGCATCAGCGTGGCAACGTCCGGCAATGGCCGCGCGGATTGCTCCTGCGGGACAGTCGTCTGCTGCGCGGAGACGCCAGACGGCGGGAGAAGCAGGAGCAGACCAGCGAAAACACTTGCTTTCCAAGGCATAGAAGACTGTGCGTGCTCTGCTTGGACGGCGGCCCTGAGGCAATCGTTACTGGAACGTTCCGTCCCTGGTCCATGACCGCATCCGGTGGGCGATTACCGACACGGTGGGATGCCGATCAGAGGCAGTTAGGTCTAGCATACGGAGGTGGCGCGGAAGGCAGCTCCGCCCGTCGGAAAGACTAAACGGCCCGCGGCAATTCTCCCGAACCGCGCGGGTGAGGATGAGACAGAGATGGCGATCAAGGGAAAGAAGACGGCGACAGGCGTACAGGAGCAGAACG
>CAXUEE010000059.1:6887-13979 GCA_964249905.1 uncultured Acidobacteriaceae bacterium
GATGATCGGCAACGGCGCGAGTACGGATGTTCCCGGCGAGCGGCGCGAGGAAATCTTTGACGTTTTCCGCCGTTGGGGTTACCTGCAGACCACGCTCGATCCGCTCGGCCAGTATCTTCCTCCCGAGCCGTTTCCGGTCCCGGTTCCGGAGGGTGAGGAAGACGCCGCCGCCGAGGCTCGCGGCTTTTACTGCGGCACCATCGGTCTCGAATTCATGCACATGGCCAACGCCGAAAAGCGCGAGTGGCTGCAGTCGCAGATAGAGCGCAAAGCTCCGGAAGTCGATCAGAAGAAAGTGCTGACTGGCCTGATCAAGGCGGATATCTTTGAGCAGGTGATCCAGTCGCGGTATCTCGGCACCAAACGCTTTTCGCTCGAAGGCCTGACCGTGCTGATTCCTTACCTCGACCGGACCCTCGAGGTCAGCGCCGGCGTCGGCGTCACCCGCGCAGTGCTCGCCATGAGCCACCGCGGACGCCTGAACGTGATGGTCAACACCGTCGGCCGCGACGCATCCGAGATCTTTACCAAGTTTGAGGACGTCGACCCGCGCAGCACCATGGGCGGCGGCGACGTGAAGTACCACCAGGGCGCGACCGGCGACTTCGTTTCCTCCACGGGAAAAACAATTGCCCTGCATCTGGCCTCGAACCCCAGCCACCTGGAAGCCGTCGACCCCGTCGCGCTTGGCCGCGCGCGCGCCCGGCAGACCCGGGTCGACGACGAGCTGCACGCGGACGACTTCGGCCTCTCCGGCCAGCTGCAGGTCCTGCCGGTCATCATCCACGGCGACGCGGCTTTCGCCGGGCAGGGCATCCTCGCCGAGCTGCTCAACATGACCACCCTCAAGGGCTACAACGTCGGCGGCACCATCCACGTCGTCGTCAATAATCTCCTCGGTTTTACCGCTACGCCCGAAGAGTCGAACTCCTCGCGCTTCCAGACCGACATCGCCAAGCGCCTTCCTATCCCCATCTTTCACGTCAACGCAGAGGACCCGGACGCCGTGGTGCGCGTGGCGGCGATTGCGGCCGAGTACCGCCATAAGTTCGGCTCGGACGTCGTGGTCGATCTGATCGGCTATCGCCGGCATGGGCACAGCGAAGTCGACGATCCCACCGTCACCTCGCCCAAGCGCTATGCCCTGATCAAGAACCTGCCCGAGCTGTACAAGACGTACGCGCAACGCATGGAGGTCGATCCCGCCGCCGAAGTGGCTCAGATCCAGGAGATGTTCCTGGCCGACCAGAAGGAAGCCACCCAGGCGGAAACAACTCCGAAGCTGGTTGAGCTGCCCGGCTACTGGTCCAGGTATCACGGCGGCGCCTTGACCTCTGAAGACGCAACCTTGAAGACCGGCATCGATGCCGCCAAGGTGAACGAGTTGACCGGCCAGCTCTGCGCCTATCCGGAGCGCTTCGCCATCCATCCCAAGGTCAAGAAGCTCTATGAGCAGCGGATCGAAATGGCCGAGGGCAAGCGGCCGTTCGACTACGGCATGGCCGAGCTGCTCGCGTTTGCCTCGCTCGTCACGGCCGGAACCCCCGTCCGCCTCACCGGCCAGGACTCCCAGCGCGGCACCTTCAACCAGCGCCATTCCGTGCTCACCGACGTCGAGACCGAGAGCAAGTACATCCCGCTCGAGCACATGTCCGCCGACCAGGCTCGCTTCGAGGTCTACAACACCCTGCTCAGCGAGGCAGCCGTGCTCGGCTTTGAGTACGGCTACTCGCGCGACTACCCGGAGACCCTCGTCCTCTGGGAGGCGCAGTTCGGCGACTTCGCCAACGGCGCCCAGATCATCATCGACCAGTTCATCTCCGCCGGTGAGGCCAAGTGGCATCTGCTTAGCGGCCTCGTCATGCTGCTTCCGCACGGCTACGAGGGCCAGGGCCCGGAGCACTCGAGCGCCCGCCTGGAGCGCTTTCTGCAGCTCGCCGCGCAGGACAACATGGTCATCGCCCAGCCCTCGACCGCTGCGCAGCACTTCCACCTGCTCCGCCGGCAGGCGCTCCGCAGCTGGCGCAAGCCGCTCATCGTCATGAGCCCGAAGAGCATGCTGCGCCACCCGGACGCGTCCTCGACCCTCGCCGACTTGGCCGCGGACCGCTTCCTCAACGTCCTCCCCGACAGCTCCGTCCAGAACCCGCGCCGGCTGCTGATCTGCTCAGGCAAGATCGGCCACAATCTCCGCGTCGAGCGCGAAAAGCGGAAGGACAGCACGGTCGGTATCGTCTTCCTCGACCAGCTCTACCCCTGGCCGGAGGAGGAGATGCAGGCCGCGCTCGACATGCACCCCGGCGCCGAAGTCGTCTGGGTACAGGAAGAGCCGGCCAACATGGGCGCGCTCTTCTACGTTATGCCGCACCTCCGCCGCATGGCACGGGATCGTGTCGTAGTGAGCGTCAAACGCCGTGCCAGCGCCAGCCCCGCCACCGGCTCCGCCAAGGCGCACGACCTCGAGGAGCGCGCGCTGTTGGACGTCGCCTTCGGAGCCAAAGGCTAGTCCGGCCCCTGCCGGTACACCTCGTTTTGTCATCCCGTAGGGATCTGCTTGCTTCGCCATTGCACTCAGTCTGAGGTCGGCCGGAGGACTCATCCACGCCCTGATCAAGTAAGCCCTCCGGATCTGCATCTGATCTGGTGGGCTTTTGTCCTGGAGGGTGAGCATGAAAATCCTGACCGCGGCCGAGATGGGCGCCACCGACCGGCGCACCGCCGACACGGGCATCTCGCTCAGCACCTTGATGGAGAACGCCGGGCAGGCGATAGCCTCTTTCATCGCAAGCCACTACCCGCAAGCGGCGCACGTCATGGTGCTCTGCGGCAAGGGCAACAACGGCGGAGACGGATTTGTGGTCGCGCGGCTGCTGGCCGGCGAAGGCGTCGGTGTGCGAGTCCTTCTGGCCGGCCGGCAGGACGAGGTTAAGGACGAGGCCGCCAAGGCGCTCCGCTCGCTCAGGCACGCCACCTCCGACGACGTCGTCGAGGAACTGGCTGATCCGGTCGACGTCGAGGAACTCACGGGCCTGCTCAGCGAAGCGGATCTGCTGGTCGATGCCGTCGTTGGCACTGGCTTCAAGCCGCCTCTGCGCGGGGCCGCCGCAACGGTACGCGACGCTCTCGCACGGCTCTCCACCCCCGTCGTCGCGGTCGATCTTCCCAGCGGCTGGGACGCGGACTCCGAGGCCGAGACCGTCGAAGGAGCTTTCCGCGCCGATGCCGTCGTCACCTTCACCGCGCCCAAGCTCGCGCACGTCTTTGGCCACCTCACCTCCGGCGTCTTCGGCCCGGTCGTCGTGGCCGATATCGGCTCGCCCGAAAGCGCCATAGAGAGTGCTACCGGGCTCACCTGGACCGGCGTCTCCAAAACGTTGACCGAAAACCCTCGCCCGATCAACTCCAACAAAGGCAAGTTCGGGCATGTGCTGGTCGTCGGCGGAAGCTACGGCACGGCGGGCGCACCCAGCATGGCCTCGCTCGCCTCCATGCGTGCCGGCGCCGGCCTGGTTACGGCTGCGGTTCCCGGCGGGATCGTCGGCCTGGTCGGCGCCATCGCCCCCGAGCTCATGGTTCGCGGGCTGGACGAAGGTCCGGAAGGTAGCGCCGGCACTGCCAATCTCGACCGGCTTGAGGAGTTGCTAAGCGGCATCAAGGTCATCGCCATCGGTCCCGGGCTCTCGACCCGCGGCGAAGCCTCCGAGTTCGCGCGCCGCCTCATCACGAAAACAAAGCTCCCCATCGTCATCGACGCTGACGCCCTGAATGCCTTCGATGCCGAGCGCGCCAAAGACTTGAACGGCAGCGGCCGCACCATGGTCCTGACCCCACATCCCGGCGAGATGGCCCGTTTGCTCGGCAAGACGGTCAAAGAAGTCGAGGCCGATCGCCTCGGCCACGCGCGCGCTTTCGCCTCCGCGCACCAGGTCACGCTCGTCCTCAAGGGCTGGCGCACCCTGGTCGCCCATCCGGACGGGCGCATCGCGGTCAACACCACCGGCACCCCGGCGCTGGCCAAAGGTGGCAGCGGCGACATCCTCACCGGCATCATCGCGGCGATGCTCGCACAATTTCCCGACCATGTAGCGGCGGCAGTCGAGGCCGCCGTCTTCCTCCACGGTCTGTCCGCCGATCTGGTCGTCCAGAGCAGAGACGAAAAAACCGTTCTGGCCACCGACGTTATCGACCATCTCAGCGCCGCCTTCCGTTATCGCACCCAGGAGGACGACGGCCTGACGTGGCTCTGCGGCGTTCGCGCCGAGGCCGCAGACCGATGAAGCCCTTCACCCGCGAAAAGCGTTTCAAGACCCGTTCCGTTGCCGGCACCCTCGCGATCGCGCACACCATCGCGGAAATCCTTCCGGCTCCCCGGCTCGTCGTGCTGCGCGGCGAGCTGGGCGTCGGCAAAACCACGCTCGTCAAGGGCTGGGTGTCGGCGTTGCAGGCCGGAGTCGAAGAGGACGTGACCAGCCCGACCTTCACGCTCGTGCACGAGTACGCCGGCCCTCGCGTCAAGATCTACCACCTCGACCTCTACCGCCTGGAGACGGAGCGAGAGCTTGCGACCCTCGGCCTGGACGAGATGTCTGCCGAACCCAACGCACTGGTTTTAGTCGAGTGGGGAGACAAATTTCCAGGTGTCCTCAGAGGCGCCGGCGCCGAAATCTCGATCACTGCTCTCGAAGGGGAGGAGCGCAGCCTGGAGG
This sequence comes from uncultured Acidobacteriaceae bacterium, assembly GCA_964249905.1. Taxonomy (GTDB): domain Bacteria; phylum Acidobacteriota; class Terriglobia; order Terriglobales; family Acidobacteriaceae; genus Edaphobacter. The sequence continues at coordinate 11,594 of CAXUEE010000059.1, forward strand.
TGCGCTGGCGAGACGTTTGAACAACCTGTGCATGCGGGAAAAAAAGCTTTCGAGCGAAGTTTCGTGAGGGCAACTTTCCGTGCAAAAGGAATGAGCAAGGGGTGCGCAGCCCGAGAAAATCGGCTAGCTTCTAAGGATGGACTCTGCAGCGCGCGTATTGCTCATCGGGAATGCAGAGGCGCACCTGGATGCTCGCGCGTCTGTGCTTCGCAGTTTCTGGCAGGTAGCCACGGTCGCGGTCGACGCAGGTGAATCGCCTATGCTCGACACCGACCTGGTGGTCGTCTGTGAGACGCTGCCCGAACCGGAACGTCAGCAATGGGTCGAGCGTGTACGGCTTGAGTCTTCGGCGATGCTTGTGGTGAAGCTGAATGGCTACGACGCCGGACCGCATGCCAGCGCCGACGCCACCGTGGACGTGGAGCACGGCCCCGGAGCCTTGGTCGCCACCATCTACGAGCTCCTTACCGAGCGGGGATTGGAAAGCCGCGGCTGGCCGTTCGCCGACCGTGATCTGCCCGTCCAGTAGCTGAATGCCGGAATTTTTAAGGTAAGGCCCGTTGCTAAGATTCTGTCTCAGGTGTGCAGCGGCGTTTCCCTCATTAATGTCCGTGAGGTCGTGGCACCGACCACACCTGCAAAGAAAAGACTCTAGGCCGCAGGCTAAAACCCGCTAAAACGGAAGATGGTGCAGAACTCGTCGCCCGTCGATCCATACTCCTTCTGCTCTGCTATTTCGGCCAGATCAGCTAAGTGGTCCTCCGGGCTCATGGGAACCATTCCATTGAACAGGCGCGTAAATGCCGGATTCTGGTCGAGTACCGCCGCGTGCTCCGCGTTGACATAGAGCAGATCGAAGCTCCCCGGCCGCTCAGCAAAATGACTCTCCACGCGTGCCAGGAAGCGCCGTAGCACCGGGGCCTCAAACGGGTGAAAAAGAAAGCTCACCGTCGGCGTGGACGGCAGCGGAGCCTCGAGCGCGTCGGCCTCTAGCAGCCTGACTGGCGCCAGCGGACTGGTTCCGGCTTGCTCCGTGAACCGCCGCAGGTTCTCCCGCGCGATCCCCGCCAGCGTCGGATGCATCTCGATGCCGACCACTTCGCGAAACGGATGCAGGGATGCCGTGAGCATCGCACGGCCCTTGCCCGCACCTACGTCCAGAAACGTATACGCGTCGATCGGGTATGGCGGCGAGGTCTGCTGCCACAGGTCGACTAAGCCGTCGAGGATCGAGGGTGCTACAGCATAGTAGGCCGTGATGTACGCGTCGTTCGCATGCCCGGTGAGCAGACTGCTCCGCAGAATCAGCCCTCCTGTGTCGGTCCCATACTGGCGGTCAAACGGGTGCACCGGAGGAAGTTTGGGCAGTTTGCCCCGGCGCTGGGAAGATGGCATGGCTGCAGTCTAGCCGATGCTCGGGCCGCCGGACGGACCTGGTCACCGGTTATTCAGAATCGGAAATGCACTATCGAGCTTCAGCAGATGACGCCCAGCTGCTGTAATCCGGGACGGCGTCCAGACTGGCGATTCCGCAAAGTGAAGCACCGTGCCGGAAAGTTGCGGCAGGCCCGCCAATCGATTCTGGATCTGCGCCCCCAGCAGAGCCTTCGCATCCTCGTCCGCCGTCGCTGCGATTAGCGTCAACCGCAACCGATACTTTGCGGGAACCCCCGGAACTCCCGCTCCGGGAGCTTCATCGTCGAGCACCAGCGAGATCGACTCCACCAGCCCCAGATCCACGATGTTGACCGGCTTCCGGTACGGATTGGCCGTGTCATAGCAGTCGCGCAGCGCGTCGCGAACCTGGTCTACAGTAAACATCGCCGTCCTTAGTCTACGGCGTACAGTGGGCTGTATGAAGATTGCGACTAACGAAGAACGGGAGTACAAAGCTGGGCCGGAAGCGTGGTTCACGGGAGCCGTCTGGATCAACTCCGTCGTGGAGCCGTCTACTCTCGGGCCTGAGGCTCGTCTGCAGGCTGCTCTGGTCACCTTCACACCAGGCGCGCGTACAGCCTGGCACACCCATCCGCGCGGGCAGACGCTCTATGTCGTTTCCGGTGCGGGTTGGGCGCAAAAGGAAGGCGAGCCGGCCAGATCGATCCGCGCTGGAGATGTGGTGGTGATCCCGGCAGGGGAAAACCACTGGCACGGAGCCGATGCCACTCACATCCTCGTTCATCTTGCCATGCAGGAGAGCGACGAAGAGGGAGTCAGTGTAGTTTGGGGCAGAGAGGTCTCAGCCCAAGAGTACGAAGCTGCCGGTTGAAGGAAGTGTGCGGCTCTGAAAACTTAGCGGGTGGAACTCGAAGAACTTGTATTTTGTTGGCTCAGCTTCTCTCGGCGATTCTGCTCTTCCTGCTGGCGAATCCGTTCCTGGAGAGCC
>CAXUEE010000059.1:13989-14669 GCA_964249905.1 uncultured Acidobacteriaceae bacterium
AAGCGGTAGCAAACGTCATGCTAAATCTCCTCCGGCAATTTCTCGTCTGCTTGGACGCGAAACAGTCGACTTTCGTTCATCCTACTGTGTTCGACGCAAGCACAGGGCAGCCGGATCAGCCGCAATTCAGCTCGTACGAGCAGTCAAATACAGCGCCAGCGCCTTCAACGGCTCCGCAGCCTCGCCAAACGGAGCTAACGCCGCAAACGCATCATCGACCAACGCCCGCGCGTGCTGGAGAGACGTCTCAATCCCGTAGATCGCGGGCCACGTCGCCTTGTCCGTCGCCGTGTCTTTGCCCGCCGTCTTACCTAGCTGCGCGGAGTCCTGCGTCCGGTCGAGCACATCGTCCACAATCTGAAACGCCAGCCCGGCCTTCTCGCCAAAGGTGCGGAGCCGAGCCACCGTGTCGTGTTCCGCTGCGTGTCCGCCCTCGCGCTCCAAAACGCCACGCGCCAGTAGGCCGCCCGTCACCACGGACGCCGTAAAGAGCGCGCCGGTTTTGGCTCGGTGGATCCGTTCCACCAGATCCGCTGTCGGCGGCGTCCCCTCGGACTCAAGATCCATCACCTGACCGCCGATCATGCCGGGTACCAGGCCTCCCGGCAGATCGGCCCCCACGCCGGTGGAGATCGCCGCCGAGAGCTCCCGCAGAATCGCCACCAGCGCCGGTGCCGGGC
>CAXUEE010000059.1:14679-16968 GCA_964249905.1 uncultured Acidobacteriaceae bacterium
ATTCCGCCCAGCGTTTGAAACGCGAGCGTCTGCAGGGCGTCGCCGGCCAGAATCGCCGTCGCCTCGCCGAACACCACGTGACACGTCGGCTGCCCGCGGCGAACGTCGTCGTTGTCGAGCGCGGGAAGATCATCGTGGATCAGCGAATATGTATGGATCATCTCGAGCGCCGCGCCCAGGTCCTCGACCGCGGCGGGCACCGCACCCGCTCCAACCATGCGCGCAGCCTCCCGGCACAGGATCGGCCTTAGCCGCTTGCCGCCCGCAAAGGTGCTGTGCCGCATCGCGCGATGGATCGAGTGCGGCGGGGCATCGGGAGAGGGAAGCAGGCGCTCCAGGGCACGATCCGTCAGGGCGGCGCCCGTCCGGAGGAGCTCTTGTACGGAAAAATCCATCTTCCTCCGATGATAGTCGATGCTGCCGATCGCCTCCCTCCAGCTGTTCAGACCACCGAAGCGGCAGGGCAGGGAACAGAGGTGTTAGCCCTGATCCGGCCCGGTGGATTGCCCCTTGACACAGCCCGCGCTCGAATAAGGGGTGCGGCTGCACTCCGACGACGCCGCCGGTAACAGGCGCGACAGAGCAAAGCGCGCAGAGGATAAAGCGGTGAGGTACAGGTCGAGCCTCGGCAAGGCACTCTTGCTGTTCGGGCTGCTGGTGGCGCTGTCAACGCGCGCACGGGCGGTTGAGGCCACCCTTGTCGCCGACGCCCATGTCAACTCCGCCCGGCCCACAGTTAACAGCGGCGCCCTCTCGAACGTGAACGTCGGCGCGGGCTACACCGGCCTTCTGCAGTTCGACCTCAGCGTCCTCCCGGCCGGCACCACGTCCGCGCAGATCGCGCACGCCACCCTGCGCCTCTACACCAACCGCGTCGACACCTCCGGCCTCATCAGCCTGCAGCCCCTCTCCGGAGCCTGGAGCGAGTACGGCGTGACCTACCAGACGTTGCCGGCCACCGGCAGCGCCGCGCAGGTCTTCACCGTCAGCCAGGCCGGCCAATACGTCTCGGTCGACGTCACATCGTTGGTTCAAGGATGGATCTCCGCTCCCGCTACCAACTTTGGCCTGGCGCTCACGGCGGGAACCGCCTCCGTTCAATTCGACAGTAAGAAAAATGCCCCCCCCGCCCACCCGGCGGGGCGCCATACCCAGCCCGGCGCCCCCGGTCCTGCCGGACCGCAGGGAGTCGCCGGGCCAGCAGGCGCTCCGGGCCCGGTCGGAGCCGCGGGCGCTGCAGGTCCGGCTGGAGCCACCGGACCAGCGGGAGCTACAGGCCCCATCGGCCTGGCCGGTCCGCAGGGGATCAAAGGCCTGCCTGGGCTCGGCTTCCAGGGCACCTATAGCTCCACCACCAACTACAGCCTCGATGATGTCGTCGCCTTCGGAGGTTCCAGCTACATCTCCACGACCGCAGGCAATCACGGCAACACTCCCGGCTTCGGAACAGGTGCGTGGACGGTCCTCGCCGCCATGGGAGAGACTGGGCCGGCCGGTCCAGCCGGCATCCAGGGCACCGCCGGAGCCGCCGGCATTCAGGGACCCGCCGGAACTCCCGGCGACCCCGGACCAGCCGGCAGGGACGGTGCGCCCGGCCTTCCCGGCCTGGTTTACCGGGGAGCCTACCAGTCCGTGGACAATTACACCCTGGGCGATGTCGTCCTGTGGCAAGGGTCAAGCTGGGCGTCGCTGGTCGCCGGCAATCACGGCAACACCCCCGACCAAAGCCCGGCCTACTGGGGCATCCTCACCGCGCAGGGCCCGCAGGGAACTACCGGAGCGACCGGAGCACCTGGCCCACAGGGCATTCCTGGAGCCCTCGGACCGGTCGGACCACCCGGCGAGCGCGGCGACCAGGGACTGCAAGGCATCCCCGGACAGGCCGGCGCACAAGGCATCCCCGGCACCACCGGAGCGACCGGCCTCAGCGGTCCCATGGGTCCCCAGGGTCCCGCCGGTCCTGTTGGACTGTCGTTCAAGGGAGCCTACCAGTCCAGCGCGAACTACGCCCTGGCTGATGGCGTACAGTACAACGGAGCAGGCTACGTCTCGCTCCTCGCCGGCAATCACGGCAATACCCCCGACCAGAGCCCCGCCGCCTGGGCCCTGTTCGCCGCTGCCGGAACTCCGGGAGCTGCCGGAGCGATGGGCGCGCTGGGAGCTACGGGTCCCGCCGGACCTCAGGGCGCACAAGGCTCGCCCGGACCGGCCGGCAGCGCTGGTCCGCAAGGCCCGCAGGGCCCGGCCGTCGTCAACGACGACGGTCGAACCCCGGATTTCCGCCCCGAA
>CAXUEE010000060.1:0-838 GCA_964249905.1 uncultured Acidobacteriaceae bacterium
ATGGTGTTCATGAGATCGCGGGCCTGGTGCTCCTTGACGGGCTTGCGGCCCTTGACGGCGCGGGTGGAGAAGGTGCGATCGTCGACGACGGCCTGCATGAAGTCGTCGGTGACGCGGACGGAGTTGTTGGCGTTCTGGAAGAAGATGGAGGAGTAGGCTTCGCTATCTGGGCCAGACCCGTCGTAACCGGCGGCGACGAGGGTGTAGGCCTTGGCTTCTTCCTTGGATTTGCACTCGATGAAGTCGACGATGTCGGGGTGGTCGACGTTGAGGACGACCATCTTGGCGGCGCGGCGGGTTTTGCCTCCGGACTTGATGACGCCGGCGAAGGCGTCGAAGCCGCGCATGAAGCTGAGGGGGCCGCTGGCGGTGCCGCCGCCCGAGAGGGTTTCCATGCTGCCGCGGATGGTGGACAGATTGGAGCCGGCGCCCGAACCCCACTTGAAGAGCATGCCTTCGGTCTTGGCGAGGGTGAGGATGGAGTCAAGCGAGTCCTGGACGGAGTTAATGAAGCAGGCCGAGCACTGCGGCTTACGATAGCCGGTGGTGGAGTAGATGACTTGGCGCGTATCAGGATCCCAGTGCCAGTTCTGGGCGTCGGAGTTGGGTTCGAGGCGGTCGCAGCCGACGTTGAACCAGACGGGGGAGTTGAAGGCGACCTTCTGGTTGAGCAGCAGGTGGGCGAGCTCGGCGTAGAACGTGGCGGCGTCTTCGGGGGAGGCGAAGTAGCCGGCCGCCAGGCCCCAGTCGCGGATGGATTCGGCGACGCGGGTGATGAGCTGGCGGACGCCGGTTTCGCGTTCTGGAGTGCCCACTAACCCGTGCAGATATTTAGAGG
>CAXUEE010000060.1:848-5004 GCA_964249905.1 uncultured Acidobacteriaceae bacterium
TTTTCTGCTCGAAGATGAGCTTGCCCTTCCAGTCCTGGATGACGGCGTCGCGGAGTTCCCAGGCGACCTGGTCGAAGGGGCTGACGCCGGGGGTGGTGAAGACGCGCTCGAACGAGAGGCCGCGGGCAGCAGCGGGGACGGCAGAGGTGCGGGAGTCGGCGGTGGAGGACTGCTGGACGGCCTGGTTCATGGATGGTGCTCCTTATTCGGAAACGCGGATGGATGCTTGTGCCGGAATCTGAGAGCTGGCGCGTGGATCAGGGCAAGTAGATGAATCAACGGGAGGCAGGCTGAGCTTTTGCCGGCCAAGCTCAGCCGGAATGGGACGGCCTCGCTTCCCCTGTCTCAATCGCGGTCCGTGCCTGTTCCTGGTTCGCCTGCAAGCGCAAAGTTAGTACCCTCTGTGGGGTAAGTCAAGTGTAAAGCATCTACATCTTGTGTTGATCAAGAAGATACGCGCTCCGTGCGGGAAATCAGGAAGGCGGACGCAAAAAGCCGGTAAACAGCTGTGGAAGTTGTGCTGCCGTGCCGTCCTTGCAGGCGGATGCAGGGTTCGGAAATGGCAAGGTGTTGCGTCTTCCCTGACGGTACGGGTTCGGCTACGGCGGAGCAAACTGGGGAAAGGTACGGAAGGAGTGGATTCTTTGCAAAACCCGGGACGGATTGGCCCCGCTGAGAACGCCGGCTGCGCATGGCAGGCATTGAGGCTTTCAGTTTGGCCAAAGTTTGGCCTATCATCTTATGATGACATCGACACTTGAGCTGGAGACGGAACAGATTCTCGCCTTCTCTGACTTACGAGAAGAGCTCTGCCTCAATCTGCAGCGGACCTCGGCGGTGGTGGGCCACCAGATGGAGCGGAAGCTGCGGCCGCGTGGGCTCTCCCCCACCCAGTACAGTGTGCTGCGTATTTTGCGTGCAGGGGGAGCGACGCGGCTTTGCCAGTATGAGATTGGGCAACGGCTGGTGGCTCAAGTGCCTGATGTTCCCCGGATTCTCGAGCGGATGGAGAGGGCGGGCTGGGTAAAACGCGAGCGGGCAGCGGCCGACCGGCGCATGGTGATGGTGTCTCTCACCGAGGCCGGACGGGAAGTCGTGCATGATCTGGAGGAGCCGGTGCTGGCGATCATGAACAGCCTGTTTCAGGCGATGTCTGAGGGCGACATGCTGCTGCTCAATGAGCTGCTGGTAGCTGCGCGCGCGCAGGCGGCGTAAAAAGCCCGGGCGGAGGGCGCTGCGGAACCGCGGGCCAAGCAGCCCACTTGAAGCGCCGGTGCAGAACCTGGCGAGTCATGCCAGACCACGTGGTGCTTTGGGAAAATTGATGGAAAGTTCAAGGTACCCGCCGCGCAGCTTCGCTTCGATGTGGTCTTCTAGGCGTTAGGCACAAGGAAAAACTCCAGCGAAACAGGACGGCAATACTGATGACCCTTTCCAACGTGTTTCTCTCCGGCTTGCGAAACAAGGTATCTCTCAGGTGCGCGGCGGCTGTGGGAGCGGCAGTGTTTGCCGTTGCTTCCGCGCACGCGGCCTCGGTAGTGACCGACGGCGGCTTCGAATCGGCCGGCGGCGGCAACATTTACTTCACCGGACAGACCATCGACGGCGGGTCGTGGGCCGTTTCTCGAGGTGTGGTGTACATCGACACGATCGACCCGTATGTCTACGCGGGCAGTAACTCCGCCAACCTGACTTATGCCAACCTGTATGCGCCGAACTCGCTGTCCCAGACCGTGGCAACCGTGGTGGGGCAGGTGTATGCCGTCAACTTCTGGGCCGACGCGGATGCGGCGAACACTTTTTCTTTCACGGAAAACGGGACAGTGATCGGGGGCACCCCAAGCAGCATTGCGGCGAACGGTTTTCCGAACACGAGTAACAGCGCATTGTTTACCGATTACACCGGCGCGTTCCAGGCGACGTCCGCGGCGACGGTTCTGAACCTGACGGCGACGGCCAATCCGGCCATCGGCTCGGCTAACGGCTCGGTCGTGGTGGACAACGTGAACGTGCAATCGTCGGCGGTGACGCCGGAGCCCGGGTCCCTGGGACTCCTGCTGACCGGGGTTGCGGGAGTAAGTGCGGCGGTCAGGCGGAGGCGGCGGCCGAGCGGCGTTGCGGCGTGCTAAGCGGCAGGGGTTGCCCGCTCAGGAGTTGAGCGAGTGCGAGGATCCTCCGCCGCGCCGGAGTGCGTGGTGCTGTGCGGGTTAGGACAGGCGTTTTACGAAACGGATTGAAGGAGTAAATCGATGAAGATTTTTTCGTATCCGGTACGGAGCCAGCTTGCTCCACACGTGCTTCCTTTCTTATTGTTGAGCGCCGCAGCTGCGGGCCTGAGCGCTTCCGCGCAGACAGTGCTGACGCCGGGCAACCTGGTGGTGAGCCGGTCCGTGTACCAGGGCAATGCCAGTACCGTGACAGTGGGGGAGGTGCTTCCCCCGGGCTGCGTGCCGAACGCGGCCACCAAGGTCACCTGCGGCACGGCCGTGGTGAACGGGACCTTTCCCTACGTGTTCAACAACATCAGTGCGGACGCGGCTTTCGGCATTACGTCGCCCTTGTTTCTGGATCAGCTGACGCCGGGCGGAGCCCTGATCGGCACGCTGCCGGTACCAAATAACACGACGGGCGCCGGCGATGGGCTGGCGACGAGCTTCAGCTCGAAGTCCGAGGGTGCGCTTCACCTCTCGACCGATGGGCAGTACCTGACGTTTATGGATTACGTTGCGCCGGTGAGCACGATCGACGTATCGAACTCGAACACGCCGGCAGCAATCGACCCGACTAACCCGGTGCCGAGCGCCTACTACCGCGCGGCTGCCACAGTGAATGCGCAGGGCCAGTTCACCTTTACCGAGACCAACGCCTACAGCGGCAACAACGGACGCGCGGCGCTGCTGGTGAACACCCAAAACCATGACTTCTTCTACAGCGTGGGCAATGCCGGCAACGGCGGCAACCCGGAGCCGATTCCGGTCGTGGAGGGCGCGGGCCTGCAGCTGATTCCGCAGGTCGCGCAAAGCGAGGCCTCACAGACCGTGCCGCTGCCGCAGCCGGTAGGCAGCTTCAACGTCTTTCAGCTGGGCGCCCCGGTGACCACGGACAAAGTGGGCAAAGACGATAACTTCCGCGGCATGACGCTCTACAACAACGTGCTTTATGTAACCAAGGGCAGCGGCGGCAACGGCGTCAATACGGTCTATTTTGTCGACCCGACGGGCACGGCCTGCCCCAATACGGGGGTCGGCCTGCCGGTGCCCGGCGCACCGCTGCCGACCACGGGTCTCTCCTATACCTACAACGCGACGACGGGTCTGTTCAACAATATGTGCATCCTGGCGGGTTTTCCGACGGCGATCAACAAGCTGACCAACCCAGTGGCGTATCCGTTCGGGCTCTTCTTCGCCAACGCGACGACCCTGTATGTAGCGGATGAAGGCGACGGCGTGAACACCTACAGTGCGGCGAGCAATACCTATACCGAGGCTGCCGCAGCAGCCAACACGGGCGGGCTGCAGAAGTGGATCTTCAACGCCGGGACCCAGACCTGGCAGCTGGCGTACACATTGAAGACCGGCCTGAACCTGGGCACCCCATACACGGTAGCCGGTTATCCGACCGGGCTAAACAATGGCACGGGCGGGACCGGCCTGCCCTTTGCGCCGGCGACGGACGGCTTGCGCAACATCGCCGGTACGCTCGCGGGCAACCGGATTCAGGGCTACACCGTGGTGATCTGGGCCGTGTCTTCCACCGTGAGCGGCAGCGGAGATCAGGGCGCGGATCCGAACAAGCTGTATCTGATCACGGACCGGTTGAGCAATACCTCGGCGGCGTACGCGGCGCAGGAAACCTTCACGGATCTGCGCGACGCAAATCTGGCCGAAGTGCTGCGCGGCATTTCCTTCACGCCGGGTACTCCGGTGAGCTCCTACTGAGGTCGAAGGGGAGGATACGGCGGGAGCAGGCCGGAAAATCTGGCTTGCTCCTTTTCCTGAACTCGGCCGGTTGTTTCCTCCCAGCGTCTTCTTTCCGGACGCAGCACGTCGATTTCGCTTGAGGCGGCCGAAACCAGCATGGGGGTACAGGCGTCTGATCTTGCAGTGACCTCTGTTCTGGAACCTCCCCCAGCGGCCGTCTCTTCCACGTCCGTTCC
>CAXUEE010000060.1:5014-6824 GCA_964249905.1 uncultured Acidobacteriaceae bacterium
TCCTTCGGCCTCCCCGCCCGCGCGCAAGCCACCCTTGCCCGCGTTGACTGGGCTGCGCACGATCCTTGCCGTGAACGTGATGTTTTTTCACTTTACGCCGCCGCATCCGGCATTTCTCTCGCCGGTGATCAACAACGCGTATGTGTTTGTGGGCTTCTTTTTTCTGATCTCCGGCTTCGTGCTGGCGTACAACTATGCGGACCGTCCCAAGCTGGACAAGGGCCGCTTCTACCTGGCCCGGCTCTCACGCGTGTACCCGACCTACCTGTTGGTGCTTCTGCTTTCGCTGCCGTTTCTCGCGATCGAATGGCAGGCACACACGCATCGGGATTTCTTCCTTGGACTTGTCCTGACGCCGCTTGCCTTGCAGGCCTGGGTTCCCGCGCTGGCGACCTTTTGGAACACGGTGGGCTGGACGCTGCCGGCGGAGCTGACGCTGTACCTTCTTTTTCCGTTTCTCCTGGTGGCGATCGCCCGGCAGTCGCACCGGCTTGGCACGCCGCTGCGGCTGGTGCTGGCCATCCTGGCGGTCTGGCTTGTGGGCATGACGCCGCACCTCATCTATAGCCTGACCAACCCTGATCACCTTCCGGCGCAGGCGGACCGGTTTACGTATGCGTTCTGGCTGCGCGCGCTGAAGTATAACCCGGTGGCGTACCTCTGTACCTTTACGGCAGGCGTGCTCCTGGCGCGACTGCACGCGAGTCTTGCTCTGCCGGCTGCGCGGAGATTTATAGCCGCGGCCCTGGCGCTGGCGGGACTAGCTGTTTTCTTCGCGTTCGCGGCAGACAAGGTGCCATACGTGCTGGTGCATGGAGCGATGCTTCTGCCGCTGTTTGCCCTTCTGCTGCTTGGCCTGGCCGGACCAAATCCTATCGCTTCGGTGCTGGCCTGGAAGCCGATCGTGCTGTTTGGCGAGACGACTTTTGCGTTGTACCTGCTGCACTTCAACGCATTTCTGCTGATTCATTTCTATAAGCTTCCCGAGAGGCTGCATGTGGTTCGCTATGACCCGTGGATCTCCTACGGCGTGATTATGCTGATGGCTCTGTGCGTGACGCGCTTCTTTGAGCAGCCGGCAAGGCGGTTTCTGCTGAGGTTTGGGCAGACAAAGGCTTAGAGGAATCCAGTATCATCGGTCCCACGAAGGTGAGATGTGTTCCCGGGGCGAGCTTCGTCGGTTGCGGGCATCTTTGATCCCGCTGTGAAGACTGCGACTATCTTTGGAACAAACAACGGGTACGTTGCAAAACGCGGGCTTGCGAGAGCCGCGCCGGCCCCTGGTTGCGCCCTCTGATCGGTTTGGGTGAGGGAATATTGGAGAGTTCTGGAGCATTTGCCTGCCTATGTCTCTGCTTTCGGTTGCTGTCATCACCCTGAACGAAGAGCGAAATCTAGCCCGCACGCTGGCCAGTGTTTCCTTTGCGGACGAGATCGTGATTGTGGACTCAGGCTCGAGCGATCGCACTGTCGCGATTGCCGAGTCGTTTGGGGCCAAGGTGTTTGTGCGCCCGTGGCAGGGCTTTGCCGCGCAGAAAAACTTTGCGATTGAGCAGTGCACCAGCGCCTGGGTGCTGTCGCTCGATGCGGATGAGGAGCTGACGCCCGAGCTGCGCCAGCAGATCCGCCTGCTGCTGCCGACCAACCCGCCGGCCGACGCCTACTATATCAATCGGCGGAACCTGTTCCTGAACCGCTGGATCAAGCACGGCGGCTACTACCCAGATCCGAAGCTGCGGCTGTTTCGCCGATGGACCGCGAACTTCTCCCACTCGCCGCAGTTTGAAGAGCGCCCGGTGCATGAGACGAT
>CAXUEE010000060.1:6834-16795 GCA_964249905.1 uncultured Acidobacteriaceae bacterium
GTCTTTGATGGCGAGGCGGCGCGCCTGGACTACGACCTGATCCATCATGCGTATCCCACGCTTGAAGACTACCTGGAGCACATGGACCGGTACTCCACCCTGGGAGCGCAGATCCTGCTGGCGCAAGGGAAGAAGAGCCGCAACTTTGCGGCGTTTGTGTGGAACGTCTTTCTGGTGCCGCAGCTCACCTTTCTGTGGAACTACTTCTTTCGTCTTGGGATTCTGGATGGCCGCGAAGGTCTGTTGCTGCACCTGTACCACTCCACGTATGTGAGCTGGAAGTATGCGAAGGCCTGGCGCTCGACGCTGAGCGAGCAGCCGGTGGCTGCGAAGTCGCCGCTTCCTATGGTGGACTGAGTTCGGCGGACGTTACTTTCGGGTGTTCTCTGACCCTTTCTGGTTGTGGTGGCGAGCGGGGGTGAGTGCTAGGCTCGGTTTCAGGTTCAGCTAGGAACCTGGACGATGGACGGAGAACGCCTTTTGCGTCGGACCATGAAGACCGTTTTGCTGCACCCGGCGCTGCTTTGCTCGGCGCTGCTGGTGCTGTGCCTGGTGGTCTCGCATCCGATCGCGGAGGTGGGGATGAACGACGACCCTTCCTTTATGTGGAGCGCCCGCGTGGCCGCCGAGACCGGCCGCATCGTGTATAACGGGTGGGCGACGCCGATCCTTACCTGGATGCTGTATCTTGGCGCCCTCTTCATCAAGCTCTTCGGCTTTTCTTTCACGATTCTCCGGGTGTCGATCGCGACGCTTTCGCTGGCGGTGATCTTCTTGGTGCAACGGCTTTTTGAGCGTTGCGGCATCAGCCGCGCGAACGCTACGCTGGGCACGCTGACCGTGGTGCTTTCACCACTGTTTGTTCCGCTCTCGTTCAGTTTCATGACCGACATCGCGGGTCTGTTCACCATCCTGCTGTGCATGGATCTGTGCGTGAGCGCGCTGAAGACCTCGACAGACCGCTCCGCGTGCGCCTGGATTGCGGCCGCCGCGCTCACGAATGCTGTGGTCGGCAGCATTCGCCAGATTACCTGGCTGGGCGTGCTGCTGATCGTCCCTTGCACTGTGTTCCTGCTGCGTCGGCGGCGTGGTGTGCTCGCCGTCGGCGCCGCTTCGTGGCTGGTCAGCGTGGGTTTTGTGTTCTTGTGCATTCGCTGGTTCAACCATCAGCCGTACTCGATCACCGAGCCGCTGATCGCCAAAGTTTGGGAGCGCTCCACGGTCTCCGAGATCACGGGCTACACCCTGTTCGCGCTCGACTTCTTTCTTTTCCTGCTTCCTGTGTCGGCGGCATTTCTGGTGCGGTACCCGTGGCGAAGCCGGGCCGGGCAGGTGACCGCGGCTGGCGGAGCGCTGCTGGTCTTGGGCAGCTACGCGCTTTTCCTCCGGCATCACCGGCCCGATCTTTTTCTCGCGCCGTTTGCCGGCAATTACTTCACCCCGCGCGGCCTGGTGGATGTGCCGGAGCTGCTCGGCCAGCGTGCCGACAGTCTTCCGCTTGCCTTGCGCGGGCTGTTGACGGCTTTGACCGTGGCCTCCATCGGCGCGCTGTTCGCCTCTGTCTGGAACGCTTTTCGGGTGGGCCCGGGGCATCGTTCCGGGGCATCCAAGCAGGAGCGACCGGCTCTTTCCTGGGGTACCCTGCTGACGCTGTTCGGCCCCTACTCGCTGGCCTACCTGGTCCTGCTGGCTACGCGCAACGATATGTGGGATCGCTATTTGCTGCCGTTCCTGGTGGTGTCGCTCGTCTTTGTGCTGCGCTTGTACGAGCAGGAGTTTGGCGGCAGGCTGTCTGGTTTTTGCGCCGTGCTGCTTGCCGGCTACGCGGTCATCGACACCGCGGGCATGCACGATGTCTTTGCGATGACGCGCGCGCGTCTCAAGGCCGTGGACGAGATTCAGGCTGGGGGCGTGCCTCGTACCGCGATCCGCGCCGGCTTCGACTCCGATGTCTGGACCCAGCTCGAGCTTACCGGCTACTACAACGATTCGCGCCTCAAGATTCCAGCGGGGGCGTTTCGCCCCGTCACTCCGCCGCCAGTGCCGGAGCGCTGCCAGTATGACGAAGCGGAGAAGACGCCGGACATCCATCCCCGCTTCGGCCTCGCCTTCAGTCCTACCGACTGCTACCCCGCCGCGTCCTTTGCTCCGGTTCCCTACGCAACCTGGTTTGGCCCGCATGACCAGGCGATCTATATCCTGGCCATGGCTCCCGAGTAGCTCGGGCTAGCTGTGCTAAAAACGATGCATGCCTGCAAAGCTTTCTCTCGCCCTGGCCCTGCTCACTCCCGCCGTTTTCAGCGTCGCACTTTCGGCTCAGGGTGCGAGGGCAGACCGCGCCGACACGCCGCCGCCGACCATTGCTGCCCGTACCGCCACAATGACCAATATGCCGGGTCTCTTGCCACTGCACTGGGACGCGAATGCGGGCAAGCTCTACCTGGAGATTCCGCAGCTGAACGCCGCCGGAAGATCGCCAGACCTGCTGTACACCAACTCGCTCCCTTACGGAACCGGCTCGAACGACCTCGGCCTGGATCGCGGCCAGACCTCCGAAGGCCGCATTGTTCGCTTCGAGCGGACCGGCCCCAAGGTCCTTCTGGTTGAACCCAACCAGCAGTTCCGCTCCTCCTCCACCGATCCGGCTGAGATCCTCTCGATCCGCCAGTCGTTTCCCGAGTCAGTGCTGGCCGGCTTTCGCGTGGAGGCCGCTGACCCTTCGGGCGCCGTTCTGGTCGATGCTACTGAATTCTTTGTACGTGACGCGCACGGCGTGATCGAAACGCTGACCCGGCTGCAGCAGGGCACCTTCCGCCTCGATCCTGCCCGGTCCACGATCGACCTTGCCAGCACGAAGGCGTTTCCCAAAAACACGGAAGTCGAAGCTATTCTGACGTTCGCCACCGAGACCGCCGGCGGCCGACGCGGCGGCTCGAACTTCGTTGCTGACGTTACGCCCGACCCGCACGCGCTTACCCTGCACGAGCACCAGTCTTTCCTGGAGCTGCCCGGCCCCGGCTTCGTGCCGCGCCGCTATGATCCGCGCGCCGGCTACTTTCCTACGTCCTACCGGGATTACAGCGCGCCGCTCGGTGCCGAGCTCGACCAGCAGTTCATCATCCGCCATCGTTTGAACAAGAAGGACCCAGCCTGCCGCACGGCCTGCGAGGCCGAAGCCCCGATCCGGTACTACGTGGACAACGGCGCGCCGGAGCCTGTTCGCTCCGCGCTGCTGGAAGGCGCACGCTGGTGGGACCAGGCCTTCCAGGCCGCCGGCTGGGCCAAGGGCACCTTCAAGGTGGACATTCTGCCCGCCGATGCGGACCCGATGGACGTGCGCTACAACATGATCCAGTGGGTGCATCGCTACACCCGCGGCTGGAGCTATGGCGCCGCGATCACCGACCCGCGCACCGGCGAAATTATGAAGGGCAACGTCACGCTCGGCTCCCTGCGCGGCCGGCAGGACTACCTGATCGCGGAGGCGCTGCTCAGCCCTTACGTCCAGGGTCGCACCCTTACACCAACCAATGATCCCATGCTGGCCATGGTTCTCCAGCGCCTGCGCCAGCTGGCCGCGCACGAGACCGGCCATACGCTCGGCCTCGCGCATAACTTCGCCGCGTCAAGCTTTCCGCACACCAACCCCGACGAGACTATCTCGGTCATGGACTACCCGCATCCCTGGATCATGCTCGGCGAGGACGGCATCCCCGACCTTTCGCATGCCTACCCGGTCAACATCGGCCTTTGGGATAAGACCGCCATCCAGTACGGCTACAGCCAGTTTCCTGCGCGCTCGAACGAGAAGGCCGAGCTGAACAAAATCTTGTCCGAAAGCGAGAAGAGCGGGGTCGTCTACATCACCGACGAGGACTCGCGTCCCTTCGGCTCGGCGCATCCTCATGGGCACTTGTGGGATAACGGGACCGACTCAGCCGACGAGCTGAATCGCATCCTGACAATTCGCACCGCGGCGCTCGCCCGCTTCGGCCAGAATGCGATCCGGCCCGGCATGCCGATGGCGCAGCTTGAGGACACGCTGGTGCCGCTCTTCCTGCTGCACCGTTACCAGACTGAGGCGGCCATCAAGCTGATCGGCGGGCTGGACTACCGTTACCAGCTGCGAGACGACGGCCAGCCCGGCCCCGAGATCGTCCCGCTTGCCGAGCAGAACAAGGCCATCGCGGCGGTGCTGAAGACGCTCACTCCGGAGACGCTCACCCTGCCTGAGCCGCTGCTGAAGATCTTGCCGCCGCGTCCGCCCGCCCTGCGCCGCACGGCTGAATCTTTCCCGTCCGAGACCGGACTTACGTTTGACCCGATTGCCGCGGCCGAGTCCTCCGCCGACCTGACGCTGGAGGTGCTGCTCGACCCCGCCCGTGCCTCGCGTATCGTGCAGTACCACATGCGGGAGCATCCCGGACCCAGCCTGCGGGAGCTGATGGAGTCGGTTTCGAAGACCACGGCCGAGCGCCCCGAGGGCGGCCATTCCATGTCCTCCGAGGTCGAGCGCGCCGTCGAGTTCCGCGGCCTGGAGTGGATGCTCGCGCTCGGCGTGAACGTGCAAGCCTCTTCCCAGGCCCGCGCCATCGCCCGCTCGCACGTCAACGACCTCTTGAAGCAATGGACGTCCGAACCGCCTCCAACCGACAGCGCCGAGGCCATCCATCGCCGCGCCCTGGTCGACCGCATCCAGGAGTTCCAGCGCGACCCCACCAAGTTCGTCGTCGCCAAACCGATTGAGGCTCCGCCCGGCATGCCGATCGGGGAGGACGAGGACTTCTAGGGAGCCCTTCGAGGTTGCCGCGGTATGCTGGCTGCAGAGGACGTCACCATGGGGACCGCGACCCTGCCTACACGCACACCTCTCAGCCTCGACGAATACCTGCAGACCAGCTACCACCCCGATTGCGACTTTGTGGACGACCACCTCGAGGAACGCCCTGTGGGGGAGTACGAGCATAACAATCTGCAGGCAGCCCTGATCGCCTGGTTTTTCGTGAGAGGGCCCCAGTGGAACGTCCGGGTGCTGCCCGAGCAAAGAACGCGCGTGGGCGAGACCAGAGTGCGGGTTCCGGATGTCTGCCTCGTTCCCCGCGATGCTCCAATCGAGAAGGTGCGGATTACCCCGCCCATTCTGTGCATCGAGATCCTGTCTCCGGAGGACCGTACGTCTCGAACGGTTCGGGTTCTTCATGACTATCTGGAGATGGGCGTAGAACACCTCTGGCTGTTCGACCCGATCGATCGCGTCGCCCTGACGTACACGGCCACCGGTCTGCAGCTGGTTCGTGGCGCTCGCCTGACCCTGCCAAACTCCCCTGTCTACCTCGATCTTCCAGAGCTGTTTGCTTCCCTGGATTGACCCGGGTGATATCACCCAAAAGTAGATTCCTGCCGTTTTGTGTGCCCCGTATACTTGGGCTCGATGCCCCAAGCCCCCATCCGCGTCCTTGTCGCCAAGCCCGGACTCGACGGCCATGACCGCGGTGCGAAAATTATCGCTCGCGCACTTCGCGATGCCGGCATGGAGGTCATCTACACCGGACTGCGGCAGACGCCTGAGATGATCGTCTCCGCCGCCATCCAGGAAGACGTCGATTGCATCGGCCTGTCGATTCTCTCTGGTGCTCACAATGCGATCGTTCCCCGCATCCATGACCTCTTACGTGCCCAGCGGGCGGAAGACATCTTGCTGGTCCTCGGCGGCACGATTCCGGTCCAGGATGAGGATCGTATGCGGGAGGCGGGCGTGTCTGCTATCTTCGGCCCCGGAACCCCGATCCAAACCACTGTTGACTTTATCCGCAGCCATGCCCGGGAGAGGACCCTTGAACTTTGACGGCTACCGTTCTCGCTCATGATGAAGACGGCATCCGGACCCTGACTCTCAATCGCCCGGAGCGCCGCAACGCGCTGACTCCCAGGATGCAGAACGAGCTGCTCGACGCCTTGGACGACACCGCCCAGGCCAAGTCCGTCCGTGTGCTGGTGCTTACCGGAGCGGGCGATGCGTTCTGTGCCGGTCTCGACTTATCGGCGTTGCAGGCCATGCGCGGCAAGTCCGCGCTCGAGCTTGCCGACGACGCGCACCGCATCGCGCGTATCTTCCGCACACTGTACGAGCTTCCCATCCCGACGATCGCTGCCGTCAACGGACACGCGATTGCGGGCGGCGCGGGAGTGGCGACCATCTGTGATTTCACGCTCGCGGTGCCTGCTGCAAAGTTCGGCTATACCGAGGTGAAAATCGGATTCATCCCCGCCCTGGTTTCGGCGTACCTCGCTTTGCAGATCGGTGACAAACGAGCACGGGATCTCCTGCTCAGCGGCCGGCTGCTCTCCGCGAACGATGCGCACAGCCTGGGGCTGGTCAACGAGGTTCATCCGCCCGAAGCACTCCTGTCTCGCGCACACGAGCTAGCAGAGACACTGATCGCCAACTCGCCCGGTTCTCTGCGTGCGACCAAGGCTCTGCTGGCCGAGCAGAACCGGCCATGGCTCGATCATGCTCTTGAAGCGGCGCTGAAGGCGAACGCAGCGGTCCGGGAGACGGCTGACTTCCACGAGGGACTTGCCGCTTTCCTCGAAAAACGCAAACCTATCTGGCCGGCTTGAAATGTGCCTTAAACTAGACACATGACCTCAGAATCCCGCTTGCGCGTACGCTACGCAGAAACCGACCAGATGGGTGTCGTGTACCACTCGAACTATCTTGTGTGGTTTGAGGTGGGGCGCGCCGACCTGATTCGCGCCCTGGGCCTGGACTATAAATCGATGGAACAGCAGGAAGGCGTGGGCATTGCGGTCGTCGAGGCGACGTGCCGTTATAAGGCTCCGGCCCGGTATGATGACGAGCTGATCGTTCGCACGACGCTGGCCAGCATACGCGGCTCGGTGCTCCGCTTCACCTATGCGCTCCATCGCGCGGGAGATGAACTGCTGCTGTGCGAGGGCGCTACCACGCACGTCGTGGTGGGCACGAACATGAAACGCGCGCCCATGCCGGAACGCTACGCGAGTGCCTTTCTCAAGGCGCATGTGCCGGTTACGGCGTAGGCTTGAGCGGGCGAAACACGAGGACAGCCACTCCATCCTAACGAAAAAGGGAGGGTACGAGATAAAACTCGCATCCTCCCTGTGGGTTGAGGCAGGTCGCTCTACGCGACGACTTCGATGCCCATGGAGCGAGCCGTACCGCGGATGCTCCTCGCCGCCGCTTCGACAGTGGTCGCATTCAGGTCGGGCATCTTTTGCGTGGCAATCTCCATGATCTGCTTCTCGGTGACTTTGCCCTTCTTGTCCTTATTAGGCGTTCCGGAGCCCTTATCGATGCCGGCAGCCTTTTTGAGGAGCACCGGCGCGGGCGGCGTCTTGGTGATGAAGCTGAAGGTGCGATCGGCAAAGACGGTGATCACGACGGGGATTGTCAGGCCGGCCATGCCGGGGTCTTTGGTGCGATCGTTGAACTGCTTGCAGAACTCCATGATGTTGACCTGCGCCTGACCGAGCGCGGGGCCGATCGGCGGGGCGGGTGTCGCCTTGCCGGCCATCACCTGCAGCTTGACGTATCCATTGATCTTCTTCGGTGCCATATAGTTCCTCTTCGCTTCCGGCTGCGGAGGGAAGTCCGCCGCGCATTTTCCTGCAGATATTAGTCGGCCATCTTGTCGACTTTGGAGAACTCGATCTCGACGGGGGTGGGACGGCCAAAGATGCTGACCATGACCTTCAGGGTCTGCTTTTCTTCGTTCACGTCATCGACCGCGCCGTTGAAGTTGGTGAACGGCCCTTCGTTGATCCGGACCTGCTCGCCCTTGTCGAACTTGACCTTCATGGTGGGCTTGTCCTTCGAGACGTCGGCCCGGTTCAACATGCTGGCGACTTCGGTCTCGCTCAAAGCGACGGGGCTGTCGCCCGTGCCCAGGAAGCCCGTAACGCGAGGCGTGTTCTTGATTACATGCCACAAGTCATTGTCGAGATCCATCTCGACGAAGACGTAGCCGGGCAGGAACACGCGGTCAATAGTCACTTTTTTGCCATTGCGCAGCTCGGTGGTGGGCTCGAGCGGAATCTCGATGCGGCCAATTTTCTGTTCGAGATTGTAGGCGCGGATGCGGCTCTCAAGCGACTCCTTCACTTTGCGCTCGAACCCCGAGTAGGCATGAATGATGTACCACTTGAAATTCTCATTGGCCGGAGGAGCGAGATGTTCACCATCGCCCTCAGGCGGCAGCTGCTCTTCCGAATTTACCTGCTCGACAGCCATACCTGTAACCTTCTTCTGCGCCGCAACGCCGCAAAGCCTGAAGTATCGAATGAACCAGCAGCCAGCCGACCTAGGTCGACTTGGCGAGGTGGTTGAAGACAAATGTGATGGCGTTGCCGGCGATCGCATCCACAATGGCAAAGTATCCGGCGAAGATGAAGACCGTGACGATGACCACGATGGTCGTGTTTTTGACTTCTTCGCGCGAAGGCGTAATGACCTTCTTCATTTCGGCGCGCACGTCTTTGAGGAACTCGCCGAGCCGGGCCGGACCCGTTTTGAGCCGGTCCAGCCCGGTGGTAGGCTCTGCCACTAATGCTGTTGTCTTTGCCATCGCCATGCCTCAACGTCTGTCATCTGCTGCTTTGTTTACTCAGAACTGGCGGGGGAGCTCGGATTCGAACCGAGAAGTTCGGTTTTGGAGACCGACAGTTTAACCGTTGAGCTTACTCCCCCAGGGTGCGGGAGAGCGATGGCTCACCCGCTGTAGAGCCTACTTGGTCTCTTTGTGCGCCGTGTGCTTGCGGCAGGTGTTGCAGAACTTTGAGAACTCAAGCCGGCCCGTGGTGGTCCGCTTGTTTTTCGTGGTGGAGTAGTTCCGGTGTTTGCACTCGGGGCATTGCAGAGTGATGATCTCGCGCATGATATTTCTCCTATCGTGGCCAGCCGCTTCGGCTGGCAAGCAGCTGCCGGGAACATGAGCTAAACACTCGAACCCGACACGCCGCGACGCAGGCTTAAGGCGCCTGCAACCTGTATTCCTGATTGTAAACGGAGACAGAGCGGTCAGGCCACGCTCGGCTCTTCTATTATTCCACGAGAACACCGACGATAGCCAGCTTTAGTCCCTAATATGCATTCAACTCTGCCGTAGGCCCATCCGCATCACCTCAACTCTGGCGGGAATGTCGACCGCTAGGATGTAGTCCCATCGCAGCATGAGCACACGCGGCACACCGTCTCTTGTCAAACGAGCCACAGGCCCATCTCCTCCGCCTCGGCGACATCCACCTGTAACCAGCTGAAAGCCTCAAGTCGAATTCCCGTTGATGCGAGAATGGCTCGGCCATCTTCCGAGGGTAAGATCGATGCATCGACCTCGATAATTCTCATGATGCTTTAAGAACCGCAAACCGGCCGAAGTTTGCCTCAAAAAGGCGCAGCAGAGACTCTTCGGCATCGCGTGAACCAGCCTGTAGAAGATCGTCAACAAGCTCTTCTCGAACCTCGATATTCTGAACTTCATCATTCAACTGTATTTGCAGGTCAAAAATCCCCCGCAGACAACGCAGCCTCACCAGCAAGACCTCGCCATGCAAATCAGACGTGCTCAGCCAGCTGACGGCAAGCCGGGACACCTTGGTACACTTTGCAAGCAGTTCCATCTGTGTGACTTTAATCGCATGCAAACGTCTGGCGATTTGCTCCGCACCGGGATCATCCTCGGATCGCCAGCCTACTTCCTGGTTTGTCTCTTCCCAAAGCCGGTGAAGCGGTACTGATCTCGCCTGCCTCCACGCCTCATCGCTCGTACGGGTTCCTTCAATTTCGATGATCATGCAGCAATTCTAAATACCGCCACAAAGGAAAGCGGCGAGCCGAAGCCCGCCGCCTGATCCCTTCTACGCTTGTCTTACTTGACGATTTCCGAGATGGTTCCTGCGCCGACCGTCCTGCCGCCTTCGCGGA
>CAXUEE010000061.1:0-1357 GCA_964249905.1 uncultured Acidobacteriaceae bacterium
TGTGTCATAGCTGGCAATGAGCAGATAGCCGAATCCGCCAACAGCTGCATCTAGGTTGCTGATGCGTTGAGCGACCGTCTCGGGTGATCCGACCAGCCATAGATGATCACAGAGGTATTCGAGGGTGACCGCCTCATCCGGCATCGCTGAATGCAGCTTCAACATCGATCCCAGGCCAAGGCTGAAGTAAAGAGGGAGCAGGAACTCGCGCCAGCAGCGCCCCATCATGCCGTTGAGTGCGCACTCTCGGGCTTCTTGATCGGTTGGCGCTACATAGACGTCTCGGATGATTCTCCAATCCGTGCGCTTAGGAACGCGCCCGGTCCGCCTCGCACCTTCCTCTACCGCGTCCGCAATGTCTTGCGGTAATCGCCGCATCAGGACTGATGCTGAGGCTGACCGGCAGATACCCTTTCTCGCCGGCCAACTTGGGGTTCTCTGATCCAGGCGTCAGTCCTGCGATTGCAATGGGTGGATGTGGTTGCTGATAAGGCCCGAGATGGTACCCGAGTGTCTCGAAAACAGAATCCGTGTTGCCTGTACTCCAGAATTCTCCCTGATAGTCCGTCGAACCGGAGGTCCAAAGGCGCGTCATAATGTCGAGCGCCTCGAAAGTCATCCTGCGGTTTCGGCCGCCAGTCGTATCGAGCCGGAAGAGTTGGTGGTCCGTCGGGAGGGCGCTGAGTCCAACCCCCAAGGCGTAGCGGCCCTTTGCCATCTGGTCGAGGTACGCTACGCGATGAGCGAGCTCTACTGGATGGTGATAGGGAAGTAGATGCCCTAGCGAACCAAGTCGAATAGTAGTCGTCCTCTGAAGCGCTTGCGCGATGAGCAGGTCGGGAGCAGGGCACGGCTCCCAGAGCGAGGTAAAGTGCTCCCCAATCCAAGCCTCCTCGAATCCGAAAGAGTCCAGCCGAGCAAGCTCTTCCAGGTCTAGGGCCAGCCCCTCGGCTATGCTGCGTTCGGGAGGATGTGACGGCATTAAAAATGCGCCGAGTCTATTCATCGGGACGCGGCTTCTGGACAGAATGAACGAAGTCCGTGTCGGAGAAGGTATAAGGATAGTCCGGCCTCTGATCTGCCATGCGGCCCAGCTTCGGGCGGAGTCGGCCGAAAGCGCGGTAAAGATTGCGGTACGGCTGGCTTGCGAAGTGTGTCACGATCTCGTTCCAACTCCGTGGCTTCTCACGAATCATCGCTTCCAGTTTCTTAGCGATCTCATCGTCGGACATGCTTTTCGCCTCTGCGTATTCAGGCTTGGATCGAGCGGCAGCATGTTCTGCTGCTGAAGCAGCATCACGCCAGTTTCGGGATTGAACCTCCAGGCCTGTGCCCACTTCACTCGCTCATCGTTGTA
>CAXUEE010000061.1:1367-10559 GCA_964249905.1 uncultured Acidobacteriaceae bacterium
GATGTCGATGTCTTCATCAAACACGTAGGCAGTCTTCGGCATCCACTGCCGGGAGCCCGCAAGCATGATGGCCAACGCCTGCTTGTCGTCTCCACCAGATCGAGTCTTGATGCAGGATCGCGTCCTTACGATGCGTGATGCAATCGACAACGAAGCGGTTGTTATGAGGTAGGCCGCCGCCATATGTCCCCGTGTACTCCCCGTAAGGCCCTTCATCATGGACCCAGCCCTCAGAGGTAATGATGCGACCTTCAATCACGATTTCAGCATTGGCTGGAATCGGAAGATCATTCGTGATGCCTTTGACAAGCCTGGCCGGCTCGCCGTAAAGTCCGCCGAGCACCTCCCAATCATCACTACCCGGGTTGCTCATCATGGAAGCGATGTGGTCTAGCGTTGGACCGCCGATCAAGACAGTAATGGGCATGTCCTTGCCCTTCGCGGCGTAATCCTCAGCTGCTATACGGGCTCTGTGCGTGGCATTCCGCGTGTCGACATTGCTTTCGTTCTTGAATCTTTTCAAGATTCTGGAGCGCTACCCCAATGAGGAGAAAAGTGGAAGTAAGTGACCAGATTCCAACCGATCTCATAGAGCTAGGTACTGATGATGGCATCCGCGATACCAGTTCCCCCACGAGAGACAAGAAAAGGAATTCGCCCGCAGTGCCGGGTCGATTTTGGCCTTAGTTTTCCACTTTATTAGTCAAGATTCAAATGTGCCGGATCGGGACGACAACTCGGGGCTTATTCGCTTCTACCGTGAAGAGCTTGCTCGTACTACTACGGTCCTTTCTCCGGCCTTCTGGCTCGCTCCCGTCTTTGTCGTCATCGCGCTTGGGTCTGAGTTGTCAATCACATCCTCGTGGGGGCGAACTTTGGAACTGCTCTGGTTGGGTGTGTTGCCGTTATTTCAGCAAGCAATGCAGTAATCCACGTCGACAGGCTCAAACTGACGTATTGCTCGCAATCCACCGAGAACGCTAGCGGCAGACTTGACTAATCCTGGCAAGTCAGCATGTCGGAAGCAATGTGGTACTCAATGGGCGCATACGCGATCTACAACAATCCATGAGTATTTTGACAGATACACTTACGCTCCGCTAATGACGAAAGCGCAGGGCAAGCGCCAGCGAAAGGGTCAGCACGAATAAGACGTGCAGCCCGAGATGGAAAGCGTTTGGGCGTGGGTTGTCGCCACGTGCAGGAAGAATTTGGCGCGTACCCGCATACATGTGGAGGTAGGTTCGTTTGATCTTCTCGGGGGCTCCTCGGAAGTAGGGTATGTACCACATGCCGATGGCGGAGAGTACGGCCACGGCGCAATAGAGGATCCAGTAGTTCGGAACGGAGGCAGGTCTGGGGCGATGCCAGTACAGCAGCGCCAAGGCAGCGGCGACCCCAGAGAATAGGCTGTTGATCAGCGTAGCGAGCCACACCTTACCCCTTCCAACCTGTGCCTGTACCTGCGACCCATGGACCCAGCCTGGAACATTGACCAGATCGTGGCTGACGATGATGAAGAACTGTAGCGAGATTAACCATGTGAAAAGAGTTGCCAATGCACACCTCCAAAGCATAATGTATCGACTCGATATATACTAATTCTGTGAAAAAATTGCAACTCTCCGCTGCGAAGGCAGAAGCAGATCCGAAGGCAGAAGCAGATCCGAAGGTAGAAGCAGATCCGAGGGCAGAAGCAGATCCAAAGTTAGAGCAACCCAGCAAGCGCAGCCGTGAAAAAGCGAGCCGCTTCGCACTCCTGGGCATGTTGTCCTTCGGAGGTAAGCGGTCCGGATATGACCTCAAAAAGGCGATCGCCTCATCCACGGTCAATTTCTGGAGTGAGAGCTACGGCAACATCTACCCCCGACTGCGGGAGTTAGTCGACGAGGGTATGATACGGCCGCATGCCCCGGAGAAGACACACATAGGACGGCGTAAGCAGCTTTACAGCATTAGGGCCAAGGGCAGGCAGGCTCTAGCTGCGTGGTTGAGCGAGCCGGTTATTCCACGGCACGAAGATAACGAAATGTTGCTGAAGCTTTTCTTCGGTAGCAGGATGCCCACGCAAGCAGCAGCCGAACTTGTCACGGCGAGCCGGGTGCATCATGAGCAACTGCTCCGGCAGTTCGACACCTTCACACAGAGCATCCTTGATGGGCCGCTTAGTCGGGAAGAGAAAGCTTTCTTTGAAATGACGGTTGAGCATGGCCGCGCAGCTAGCAAAGCGCTTGTGGGCTGGGCAGATAACGCGGAAGCCATAATCAGCAGCCTGCCCGCGCGTCGCCGGATCAGTAACAGCAAATCTCTTTCTCGGAGATGATTCGCATCTCTGTTCTAAGCTGACGCCTTAAGCAAATTCACTCTTTGAAAAGAGTTGTTCGTTGGATTATTAGCTATGGGAACGCTTTTCACAGAACTAACGAGGGGAGGGTTTAGGAGGACGAACTCGATTCCTGCCGCGCAACCGGCGCTAGGGGGCCGGAAGCAAGCGGAATGAACTCCCCAGCAGTTTGGAAACGCAATCGTCGCGCGACTGTTTCGCCTAAAACATATGTCAAAGAGCACACTGTAGGATAGCGACAATGCGCTTATCGTCCGGGATGTTCCCCTTTGGCGCTCACCCGAAGAGAGATCGTGCAATCCTCGAGGCTGAGGCGGCGGGTAATCAACCTCGACAGCGTAAAAGGCAACATTCGGACCAGATATCAGACTTCTGGCAGATTCAATGACGCCGTTTAGACCGCCACGGACAATCCTGGCTGACATGCTGGCTTGAAACGCGAAGTGGGGTGCTTCCGGCAGAAGGAAGGTGAGCGATTGGTTCCGCCCGAGCCCCTGTAATGTATGTGGATTCTTTCGAAAGTCCCAGCGGGCCCTTCTTGTACTTGCTCCACTACCTTGAATATCACAGTGGTACACAGAAAACTGCTGTTTTGCAGATTCTTCCATTTCGGAGCTCAGGGGCATGTACTTTACGCCCAGCTTCCCCTTGCTGTCGAAAAACGCCCGGGCTCACTTTCGCGCACTGCTTCCGGTCCGACGTCGAGGAAATTGGCGTCTGCTGGTTGGACCAGATTGAGAACTATCTGAGCCCAGCTAAACCGGGTGTTTGGGGCCGGCTGGAAAGTGCATGCCAACTCAACTGCCAATCCCTTCAGCGAATCTGTCTTGAACGGCTCCGCCGCGCGACGCACGAGAAGAAAACGGCAACCGCGGAGTTCCTGGTCTCCGATCAAGTGGGGAACCTGTGACCCCATTTCTTCCACTTCATTGGGGTCCGGGCTTCATTCCGCTTCCAACAGAATTTCTTCGTCCATCATTGCCTCCAGCGCCAATCTCCGTTCAGAGTATAGGGAGCTCAGTGGTACGGTGCCGAGAACATCGCATCGTGCTGCAGGTGAAGTATGGAACGACGCAATGCCTCTGCGATGCTTACCCCTTCGGACTGTGCCCGCAATTCACTGTAGAACAAGTCCATCAGGCTTGCGGCTGACTTTTGGTTCACTCTACAGAGGGCAGCGACCAGCGTTCTGGTTCCGGCGGTCAGGAAAGAAGGAATGAGCTCAAGAGGTTCGTCCGCCATGGAAACGACACTGGATGCGCTTTCGCAAGCTGCAAGTGCAAGCAGATTTGCCTTGATAATTCAAGGTAATGTAGTTGATGTCACTCGTGTCCGTGCACAGGCAGACCCCAGGACGTTGATCGTCAGCGGCACTCCCGCGACGTAGGTGTAGCTGGCGCCAGAGGCGAGGAGGGCGGTCTGCACGTCTGCACTCTGGACCGTTGTACTCACGGTCAAGGGGACGTTGGTGAAGGGCGTGGACACAATGGCGCCAGTGGGATTGAAGTCGCCGGAGGCCGTCGTCGTGAAGGTATAAAGCAGCGTGTCAGCATGGGCGGAAGCCGAGAGCAAGACATATCCCAAAGCAGCAAGGAGAGAGCCGGACCGTAGCAAGTTACCTCCGTTAGTTACTAACGGCAGCCTACCACCGAAATTGTTGATCCGTAAGTAACGGGTACCCTGCGATCCGTTACCAGTCTCCACAGCGATCCCAGGCGAGGCAGGCTTCCAGGCCGCGTCTCTTTTCCCAACCCAGCCGTTCCAGCTCCGGCGCAGTCTCAAAGCGATCGACGTACCCCATGCAGAGGTAAGCGACCAGGGTAAGGTGCGCTGGTATCTGCAGCAGGGCACAGAGCCGGTGCGGGTCGAGGATGCTGACCCAGCCGACGCCGATGCCTTCCGCGCGGGCGGCCAGCCAGAGATTTTCTACCGCGCATACGGTCGAGTAGAGCGCCGTTTCCGGCATGGACTGCCTGCCCAGGGCGTGGCCCTGCTCGCTCGACCTGTCGCAGAGGACACACACATTCACGGCTGATTCGACGATGCCTTCGAGCTTGAGCGCTTTATATTCCTCCGCCTGCGCGCCCTGGTAGCGGGCTGCGGCTTCGAGGTTGGCCGTCGTAAAGGCCTCCCGAACCTGCCGCCGCAGCGCCGGGTCGCGGAGCACCACGAGACGGGTCGGCTGCATAAGGCCGACCGAGGGCGCACAGTGCGCCGCTTCGAGGATCCGTCGCAGCACATCTTCGGGCAGCGGGCGGTCGGTGAATCCCTGCCGCACGTCGCGCCGCTCGCGGATCACCCGGTAGACGGCGGCCCGCTCTGCCGCGCTGAAGGCTGGGCTGGATTTCGGGCTCACCCCGCCACCACGAGCTCCGCGAAGGCCGCGATGCCGCCGAAGTCGCCGAGGGTCCTCGCGAGGAGCGCGAGGCGATTGGCGCGTATGGTCTCGTCGGGGTCCATGACCAGGACCGCGTCGAAGAAGGCGTCGACCTCCGGGCGGAGGGTGGCGATGGCCTCGAGCGCGCCGCGATAGTCCTGCCAAAATCGCAGGTCTGCGACATCTCGCTCCAGGTCCGCGGCTTTCTCTGCAAGCGTCAGTTCAGCGCCATCCTTCAGCATCGCCACATCCACCGCATTCGCCACAGCAATTCGATTCTCGCGCGCCTGCGCGAGGATGTTCTTCATGCGTTTGAACGCCGCCGAGACGGCTGCGAAATCCTCGCTGGCGCGCACTGCCGAGACCGCTTCGGCGCGCGCCACGGCGTCGCGTACATCGTCTGCGCCAACGGCCAGCACCGCCGCCACGACGTCGTACGCCTGTCTTTTGACCTCGCGCAGATAGAACTCCAGGCGCTCCGCCAGGAAAGTTTCGACGCGCTGCGCCAGCAACTCACGTTGACCATCCGTTGCAACTGCCGCGCGTGCTACGTCGCCCAACCGTAGCGGGAGCGTGCCCTCGGCGAGAATCTTGACGATGCCGTTGCTGGCGCGGCGCAGCGCGAAGGGGTCTTTGGACCCGGTCGGCTCGAGGCCGAGGCCGAACAGGCCGGCGATGGTGTCGGCTTTGTCGGCGAGCGCGAGCAGCTGGCCTTCGGTTGTGCGGGGGATGCGGTCTTCCATCGAGACGGGCCGGTAGTGGTCGTAGATCGCGGCAGCCGCGGCCTCGCTGAGGCCTTGCGCCCGGGCGTAGAGGCCGCCGATCTCGCCCTGGAGCTCGGTGAACTCCTTGACCAGCTCGGAGGTCAGGTCGGTTTTGGCGAGGCGGGCGGCTGTGTCGAGCGCCGCCCTGTCAAGCTTCGCGCCACGCTCCCGGGCCAGTCCGCCGAGCAGTTCCGCGACCTGACGCACGCGCTCGGACTTTGCGGCGTAGCTGCCGAGATCTTTCTGGAAGGTCACTTTTTCGAGCAGCGGCAGGCGCTCCTCGAGGGTCATGCGCTGGTCGAACTGCCAGAAGAAGCGGGCATCGTTGAAGCGCGCGCGCAGGACCCGCTCGTTGCCGTGGCGGATGACGGCCTGGGCTGCCTCCTCCGGCGCCGTGTTGAGGACAGCGAGGAAGTATGGGGCGAGCTTGCCGCCCGTCTCTGCGGATCCAGCCGTTTCGACGGCAAAGTAGTTCTGGTGATCGCGCATGACGGTGACGAGGACTTCTTGAGGCAGCGCGAGATACTCCTTGTCGAAGCTGCCCAGGAGGACGCTCGGCCACTCGGTGAGGTGGGTCATTTTGTCGACCAGGGCGTGATCCTCGCGCCAGCGCGTGTCTTCCACTGTCCGGCAGACGCGGTCGAGGGCTTTGCGGATGGTGTGCCGGCGGAGTTCGACGTCCGCCATGACGTGGGCTTCGGTGAGGGCGTCGGCGTATGCCTCCGGCGCGCCGATCGAGATTGGCTGCGGGCCGGAGAGTACGCGATGACCGTAGGTGACGCGTCCCGCCGTGTACCCCGCGAACTGAACGGGAACAACGTCGCTGCCGAGCAGCGCCAGCAGCCAGCGCACCGGCCGCACAAAGCGCTCCGGCTTGCCCGCGCGCCAGTACATGTTCTTCGGCCAGGCAATTGCAGCCAACTCCTTCGGAAGCTGCTCCGCAATGATTTCCGATGCTGACCTACCGGAACGTGTCACGCGCGCAGTCAGGTAATCGCCCTTTGGAGTGTTGCTGATCTGCAACTCGGCCACCGGTACTCCGGCTTTCTTTGCAAATGCCTCAGCCGCAGCGGTCGGAACTCCGTCGCGAAAGCCAACCTGTTTCGAGGGGCCGGTAAGTTGCTCCATAATCTCCGGCTGCTGTTCAGCAACATCCATGACATGAACGGCCAGTCTGCGCGGCGTCGAAAAGACCGTATGCCCCGAAGCCGAAGCATGCAGGTTGTTCTGACGGAGAATCGTCAGCACACGTTCACGCAGGCGTTCGGCCCCATCCGCGATCATGCGCGCCGGAACTTCTTCCAAGCCAATCTCCAGCAAAAAATCCATCGTCTTCGTTGCGTCCTTTGCGCAGCCCTTCGCGTCCTTTGCGCTCGCTTCTTTACACCTTTGCAGCTGCCAAAGCTGCTTGCTGCCCCGCGTACGCCTTGGCCACGCCAACCACCAGCGTCCGGATCCGCGCCATGACGCCTACCCTCTCGGTCACCGAGATCGCACCGCGCGCGTCCAGGAGGTTGAACATTTGCGAGCATTTGAGCGCCAGCTCGTAGGCTCCGAGCACCGGGAAGCGCTTCAACTGGAGCGGCTCCATACCCTCATACCCGCGAGCCCGGTCGAGCAGCCCGAGACACTCCGCCTCATAGAGGCGCAGGTGTTCCCACAAGGAGGCGACCTCGGCGTAGTCGAATCCGTACGCGGAGAACTGCTCTTCCTCGGCCAGCCGCATCTCGCCGTAGGTGGTCTGCTTGCCGGTGTCAGGCTCGACTGCCCAGACGATGTCGTAGATCGAGTCCATATCCTGGAGGAAGCCGGCGATACGCTCGAGGCCGTAGGTGATCTCGCCCGAGATGGGGTCAAGGTCCATGCCGCCGCACTGCTGAAAGTAGGTGAATTGGGTGATCTCCAGGCCGTCGAGCATGACCTGCCAGCCGACGCCCCAGGCGCCGCCCACGGGCCACTCCCAGTTGTCTTCTTCGAATTTGAGGTCGTGCTCGCGGAGGTCGATCCCGATGGCTTCGAGGCTTTCGAGGTAGAGCTCCTGGACGTTGACGGGCGGCGGCTTCAGGATGACCTGCATCTGCGTGTGGCGGAAGAGCCGGTTGGGATTTTCGCCGTAGCGTCCGTCGGCGGGACGGCGGCTGGGCTGCGCGTAGGCGATGCGCACCGGCTTCGGCCCGAGCACGCGCAGGAAGGTGTCGGGCGACATGGTTCCCGCGCCTACCTCGATGTCGTACGGCTGCTGCAGCACGCAGCCGCGCTCAGCCCAGAAGCGCTGCAAGGTGAACAGCAGCTCCTGAAATGTGAGCGGGACCGTGAGCGCCTTTTTGTTCTCACCAACACCCATCGCGCAGCTCGTCTCTCCCGGCAAATCCGGGCAATCCCACGATTTTACCCCGACACCTATACCGGCCCCATTCAGGGATAATCGATGGTGTGAGCGCACTTGTGTCCGATCCCGATCTTCAGCCCGGCTCGCTCGAGCAACTTCGGACGCGGCTGGCTCCGCTCCAGGCCCGGCTTGCCGCGCATCCGCTCTACGCCTCCATACGAACGCCCGAGCATCTTCGCTTGTTTATGCAGTCGCACGTCTTTGCAGTGTGGGACTTCATGTCCTTGCTGAAGGCGCTGCAGTCGCGGATTACCTGCACCTCCGTGCCCTGGACGCCCAGCGCGAGTCCGGACTCCCGCCGCTTTGTGAACGAGATCGTTCTTGGCGAGGAATCCGACGTCTACGCCGGCCGCCCTGTCTCGCACTTCGAGCTTTACGTCGAGGCGATGGAGGAGTTCGGCGCTGGGACCGCACCCATCCGCGCGCTGCTCGCCTCGATTACACCGTCGACCTCGGTCCATGCGTTTCGCACCCCGGCCGGCGTTCCCGGGGAGGCTTGCCGCTTCGTCGAGTCCACGTTCGCCCTGATCCGCTCCGGCTCCGTGGCCGCCCTCGCCGCGGCCTTTACGTTCGGCCGCGAGGACGCGATTCCCACTATCTTTCGCGCGCTGGTGCGGGAGATCGATCACCGCGACAACAACCTCACCAAGTTCGTCTGGTATCTGGAGCGCCACATCGAGGTGGACGGTGAAGACCATGGCCCGCTGTCCCTGCGCATGATCGAGGACCTCTGCGGCACCAACGACGCCCTTTGGACCGAGGCCGGCGATGCCGCAGCCCAGGCCATTGAAGCGCGCCTCGACCTTTGGAACGGCATTCTTGCGCGCCTGGAGCACCGCTCAATCCAGAGCTGACTCGATTCGTCCTTTCCCCCTGCCGGGCAGATGCTCAGCGGACAGGACGCAAGCTCTTCGCAGAAACAAGGACAGCAGCGTGACAATTCCGTGACATTCGGGTCAAGCGCAGATGCTAAGTTCTCTTCATAGGAGATTCATCCATGACCAGCTCCGTCCACTCGCTCTGGAAAGCTCTCGTCCTTTCGGGCTTTCTCGCCTGTTCCAGCTCGGCCTTACTTGCTTCCGGAATCTCCGCCAGTGCTACTCTGTCGGACCCGCAGGTCTCTCCGGGTGTGTACAGCTACAGTCTGACGCTGAACAATACCGGTAGCACCACGATTGGAACCTTCTGGTTCGGCTGGGTTCCCGGAGCAGGCTTCCTGACGGTGACTCCCTCCTCCATCAGCTCGCCCGCCGGATGGACGGAGGTCTCGACCAACGCAGGCCACGCCCTGCAGTGGACCTCCACCTCCAGCCTGCTC
>CAXUEE010000061.1:10569-16436 GCA_964249905.1 uncultured Acidobacteriaceae bacterium
CTCCCGGACAATCGCTCACCGGCTTCGACTTCACGAGTACCGAGACGCCCTCTCAACTGCTCGGCACCTATCCCGGCACGGCCACCGGCGCTGGTGCCGGCGACCCAGACCTCACCTCTTTCGTTTACATCGGAGCTCCGCTCGGCGACCCCGGAAGCTCGCTGGTCGTATCCGAGATCGGCCCGACCGTGACCCCGGAACCGGACTCTTTGGTGCTCACCTTGACTGGCTTTGGCCTGGCTGGGATTGCGGCTCTGAAGCGTCGGCTGGGCCGAAATGACTGAGTGATGTTCCAGCGGGTGTAGCTATCCTGACAGAGAAAGCCTTCGGCGAAGGAGGACAAGAGTAGGTTCTGCGCCTTTTGGGCGAAGGATGACAAGTGGTTGGGAATCGAGGCTTATCCAACCTCAACGGCTGCTGTCGAGGCTGGATGGCTCTGCTTCGTTTCCTCTGACAAACGGTGCTGCTCCGCCCGGAGAACTTGTACCCGGTCCAGGATCCTGTCAGCCATCAGCCGCTTTGAGCTTTCCCCTAACTCTTCGGTCGTCTCCCGCGTGAGCCACAGGCCTGCGTTCCGCTCTGCGTCGAAGCCGATTCCCGCTCCTGAGACGTCGTTGGCCACCAGCGCGTCCACGCCTTTGCGCAGCAGCTTTGCCCGCGCGTTCGCGGCGAGATCGGTTGTCTCCGCGGCAAACGCGATGACCAGCGTCCCCGGACGACGGCGCTCGGCCACCTCGGCGAGGATGTCCTCGGTCGCTTCCAGCTCCAGTGTGAGACGGCCGTCGCGGCGAAGTTTGACCGGGGAAACCTCGCGCACCCGGAAGTCCGCCACGGCCGCGGCCCCGATAACGACGGTCGCTTGCCCCAGGTGCTCGAGCACCGCCGCGCGCATCTCGGCCGCAGTGTCCACGCGCACCGTGTGCTGGCCCGCCGGCCCATCCAGCCTGGAGGCCGTGACCAGCGTCACCTTTGCCCCGCGAGCCGCAGCCGCCGCGGCCAGCGCATGGCCCATTTTGCCACTGGAGCGATTGCCGAGAAACCGCACCGGATCGATTGCCTCGCGCGTCCCGCCGGCGGTTACCAGGATGTGCTCCCCGGCCAGATCCCCCACTGCATGCCTGCCCCGCCTTAGCTGCGCCAGCACCGCCGCGGCGATCGTCTCGACGTTCGCCAGCCTTCCGCTGCCGGTCATGCCGCA
This sequence comes from uncultured Acidobacteriaceae bacterium, assembly GCA_964249905.1. GTDB lineage: Bacteria > Acidobacteriota > Terriglobia > Terriglobales > Acidobacteriaceae > Edaphobacter. Next base: position 11,768 of record CAXUEE010000061.1, read on the forward strand.
GGCCAGATAGCCTGCGCCGGGCGGCACGATCTCGACTCCACGCTGCTCAAGCGTGCGCAGATTGGCCTCGGTCGCGGGGTGGTTCCACATGTTCACGTTCATGGCCGGCGCCACGATCACGGGAGCTCGGGTCGCGAGATACACGGTCGAGAGGAGGTCGTCGGCCAGGCCATGAGCCAGCTTGGCGAGACTATTGGCGGTTGCGGGCGCGACGACCAGGGCGTCGATGGCCTGGGCAATCGCGATGTGTTCGATGGCAAACTCGCCTTCACCGCTGGTTGGAGGCTGCCAGAGCGAGCCCAGCACTTGTTTTCCGGTCAGCGCGGCAAAAGTGAGCGGCCGCACAAACTCCTCCGCCGAGGCCGTCATGGCGACCTGCACCTCGACCTCCGCCACCTGCAGGAGGCGGGTCAGCTCGGCGGCTTTGTAGGCAGCGATCCCGCCGGTCACGCCCAGGAGTACCTTCATTGCCTAGCCTCCAGCAGAACGTTATCGATGAGCCGTGTGCGGCCTACGTGCGCCGCCACCGCGACTAGCGCACCCCTGCGGAGATCGGTCACCGGCTCAAGCGTCTGCCGGTCGACGACCTCGGCGTACTCCAGCCGCAGTCCGGGCGCCTGCTCCAGCCGCTGCCGCAGCCAGCCCCGCAACTCGGCTGGCGAGGCCAGGCTTGCCGGGATCTGCTCGAGCGCTCGCGGAATGGCCAGGGCGTGCTGCCGCTCTTCCGCGCTGAGATAGCGATTGCGCGAGCTCAGCGCCAGACCATCTGCGTCGCGGACTGTCGGGCAGACGACCAGATCCAGCGGGAAGTTCAGGTCCTCGACCATCGCGCGCAGCACCGCCACCTGCGCCGCGTCTTTTTGTCCGAAGTATGCGCGGTCCGGGCCGACGATGCCGAAGAGCTTGGCCACGACGGTGGCTACGCCGCGGAAGTGTCCCGGCCGCGAGAGGCCATCCAGCCGATCTCCGATCTTTTGCACCTCGACGGCCGTCCGCAGGCCCTGCGGATATATTTCCTCCGCGGCCGGGGCAAAGAGCAGGTCGACGCTCTCCGCCTCGAGCTGCGCGCAGTCGTCGTCGAAGGTTCGCGGATAGCGGGAAAGGTCTTCGTTCGGCCCGAACTGGGTGGGATTGATGAAGATGGAAGCCGCCACCACTGCGCACTCCGCCCTGGCCGCGCGCACCAGCGAGAGATGCCCGGCGTGCAGTGCGCCCATGGTCGGCACCAGTCCGAGCAGGGCTGGAGCTCGAACCATCTCTTGCCGAGCCTGACGCATCGCCGCGATGGTGTGCAGGATCCGCATGGCCTACTTGCGGCGCCCGGCGGGCTGGGCGTCGGCTTCGAGCTCGGCCCGGATCTCCGGCGAAAGGTGGTAGCTTTCGTGTTCGCCGGGGAAGCTGCGCGCGGCGACTTCAGCGCGAAACTCAGCAAAGCCCTGCCGGAACAGCGCGCCCGCATCTCCGAAGGCCCGCACAAACTTTGCCGGAGGACGGAAGCCGAGCTGGAACATGTCGTGCAGCACGAGGATTTGTCCATCGCAGTCCGGGCCGGCGCCGATGCCGATAGTTGGGATGCCGGCGGCGGCGGTGAGCCGGGTGGCGACCTCGCGCGGAACGCCTTCGAGCACCAGCGCTACGGCGCCCGCGCCTTCGAGCGCCGCGGCATCCGCCTGGAGGGCGTCGATGGCCGCGATCGATTTGCCCTGAACGCGGTAGCCGCCCATGCGGTGGACCGCCTGCGGCGTGAGGCCGATGTGCGCCACGACGGGGATTTCTTCGCGCGTCAGGCGCTCTACCAGTGCGGCACGGTCGGCGCCGCCTTCGAGCTTGACGGCCTCCGCGCCGCCCTCTTTGACCAGGCGCAGGGCGTTACGCACGGTGTCATCGGCCCCGGTGTGATAGCTGCCGTAGGGCATGTCGACGACCAGGAAACTGGACCGCACGCCGCGCCGGACTGCCCGCGCATGGTGCAGCATGTCTTCAAGCGTGACGGGAAGCGTGCTTTCGAGGCCGAGCACGACCATGCCGACGGAGTCGCCGACCAGGATCATGTCGATGCCTGCCTCGTCAGCAAGCCTTGCGGTGGGGTAGTCGTACGCGGTGACGGCGGCTATGCGCTGTCCCCTGCGCTTCCTGTCCAGCAGAGTCAGCGCCGTGATCTTCCCGGCTGCCGTGCCTTCGGGTCGTGCACTCATTTTCTGTCTCCAGTGCCGCTCCAGCCTCGACTCCAGCAGATACGGTCCGAACGACTGGAATTATAGCTCCACACGGCCAAGTCAGGCGCGCGCCAGGGCCTGCGCGCTCAGCAGCCGCCGCTCCAGATGGCGTTCGAGCAGCGTGATGGCGAACTGCCGCAGCCCGGCGCCACGGCTCTTCGGCCAGGTCTCCTCGGCAAGCGCCCCCACGGTGCCGCGAAACATGCGTACCGCCTCGGCTACCTCCACGGCACTGAGCGCCGTCGTTCCCGGCCGCCGATCGTCCGCGCAGGTGACTCCGTCAGTCGTTGCCGAGTACCAGACGGGGTGACCCGCCAGCCGCGCGCCGCAGACCAGGCAGCTCCCGAGCTCGGGCATCCAGCCCATCAGGCGGTTCATCCAGAGGCAGAAGTAGGTGGCCGGCATCCACACCCGATCCACCCGAAGCTCGGCAAGCACGGCCAGCGTGAGGCGAAAGACCGCGTCCTCGACCGCGCCTTCGGGCAGCTCGTCGAGCACCTCCGCGAGCAGTTCGAGCGCTGCGACGCGCGCATAGTCAAGGCTGCCGGTCAAGGGCGAGCTGACGATCTCAAACGCGTCCAGCCGCACCAGCTCCTGCTTTGGACGCTCCGCCCAGGCGGCGCGCACGTGCGTCATGGGCTCGAGCGCGCCGCCGAACCGCCGTCGTGAACGCATCGCGTGACGCGCCACTCCTTTGAGCCGGCCGTGCTCCCGGGTGAAGAGGCTGACGAGCAGGTCGGCTTCCTGAAACGGCCAGGTCCGCAGCACGATCGCTTCGTCCACCCGCGGGATGACCCGGCCTTCCTTCACGCTCGCTCCCTTCCGTAAAAGCAAAACGCGCGGCCTGGAAAGGCCACGCGTCGCAACGCAAACCGGTCCTATCGCCCGAAATGGGCAGCGTTCTTTTCCTGGAACGACGCCCACTTGTCCGGCAGGTCATCGCCGGCATAGATCGCCGAAACCGGGCAGACCGGCACGCACGCGCCGCAGTCGATGCACTCGACTGGATCGATGTACAGCTGCTCGTTTTCGCCGTAGCCCTTCTCGTCTTTTTTGGGGTGGATGCAGTCCACCGGGCACGCATCCACGCATGCCGAATCCTTGGTCCCGATGCACGGCTCCGCAATCACATACGCCATCTTTCCGCTCTCCCTTATCGCACTTTCGGTCGCAATGAACTGCGCCGATCTGTCCTGGACTTTGATGCTGATTCTATCAGCCCGCACAGCCGAGCCGGGCGACGCAGCTTGACGAACAGCCGCTCCGTTACCATCCGATGACGGCTCCCGCCGCCTGCCGCCCACGTGCGTCCGTGCTCGTCCCTTCGGGCAGCTTACCTTTCCGTCGAGGACGCAGGCTGGGTGTAGTAGCCGTCGCGCGTCCGGAGCGTCAGGCCCGGTTTGTCGAGCTTGAGGTCGATGTGATGGTAGGCGGCCTCCGGCGCGTCGGAGGGGGGCGGGGTGAAGTCGATCTCGTACCACGACCGAAGATCCAGGAAGCATCGCCTGAGGGAGTCGGCCACGTCCGTGCTGCCCTGGAGCGCCAGGCCTCCGCTTTGCAAGGCGAGCACAGGCAGGGCCAGGTCGCCCAGATCGACCTTGCTCGGGGTACTGACGCCCTTGAGGAATTCCTGGTAGTAGTTGGCGCGAAGAACGCCTTCCTCCGCGCCTAGCGCGTTCACGCTGTAGAGCGTGACGTTTGCCTGCCGGAGCTGCGTCGAGAAGGAGACGATGTTGCCGAAGATCTGTTTCTGTTGTTTCGCATCGAGCTCGATGCGCGGGCCGGAGAGCAAGGGCCAGCCGGGCGAAAGAAAGATCAGAATTTTACGGCCGGGCAGGGGTGCAGCGTAGCTCGTCAGCTGCTGGACGGCCTTGAGCGAGAGCTCGAGACGCTCATCCGCACCGTAGATGCCGGTGCTGCGCCGGATATCGCGAAGGCCGGCGGAGTAGTGATCGAGCGAGGCGCTGAGCGCGTTCCCGTCGGTGGTGAAGGTCTGCTCGCTTTGTGTTCCGGTGTCGGTAAGCACAGCGAGGTTGGTGGGGTAGGCGAGCTTGCCTCCGTTGGATTTGAGGAACTTTTGCAGTTGTTCCTGCTCGTAGGCGACCTCGGTGAAGCGGGTGTTGGCGGCGTCAAGCACCAGGATTACGTGCACCGGTTCAGAGGCGAGCGTGGCGGCACGAAAAGAAGCAATGGGCGCCATCGCATTGTTGTCGCTCAGGGTGAAGTCCTGTTGCGTGAGGTCGGGGACGGGAGCTCCCGACTTTTCTGTCACGGCAACGTTCAGATGGACGGCACGGGTTTGCTGGGCGGGGGTTTGCTGGGCGGTGGCAAGCCGCATCGAGCAGAGCGCGGCCAGCAGAAAAAGAAGTGGGGGACGGACGGGCATAGCTGCTCCTATGGGCGGTTCTCCCCTGCTCCGGCCACCGGGCCAGCCGCAAGGTGCACCGTAAGAT
>CAXUEE010000062.1:0-16395 GCA_964249905.1 uncultured Acidobacteriaceae bacterium
ATCGTGAACCACATCACCGAGGCGCAGTTTCACACCTGCACCACGCTGAACGGGGGCAAGTTCGACCCCAAGTCCGTGCCGTCCGATACCGCGGACAAGGCTACGATCGTGGCAGGGCTGAAAGCCTCCTTTGACGAGTGCGACAAAGCCTATGGCGCGCTCGCGGACGGCTCCGTGATGGAGGTCCTCGCCGTGGGGCAGAACAAGCGTTCGCGCATCGGGCTAGCCTGGGGAAACATCTCGCACGACAACGAGCAGTACGCCGAGCTTTCCACGTACTTACGGCTCAAGAATCTGGTCCCACCCACGGCCGAGAAGTAGGCCGCGCCCCGTCTCGAAGGAGATGAGAAGCCTGGACGCTAAGCTCTTCGCTGAACTCGAAACACGCAAGAAGCAGCTTCTGGCGGAGATTGTGCGCGGGCGGTACGGGCGCCTGCGCTTCGGGCCCGCGAATGCAGGGTGGTCTGTCCTCGAGGTGCTCGATCATCTGCAGAAGACGGAAGCCAGCATCCTGCTGCAGATGATGCGTAAACTTCAGGCTGCCCAGCCGGTGCCACTGAAGGATCGTGTTCAGTCCATCTTCCTTCTGATCTTGTTCCGGCTCCCAAGCCGAGTCAGCATCCCGCCCGCTGCCCGGCAAATCCAGCCATCCGCTACAGCGGCTCTCGCCGAGATCACAGACGCATGGTCGCAGACGCGCCTGCATATGCGGGATTTCCTGAAAGAAGTTTCTGCGGAAGATGCCGCCAACGGCCTCTTCCGGCACCCTGTCTCCGGCTGGATGACCCTTGCCACCACGCTGTCCTTTTTGAGCGCACATATCGTGCATCATCGTTATCAGCTCAAGCGAATCGAACGAAGCTGGCGGCAGCAGGGAAGCGACGCCGCAAATCCCCTGAAGGTGTAGAGCGGGTCAAAACATGAGCGCTAGTTCTCCCAAGGAAAACGCGATTGCACGCCTGGTTCGGGGAACCCACCAACAGGGAAATGGTCTAATACTCGAGTTCGTGGAAAGCAGGCCAGGTGAGCGCACCGCTTTTGCGTAGGTAATACATGAAAACGCGCGTCTTCTCGTTCACGGTCACGGCCACAATGATTCCCGTCCCAAAGGTACCTTCGCCGTCGGTCCTTGAAATGTCGACATGGTAGCTGTTCACGGGTCCATTGACCGGATCATGATGCGACCAGTCTTCCTGAAACGAAGCCTCGGGGTAGTCCTTGTACTTGTCCGGGTGGCGCTGCCAGTCCGGATCGTTGGTATACACGGCGAACGCCTTCGCGTAATCCTTACTTTGGAGCGCCGCGAAGAACGAACTGACCCGGTGCTCTGCCGGCAGGTTTGAGAACAGCCATCCATGGCCGGAGATATAGCCCGCCAGCGTCAGCACTACCAGCAGCGCAAAGGTCACTCCGGCGCCGACCAGCGCCGCTTTCTTGAGGTGTTCCTTCCGTTCGTCATAGGCCGGAGCGTTGAGCAGGGTCATGGATACGTCCTCAGGTACTTAGACACCATACCGGGAGCTTTGGTCTTTTCGCCAGTCAAACGCATCGCGCAAAAGTTCGCATTCCGTCCCGCCCTCCAGTAGGTACACCGAAACGAAGTCGAAGCGGGTCAGTGTGCGGTCCGCGTCCGCTCCGTTGCGCGGCCGGGGAAGGTCACGCAAATACTCCCGGGCCATTCGGCTCAACATGCGCCGCTTCGCCTGGCCGATGGCGAGCGCCGCCGGTGCCTGATCCCGCTCGGAACGGCTTTTGACCTCAATGAAACAAAGCGTGTCGCCCTCCCACGCCACCAGGTCCAGGTCGCCGTTCAGTTCCGGGCTCCGCCAGCGCCGTGCCGTGATGACATAGCCCTGCCGGCGCAAAAAGAAGAGTGCTTCCAACTCGCCGCGTTCCCCCTGAAGCAGATGCGCCGGCCGTGTGCGCTCCCGCCCCCACCGTCGTGCCACAGCGCCAACACCGAGCAACCCGGTCCGATGCGCCCGGACGTGTCCCCCGATCAGCCAACTTCGAACTTTGGACCATGCTGCGCTGCCAGGCTGCGCTGCCATACTACCTCTCGTGGGTGCTCGCTCCGGTTCTCTGCTCAAGCCTGCGCCCGTACAGCTCACCAGGCAATCCCGCCGACGGGGCAGGACCTGAAAGAAATCTGATCCGCAGTCTGTCTCTCCGCAGCAACCACACTCGCGCAAGCATGCGCTCGGCAAGAGCAGAAAGAGGGGCTCTAAAATCAACAGAGCGAGGTCTTTCATGCCATCTGATTCCACCGCAACCGCTCGCCAACACGCCTACACAGGTCCCGCGCTGCCGCCGGTGCCGGAACCGACCCACGCAGAGCGCGTGCGGACGTTGTTGACGCGGGTCACCGTCGCTACCCTCTGCACGGTCTCGCGCAAGCACGCCGGATTTCCCTTCGGCTCGCTTATGCCGTACGCCCTCGATGCGCAAGGCCGTCCGCTGTTTCTGATCAGTGCCATGGCGATGCACACGCAGAACCTGCGGACAGACCCGCGCGCCAGCCTGTTCGTCACGGAAACCGGGGAAGACGAAGATCCGCTGGGCGCGGCGCGGGCCACGCTTGTGGTCACGGTGACGCCGGTGCCGGAGAACGACCTGGACGCGGGGCGGACGACTTACCTCAGCGTCCATGAAACTAGCCGCTACTGGGTCGATTTTGCGGATTTCAGTTTCTTCCGGCTGGAGCCCGTGGACCTCTACTACGTCGGCGGTTTTGGAGTGATGGGCTGGGTGGACTCAGGGGCGTACGAGACAGCTTCGCCGGACCCGCTCTCTGCCGCGGCCCCCTCCATCCTTGCGCACATGAATGCAGACCATGGGGACGCCATGATCCTGCTGGCACAGACGCACTCCGGTCTCGACGCGACGGAAGCGCTCATGACCTCGGTCGACCGCCTGGGCTTTCACCTGCGCCTGAAGACCGCGGAGGGGATGAAAGGAACGCGCATCGGCTTCCCGCGTGAGGTCACGACTCCCTTGGCCACTCGAGAGGTGCTGGTCGAGATGGTTCAGAGCGCAAGAAAGGAAGCGGAATAGCCGAGAAGCGTCGGCAGCATCTCCGCATAGCTGCCTGCCATGTGAGAAGCTCTATAACGCAGCGTGAGCCGTCGACCTCAATTGCCGCAGTCAAGCATCCGGTAAAGACCGGACGTGTGCGGGCCGGACTCGACGTCCGTCGCGGCCAGGGGCAGTGTCCAAACCCAGCCGCGCGGATCGCTCCAGGCCGGGTCATCCCGGTACGCGGCCAGGTAGCGCGCTCCCCACGCATGGCAGACATCTCTGGCGTCCGCGGAGGTTTGACCCGGAAAGGAGAACAGACGCTGCATCTGCTGCTCAATCCGCAAGCACGGCGCCGGATCGCCGCCAAACACCGCTCCGCAGTCAGGCGCTGCGTCTACGATGGTAGGGCGACCGCTGTACAGCATGTTGATCAGGTGCAGATAGATTTGGTCGCCACCGGTGTTGAATTGGACAGGCTCCTCCCACCTGGCGTCGGTGGCGTGCGGCAGATGCTCATACGCTTTGCGCGCGGCGTACGCGGCTTCCGGCAGTCCGGCTACCGTTGCCCGGTGCGCGGCAGACAACAGTGGCAAGAAGAGACGCAGCTCAAAAGCCTGGTAGGCGGTGCCGGCGGCGCCCAGCAGCAACAGCCTGCGGCTCAGGGCAAGGGTAAGCCCGCCGCGTCTGTTGTTCTCGGTGCCGGTGCTGCCGGTCGCGCGTATCTCGAGCAGCAGGTCGGTACCCAGCAGCAGAAGAAAGAGGCAGGGAAGCATCGCGGCACGATAGCCGAAGTCGTTGTTCTCGATCACTCCGGAGCGGAGAAACGAAACGATCAGCAGCCCGCAGACGCTGAAGAAAAGCGCGGTCCTGCGGGCGGAATCGAGGCTGCGGCGCCGGCTCCAAAAGACTGCCAAAACAACCGCATAAAAGCCCAGCTCAAGCGCGTACCCAGGTACAAGCAGAAACAGGCGCACGGCCTCTAAAAAGAGAATGGGGTGAGCCGTGCGAAGTGCTTCCAGCCGCAAAGATGGAAGCGCAGGCAGGGGCCCCCAGAACTCACGAACGCCAAACGATAAGAGGTGAAAAGGTCCGGTGCTCGCGCCGGCCTGGGTGCCGGAGTGTGCCTGGAGCAGCTCGTGCAGATAGGGAAGGAGCAGAACCACCGCCAGCCCCCCTGCGCATGCAGTTCGCCCCGCGAGCGCTGTCTCGTCCTCCCAGATCACCAGGCGGACGATCCACAGCAGCATCAGCAAGGCAAAGCCGGCCGCCACATAGATCGACAAACCGAACGAGCTTGCCGCGGCCACGCCCGCCAGACAGACCGCCACCGCCCGCTGCGCCTTCGACCGCTCCTCCCGGGTGCGCCAAAGAAGTAAAAAGGCAGTCATGCAGCTGATGACCGCGGCGGTGTGATGAGGGACCCACAAAATGCAATCCATCCAGGAGGAGATCTGGTCCCTCGACCACCACTCGATCTCCCCCATGAAACGATGTTTCACGAAGGTAAGCCACAGCACCGGAAGCAGATCCGCACCGGTCACCCCGAGCAGCAGAACAGCCGCAAGGGTTCGGCGATGTACGGTGTCCGCAATACCGAAGAAGTGTCGGACCAGCAGCGCCAGCAGGGCAGTCAGACCCCAGCCCACCCACACACTGCTGGCGATCAGTGCTTGTCTGGCCGTGATGTGCGCGATCCTCATGCACGTCGCACAGAGCCCGTACCAGAAATAGTAGTAGCGCAATGGTTCTGCGTGCCCCGGATGATAAAACGGGTTCAAGGGCGGAACAGCACCGGACGCCAGGGCGTTTGTGAACCCCACCCGGTACGCCTGGTCGACAACCGTCACACTGAGGTAAAGCTTGCTCCCGAGCTGGAGATCGATCAGTTCAACGACCACCAGCAACGCTCCAAGGAGCATGAGAATAAGAACGGTCGAGAGATGGCGATCAAGCTCGAGCAAGGACCATCGCTCCTCCAACCTCGCTGTCACAAGCCACAGCGCAGCCAGGATCCAGAGAACGGTGACGACAAGGTGTCGTCCGGCAACATGACTGGTCAAGGAGAGCAGGATCGGGGAGACCGCGAAAGAGAGTGTGACCGCCCAGGCCATGCGTGCGGGCAGAGACCGTGCTCGAAAGCCAAATAAATTAGAGGCCCGGGCGAACAGGGAACCCGGAACAAACAGGAGGAGCGAGAAGCCGGCCATGCCCCGGATCGCTCCCGCTGCATCCTCCATGCTGTAATTTTCGAGCACTCCTGTCATGGCGCACACACGGGGCGAGTTTAGAGGATCGCCGCGCCGGCGGAGTGATCTTCCGTGGGATTGCGGAGGGCACCCTCTTATGACAGGAATGAAAGGCTGTTCTGGGACACTTGCTCCGCCCTGCTGCTATCGCCCCGCAACAGCGCAAGCAGAAGCAGAACCGCAAGCGCGAGCACAATCAGGGCGTGGGTGCGATGCGTAAGGAAACCGATCAAACTGGCGGGCTGTTCGACGCCATGGACGCCGCGCCACCGCACCGGCAGATGCCGCGCCCAAATGACGGTGCTGGCCGCGATCAGCACCAGTGCCGGCCAGGCCACAAAAGCCTGACGCCGGACGCGCAGTGTCACAAGCACCCAGGGCAAAGCCAGCACGAGCAGAAGAGCGTCATACGAGCGGTGATAGACCGGCAGCAAGGTCAACGCAGCGGTGGCTCCGACCGTCAGCGCCCATTGCGGCCGGTCCTGGCTCGCGCTCCGGACCATCGCCCAGCCCAGGGCCGCCGTACACAGAAGCAGGATCGCCGCCGTGAGAACCGCATCCAGGCGGGCATCGCGGATCCAGTAGCCAAGCAGGTAAGCGAGGTTGAGTCGGGGGTCGAAGACGTAGGCGCGCTCCGTCAGGCTCATGGTATTGCCTGCGGCTGCGCCGAGAGCCAGGTTCGCGTGCAGGTCCGAGGCCCACATTGCCGTTCCCGGCCGCTCCGCGCACCACGTCAGAACGGCCGCCGTGGCCGCACCTGCCACCGCGAAGGCACGCAGCAACATGCGCCAGCCATCCCCCGGTTTGACAAGCAGCGGAAGCGCGAACGGAAGGGCGATCTGTGGCTTGAGCAGCACGGCAAAGGCAAAGAAAAACACCCGCAGCCAACGCCAGCGCACGTCGGGGTCAAAGCAGCAAAGGAGCAGCAGGGCCGTCACAAGGACAACAGGATTGCCGTTGCCGAGCGCCCAGCGGGTCTCTGGAGAGGCCATCAGCAGCGCCAGCAGCAGGCCGCGCCACACCGGCGGCACCTCGCCCAGGGCGGGGGAGGCAATCAGGATCCGGAAGCATGCGACCAAGCTGACGGCAAGCGTTAGAACGTAGAACGCCGAGGCCGCATGCGCATAGCTGAGCCCGGCAAGAGGGAGAAAGAGCGCCAGCGTAAACGGCGGGTAGAGAGGAAGGGATGCCGGCCAGGTCTCGGCAGTCACGCGGAAGTATCCGTGCTCGAGCAGCGCGGCCCGCACAGACGCAAAGCGGTAGGGCGAGTCGCCGTGTTGAAGGCAAACAGCTCCAGCAAAGAGATTGGCGAAGTCCGGGCTGTACGTGCGTGCGGCTGTGGCAGTCTGGCGCAGCAGGAACAGGAAGCCGAAAGCGATCAGCAGCCAAGCCGCGGCGGCACTCCAACGGGGGCGCAACGAAACGTGCGTACCGGAGGCGGAAAATAACAACGGCATCGGCGGATTAGCCTCCGAAGCGTGCGGCTGCAGCCAGCCTCACTTCTTTTCCTCGTGGTATTCCTGCTCGGTGTTGATGTCCCACAAAGAGGCTTTGTCGACATGCCCTGCGACCAGGCCATCGACGACGGCCATGGCTGTCAGCATGGAGTGGTCCTGGTTGTTGTATTTGTGCATGCCATTGCGGCCGACCAGGAAGAGATTCTCAAAGGCATCCGTAAAGGACTTCAGCTCGGAAAAGCGCTCATACGTGCCGAAGTATGCCGGGTAGGTCTTCGGAACACGTACCACGTGGCTGTCCGTGACCGCGTCAGTTTCGAGGATGCCGATCTTCGCAACCTCCGCAATAGCGAAGCCCTTGAGCGCCTCATCCTCCATCTTCCAAAGCTCGTCGGTGTCGTAGCAGAAGTATTCGAGGCCGATCCACACCTTGGACGGGTCGCTGACGAGAAAAGGACTCCAGTTGTTGAAGATCTGCAGCCGTCCGAGCAGCACATCCGGCTCCTGCACATAGATCCAGGTATCTTTGAGCAAACCGCCGTCCGGCTCCTTCACCTTCAGCCGGTCGGCAAGCAGCCCGACCGTGATGAAGTCTCGATATTGCAGGCCGGAACTGACCTCCTGCACATTGGCCGGAATTGGGATGTCCATCGCGTCAATCAGTTCGCGCATCGGCATCGTCGAGAAAAAATAATCGCCTGCGAAGGTCTGCCGCTCGCCCGCCGCACTGACGGCTGTGACAGATTGAACTGTTTTGCCCTCGCAGTGGATGGACTCAACCCTCCAGCCCATGTGGATCTCGCCGCCGGTGCGCACGATTGTGTCGGCGACGTGCTCCCACAACTGGCCGGGGCCGAACTTGGGGTACATAAAACGTTCGATCAGGCTGGTATCGGTGCCCTTCTGGGCGATGTCGCCGGCCTGTTTCGCGCCGGAAGGCAATGCCTTTTTGATGAAGTGTTTGACGGCGGTAGTCAGGCTGAGACCCTTGATGCGCTGCGCGCCCCACTCGGCGGAGATCTGCTCGCAGGGCGTACCCCACACCTTCTCCGTGTAGCTCTTGAAAAACGTGAGGTACAGCTCGCGGCCGAAGCGGTTGATCAGGAAATCTTCCAGGCTCTTCTCCGGCGTGATCTGGTGCAGGCGCGAGGACACATAGCTGATGCCGACCTTCATCGTCCGCGCAACCCCGAGATTGCTCAGAGTCGTGCCGGTCAGCTTAATGGGGTAATCGAAAACTTTCCGGAGATAGTCGCAGCGGCTCTGCCGGGGCCGGAACAGCATGACAAGAGCGGGGTCGGCGGGCAGAGCCCGGACGATCGTATCCGTGTGCCCGGTTTGTTCCGGGTGGAGATCTCCGGTCGGACCGGTCTCGTCGGTCTCGGTTGCAATCTCCACCGCAAGACTGGTGCCCGTGGCAGTTCCGGACTGCAGCGGCCTCGCTCCGTTCACGGCAGGATCCTGATCGGACCGGGCAGGCAAAGGCCGGTTTTGGCCGTGGTAGCTGATCGTCGCCGCGGCCGCGCTTGCGTTATCGCCAGGCAGCTCCGGAGGCATCAGGTCTATCCACCACTGCATCACGCGGTCTGATTTTGAAAAAAAGCGGTGCCCGCCAATATCCATGCGGTTACCCTTGTAGCGGATTGTGCGCGAGATGCCGCCGATCTCCTGCGAAGCCTCCAGCAGAATCGGTTGGATATCCGTGCGCCGCAGCAGCTCGAGCCCTGCAGTGAGGCCGGCAGGACCAGCTCCTATAATGACGGCGCGACGACTCATACCCTGCACTCCCACAGCAAACAGCGGACTTAGGTCAGTATACGCGTCGACGCACAGAAGCTGGACGGCAGCGGGCCGGAGCGTACAGCTTGCGGTGCAAGCGAGCCGGCGTCCTCCGCGAAGTCTCTGCAACCGGCTGATCTCCCTCCGCATCCCTTTCTCGAAGGCCTGAATTTCGCGTAATTGCGTTTATGCTCTTAGCCAGAGCCTCTGCATTTGCTCCTCGTCTCCTCGATTCCTCTTGTTCTCCGGCTCGCGTTTCTCCTTTTGACGGCTCGCCAACGCACCATGAAAGGGCACTGGCATGGAATTTCACATCTCTGGCGCCATTCGGAAGCGATTGGATCTGGCCGATCTTCTGTTCAGCTTTACAGGCAATGTGGTCTTCGCGAACGTCGCCGCAAGCCGCAGGCTCGTCCAGCGTCTTGGCGAACTCAGCCAGTCGGAGGCCTCGGATATTCGCCTCGCCCCCGAGGCCATGAACGCGGGCGCTCTGTTCGCCATGGGTCTTATCGATGAGCTGAGTCACGCCCTGGTGGCCCGCTACCGGAAACAACTTGACCCAAACGTTTTATCTGACGGATTGCGCTGGCTCTCTTCCCAGCTCACGCCTGCGCAGGTCGATCGTCTGCTGCTTCGCTTTACCGCGCAGTTCCCCAACGTCGCCGTTTTCCGTGGCGAACTGACCGCGCAGCAATGGCTTGTGGGCACAGAGGAGGGCTTGCCCAATCGGGAAGCCGCGCTCGAAGAACTCATGCTGCTCTGGCTCGCGAACAGCAACCCGGCCTTTCAACCATTTCGCGTCTTGTTTGAAGATGCCGAGCTTCGGCAGGATACGGCGTATGCGGACGCAACCGCAGCGCTGCCGGAGTTCTTCGCGGAACGTCCGCCGATCGCGCCCGGACTGGGCAGCTTGCTCGATGTCTTACGTGCTCCCATGCTCGCCTCGCCGGATTCGCTGACCGGCCAGCTGGAGTTCATCCGGGAACAGTGGTCGCCGCTCCTGGACGCCGACCTGAGCCGTGTGCTGCTGGCGATGGATGTGCTCCACGAAGAAGAAGTCGCCATCTGGATGCGCTTTCATCCTCCCGTAGCCGGCCGCTACCGCAACCCTGACGCGGGCGGAAGCAAAGAAGGATTCGCAGGCGACGAGTTCATCGGATTCGACAACGACCCTGACGGCGAGTACGTGACCGGTGCGGATGGAGTTCGCCGCCGCCGCCGCTACGCCCTCGACTATCAGGCTCCGCTGGTCGAGTACGAAGCCTTCAGCGCCGACCAGGCCTGGATGCCGACCGTCGTGCTGCTCGCCAAAAATACCTACGTCTGGCTGGAGCAGCTGTCGAAGAAATACGGACGGCATATCTCTCGGCTGGACCAGATTCCGGACGAGGAGCTTCAGATGCTTGCCTCCCGCGGCATGACCGGGCTGTGGCTGATCGGCCTTTGGGAGCGCAGCAAAGCCTCGAAGACCATCAAGCGTCTGTGCGGCAATGCCGACGCAGTCGCCTCGGCCTACTCGCTCCAGGACTACGCAATTGCCGAAGATCTGGGCGGGGAGGGAGCCTGCCGCGACCTCCGCGAGCGTGCCGCCCGGGCCGGGCTGCGCCTCGCTAGCGACATGGTGCCCAACCACATGGGCATCGACTCGGATTGGGTCATCGAGCACCCGGAGTGGTTTCTTTCGCGCTCCGAAAGCCCCTTTCCGTCCTACGAGTTCAACGGCCCAAATCTCTCCACCGACACGCGCGTCGAGATCAAGGTAGAGGACCACTACTACGATCAGACCGACGCCGCCGTCACCTTCCGCATCCGCCATCATCGCGACGGCACAACGCGCTACATGTACCACGGCAACGACGGCACCACCTTCGCCTGGAACGACACGGCCCAGCTCGACTACTCGAAGGCCGGCGTTCGCGAGCATGTTCTGCAGGTCATCCTCGACGTCGCACGCCGTTTCCCGATCATCCGCTTCGACGCCGCGATGGTGCTCGCCAAGCGGCACGTCCAGCGGCTCTGGTTCCCCTTACCGGGCGCGGGCGGCGCCATTCCCTCGCGCGCCGAGAACGCCCTCTCCCAGGAGGACTTCGACGCGCTCATGCCGCACGAGTTCTGGCGCGAGGTCGTCGACCGCGTGGCCGTCGAGGTTCCCGGAACCTTGCTCTTGGCCGAAGCCTTCTGGCTGCTCGAAGGCTACTTCGTGCGCACTCTCGGCATGCATCGCGTCTACAACAGCGCCTTCATGAATATGCTGCGGGACGAGGAGAACGCAAAGTACCGCTCCTACCTGAAGAAAACCGTCGAGTTTGACCCGGACATCCTCAAGCGCTACGTCAACTTCATGTCCAATCCCGACGAGCGCACGGCCACCGACCAGTTCGGCACCGGAGATAAATATTTCGGCACATCGGTGCTGCTGGCCACGCTTCCGGGCCTGCCCATGTTCGGCCACGGCCAGGTGGAGGGCTTTACCGAGCGCTACGGCATGGATTTCAAGCAGGCGCGCCTGGACGAGCATCCTAACGAGTCCCTCGTGGCGCGCCACCAGTCCCTGATCGCCCCTCTGCTCAAAAATCGACAGCTCTTCGCGGAGAGCACCCACTTTGTCTTCTATGACTTCTGGACGGAGCACGGGACGGTGGACGAGAACGTCTTCGCGTACTCCAACCGCTCCGAAGGCGAGCGCGCCATTGTGTTCTATAACAACGTCTACGGCTCCACGCAGGGCACCATTCATCTGTCGGTCGGCTTTCTGGACAAGGGTTCCGGCGCACTGCAGCAAAAAAGCCTCTCCGAAGGCCTCGACCTGCCTGGCAACGGAGCCATTCTGGCCTATCGAGACCACGTCACGAGCCTTGAACATCTCCGCCGGGCCAGCGATCTTCGCGATCACGGCCTCACCTTCAGCCTGCATGGCTACCAGCACGTCGTCTTGCTGAACTGGCGCGTTCTTGAGCCCTCCGCGACCCATCCCTGGGATCGTCTGTGCGACGCGCTGGGCAACGCCGGAGTGTATAGCGTCGACGAAGCGCTTTCGCAGCTGCGCCTGCGGCCGCTGCATGAGGCTCTGCGCCAGACGCTCACCAACGATAGCCTTCATGCCTTTGTTTCGCTCGCCCGGGAAGCCGCCGCCAGGCGCGAGGGTGCCGTCTTCGCCAAAGATCTGCTGGACGCGGCGAAGTCTCCCCAGGCTCCGCCGTCGCCGCCGGCAGGTCCTTCCGCGGCCGCACCCCTGGACCCCGGTTTGCAGCAGTTTGTGGTGCACGCCCGTGCCTTTGCAGCGGCAGCCTCCGCCGCCCTGGGCCAGGATCCTGCTGTTGCACCTCCGGCCGCCTTCTCCGCGGATCCGCTTGCCGAACTTGCTCTCGCAGCCGTGTCCTTGCCGCGGCAGATGGCTGCTTTGCCTAGAGAGTTCGAGCAAGCACTCGGGAAGGTCTTTCCGAACTCGCTTGCGGACGTGCAGGCCGATCATCTATGGGCTCCGGTTTTAGCCTGGCTGGCTTTTCAGGCACTGCCCGGGCAGGGACTGAGCGCCGCGGACTTCGACGAACTCTTGCTCCGTCCGGCGCTCGCGGAGGCGTTCTCCTCCGTCGGCCTGAAAGGCGAGGACGCGTGGAGAGCCGCGGCCCGCATCCGCATCCTGCTGAAGAGCCGGCAGTTCGGCGAGCCGGTCTCCGCGGTGCAGACCGAAGAGTTCTGGGCCGACCCCGATGTGCGCTGGCTGACCGGGCTGCATGAGCACGCCGGCCAACTCTTTTTCAACCAGGAGCAATGTGCGGAGCTTCTCTGCTGGCTCTCTCTTCCGGCGCTGCTCTTTCCATCGCTCCTCGAGCCGGCGTCTGTGCCCGTTGAGCACGCGGCGCGGGCCGCCGCGAAGTCCGGCTACACGCTTCAGGCCTTCCTCGTCCTGGTCCGGGCGGAGCCGCCGCAAGAGGAGGCAGATGCAGTTGAGGAGGCCGTGGAAGCAAGTGCAGGGCCAGATCCGGCCGCGATCTCTGACCCAATCGAAGTAGAGACCGCCCCGCTCTCCAGACGCTAAAATCAGATCACGCTCTTCCTGTTTGTTCTATCGCGGGAAGAACGCTTGGTCTGCGAGGGTACAGCGGTTTGGGGCGCGAGCGAAGAGAAAACCGGCTGAGGCGAGGGCTGGGGCTTGCCTTGCGACTGATCATCGTCATCGCTCTTGCCTCCTCTGTCCCGGCGCAAGAGAACGACGCGAAGGCTTCCTACTTCGAGTTCGGCAAGGTTGTTGCTCTCGGCAAGGGTACCGTCGAGGTGGAAGCCTATGATGCCCACACCCGCCACTTTGCCCGGCACCTCTACACGTTCGCAAAGGATACGCGAGCCGAAATCGTGCATCTCGATGACTTTGTCGAAGTGATCTATGTTCCCGCGAACGGAGAGCGAACGCTTCGTCGACTGCTGGTGTTGAACGACGGCATCCCCTCCGCCGGGCCTCCGGCTATCTCCCGTGACTCCGGGCCAGGCGCCGGATCCGGAACTACGCCGAGACCGTCGTCGGTCTCCTTCAGCGCGCCCGCCGCGCCGGCGCCCGTACACCCGGGAACCCCCGTCTATCTTGGCGGGGCCAGCCAGCCGAGAGCAGCCTCCATTATCGCTGTCCCGCTGGGCGAGGCAGAGGCCATTGCAAAGGTCCGCGCACCCAACAAAAAAGAGATCGCCCGCGACACGCCCAGCGAAGAGTGCAATCGTTCCAGTGCCGATTGGCCGCGGGTTCCCGTTCGTCTCGCCGTGCTCGATTTCCGTTACCCTACCGAGCGCGAAGAGGCGCATGACCAGGGAACCACCGGTGGAGGCTCCGGAACAGCCGTTGCCGACCTCGTCTTCGGACGCCTGGAAGGTTTGCCGGACTTCGCGCTCAGCCGCGGCGACCGCAACCGCCTGTACCGAGGCGACTTTGCCGGAGCGGCACGCATTGGGAGGCAACTTGGGGCCGACGCCGTACTGGCCGGCACCTTTCAGCCGGTCGGAGAGGTGGAAGAGGGCGCGCTGCCAAAAGCCTACGAACTGCGCGCCGGCATCGTCGATACCTGCACCGGTCAGTTGCTGATGCGGCTCAGCTCCGCAGTCTGTCCGGGAGGGCTCGATCCGGGAGTCTCCGATGGAAGTTCGGCAGGTAGTTCGGCCGCCGGAGCCTGCACCCGCTACTCCGTCTCCCCCGCTCAGGCAGCGGACCCGCAGGCCGCTTCACGCTTCTACAAATCCGCTTTGGACGCACTCATCCGACCGCTGGAGAACAACGGGCCGCCGCCAGAGGTGGAAGGTTCCGCCGGCGTCATCTCGCAGATCGAGGGCCGCCGGGTAACGCTTCGCTTGCATCCCGGCGCTCATCTGCGGCCCGGCGACCAGGTGAGCATACGTGCCTGGGGCTTGAGCAAAGACCCCTCGACATACACGTTGCGCAACCTGCGGGATGAAGAGATTGGGCGAGTGACCATCGGGAGCGTGCAGGGTGGCGCAGCGACCGGCGAATACACAGGGGATATCCCTCCGCGGCCCGGCGAGACCGCAGACCTCCTGCAGCCCTGATCCGGCCTCATCCCAGCGCGCCCATCTAGCCCCGCCCTCGGCACGGGCCCGCTTCGCCTTCTCGCAAACCTGAGCCTCCATGGCCTTCGCTGCATCCAAGCAATTATTTCCCACTGTCCGCTTCCTTAACCAGGAGCCGGTAGCATCCCCTCAGGACTTCTATGCCATGAGCGCTCCTCTCAACGTTGTCTTGTTCTCTTGCGCGGTCCTTGGCTTCCGCCATGGATTCGACTACGACCATATCGCCGCCATCACCGACATCGCCGGAGTCCAGGCAGGTCCCGCTCGTACCATGCGGCTCGGCTTCATGTATGCCCTCGGGCATGCCGCCACGGTCGCCGCGCTGGGGGCAGTCGTGATCGGCTTTCAACTTGCACTCCCCAGCGGCATGGATCGCTGGGCCGAGCGCCTGGTCGGCCTCACCCTGATCGTGCTCGCGCTTTACGTGCTTAGCACGCTCATCTGGCGCAAAGGCGCGGTCCTGCCCAAATCCCGGGCGGCCCTGCTCATCGGCTCCACGCGCTGGCTGCACCGCCGCTTCCACAGCTGGAGAACCGGCGAATCGCACCAGCAACCCGTACCCCCCGTCGACCTGAACGAAACCACGTGCTTTGGCATCGGCATTATTCATGGGCTCGGCGCCGAAACACCAAGCCAGCTCGCGCTCTTTCTGCTGGCAGCCAATCTCGGCGGCGTGAGCCACGGACTGCTCGGCCTGACCGTCTTCCTGCTTGGCCTGCTCACGATGAACACCCTGATGACCGCCTCGGCCGCAGGACTCTTCCGCGCCGGACGCACCTGGTCGGGCTGGACGCCGCTGCTGACCGGACTGACGGCGGTCTACAGCTTCTGCATCGGCGTCGTCTTTCTGCTGGGTTCGTCGGGCATGCTCCCCAACATCGCTGGATAGACGAATCCCACCGCGAACATCGGCTTCGACCTGCTTCTAGACTGAGGGCAGCAGGAGATCTCCCGGTATGCGCCCAAGCCCTTCTTTATTGGTTCTCTTTCCTCTTTCGCTCCTGACCGTTCGCCTTTCCGCACAAAGTCCGCAAGCGCCTGGCGCCCCACCTGCGCTGCTGCCTGGCATCTCCACCTTCGCCCGCAACTACATCGATCCGCTGACGGCGCGCGGGCAATACCCGGCCCACCAAAACAACAAATTTTTCAACATCATGCAATCCCGCCGCAGCTACAACGACCTCTTCTCCGGCCTGACAGTCTACGGCGCAGTGCAGCACGGCGGCGAGAACACGCCCTTCCAGCAGATGAACTTCTCCGCCCTCACCGCCTCGCTCTACGTCAACACCGACGGCCAGGGCGGCGGCTTCCTCAACCTGCAGCAGTTTCTCTACGGCCACGGCGACGGCGTCGGCCTCGCCCTGCACACCGCCTGCACCGGCGTCAGCCGCGGCTTCGACGAAGGCTGCGAGCCCTTCCGCGTCATCACCACCTTCCATGGCAACAACTGGGGCATCGAGCTCGCTTCGGTGACGACCGACCCCCAAGGTCAGGTCATCTTCAAACCGCGGACCCTCGGCAACGAGCGCGTCCCTCAACCGCTCCCTGGCCACGACCTGATGGCTTCCGCCGAAAACGCCCCCATCATCGACATCGCACCCACCAAAATCTACTCCTCCGGCAACGTCGCCCAGATCGCTTTGTGTCCGGCCGCGATCGTCGCCGACATGCACCATTACGGCTGCCTTACCGGAGACAGCGCCTCCAACTGGACCGTCAGATACGGCATCACGCGCACCACCACCCTCACACAACCCATTCCGTCCGCGCCGTCGGAGACCGATCCCTTCGCCCGCGGCCCCGTCTGCGGCCCGGTCTTCGTCGCCAGCACCGAACCCTTCACCCGCAACGGCCTCGCCACTCTCTCCTCGCCCGAGGACACGCTCGACCTCGCCACGGTCACTGCCATCGACCCCGCAGCGAAAACCATCACTCTCTGCGTCGCGCATCCGCACTTTGCCGGCGAGCTCGTCACCGCCGGCGGCGGCGTCGGCCACGCCATCGGCATGTCCGCCGACATCATGGCGCCGCGCACCATTCCCTCGCTCAACGGCAACACCAACCCGTCGGCCTACCGGCTCGTCTACCCCATTCTCGGCACCTTCCCAGGCAACGTGATCCTCACTACCGTCCTACCCTACAACCAGGGCAATTTCCTCTCCACCCGGGCCTTCGCCGGCACTGTTCCCGTCCGCCCGGCGCGCTTTCGTCCGCAAGTCAGCGGCGGCACTCTCTCCGGCTGGACCGTCGACGATCCCGGCAACCTCCACGCCGCCGGCCCCGCCAACTACGGCGGCGGCACCCTGCTTGCCCCGCCCTACATC
>CAXUEE010000063.1:0-377 GCA_964249905.1 uncultured Acidobacteriaceae bacterium
GGTCGGCAGCGCTATCGTGCAGGCGCTCGCTCCCTTTTCTGACACTGCCGGTCCCATCCATGCGCCCACCCGCGCCACCCTAAATCTGAGTAACCCGGCCTCCATTCGTCAGGTGATCCGCGATGTACGTCCCCGCTGGATCGTCAATCCTGCCGCCTACACCGCCGTCGACAAGGCCGAGACCAACCGGGTCGCCGCCTTCGACATCAATGCGGAAGCGCCGCGCCTCCTGGGCGAAGAAGCCAAGCGGCTCGGCGCCAGTGTTATCCACTTCTCCACCGACTACGTCTTTGATGGCGCCAGTCCTCTGCCCTACGTCGAAGCCGACAGCACCAATCCCAGCAGCGTCTACGGTGCCTCGAAGCTCGCCGGAGAGC
>CAXUEE010000063.1:387-7794 GCA_964249905.1 uncultured Acidobacteriaceae bacterium
GGGTGTACGGTGCGTCCGGGAAAAACTTTCTCCTCACCATTTTGCGCCTTGCCCGCGAGCGAGCCGACATGAAGGTCGTCGCCGATCAGTACGGCGCGCCTACCTCCAGCCGCGACCTTGCCGCCCTCACCCTGCATATTCTTTCGGAAGATCCCGACCTCAGCACGCTGGGTGGCGTCTACCACGCCACCGGCCGCGGTGAGACCACGTGGCATGGCTTTGCCGCGGAAAGTATCCGCCAGGCCCGGGAGCTCAACCCCAAAGCCTCCTACGCCGTCATGCTGCCGATTCCCACCTCCGAGTATCCCACCGCTGCCAAACGCCCGGCCAACTCCCGCCTGAACTGCACCCGGCTCGCTAAAAACCTAAAATTCACCTTGCCTCAGTGGCAGTTCTCCCTGCGTGAGGTGATGGCTGAGCTTTACGCCTCGGAAGCGTGAGTCCCGGCACGCGTGAGTACAGCGTCTCTCCAGCCTCGGCTCATTTGCGTGCTCGTCAACTGGAACGGCTGGCAGGATACCCTTATCTGCCTTGACTCGCTCCGTGTGCAGGACTACGACCATCTTCAGGTGCTCGTCGTCGACAACGGTTCCACCGACGGCTCGGCGCAGCGCATTCGCGACGCCCATCCCTGGATCACCCTCCACGAGACTGGCACGAACCTTGGCTTTGCGCGGGGCTGCAATGCCGGCACTCGTCTTGCTTACCAGCGCGGCGCGGACCTGGTTTGGCTCCTCAACAACGATACCAGCGCTCCTCCGGACACTGCCTCTCTCCTGGTTCGCACGGCGTTAGCCCACCCCGAGGCCGGCGCGATCGGCTCGGTGCTCCGCTACATGCACGCGCCCGGGCAAGTGCAGGCCTGGGGTGGCGGCACGATCCACCTCACCACGGCATACACCTCGCACTTCACCGCACCTGCGTCCTTCGGGCCTGGGAACACTTTCCTCACCGGCGCCAGCCTGCTCCTGCCCCGCCGCACCCTGGAAGAGGTCGGCCTCTTCTTCGAAGGCTTTTTCATGTATTGCGACGACTCCGACCTGTGTCTGCGTCTTCATCGCGCCGGCCTGCCCCTGATCGTCTGCGCCGAGACCGCGATCCTGCACAAGGAGGGCGGCAGCAGCCCCAAGCGCAGCCTGCTTATTGACCAGTTCGCCACCACCTCCACCCTGCGCCTGCTCCGACGCTCCGCTCCTGTTCCATGGCTGTCGATGGCCGTTTATCTCGTTCTCCGTCTCAGCAACCGCCTCCTTCGCGGACATTTCGCGAACGCGGCAGCGGTATGCCGAGGCGTCGCGGTCTTCCTCCGGGAGCGCCATCACATCTTCACCGATCAACTCTGACCCTTCACTTGAACATTCACCAGCAAGCCGGTCGCCGTGAACCTGCTCAGTCCGATATCGGCATCTCATACTAATCCTGCATGGTTGAGGTCCAGTGTTCCGCGTCCACCAGCTTCTGGCGAGCTTGGTCTTTCCACCACTCCTCTAAGCCCATCATGTTCAGTATTCTCTGTGCCAGGTCTCGATCAAAGGCAAGGTACATGCACCTGTTAATAGCCGGTATTGACCCAGCAGTGTTCAATCGTTCCTGAACTAACCAGGAATCACTTTCTCTTAAGGAACCCGGCTCTAGTACCCGCATGTAAAAGCCAGTTCTGTTTTCACGGATCGTCAATTTCACCCAGTCCGGGCGACCGATGCGTCGCGCCAGGTTTGCGCAAGGCACACGAGGGCCGCTCACTTGAGCGACTGCGGTCCCAAGGCGAACGATGTCGCCCACGCAAACCTCTGCTTCCGTGATTCCCGCGAGAGTGATGTTCTCACCTACACTCCCCGCAGGTAGATCGATCCCGTACTCCCGCTCCCAGAACTGGTAATGGTCCCTCAAATGGACATAGATGGCTGCACCCGGTCCACCATGATAGGGCTGTGAGACCTCGTCCCCAGCTAAACCTTGGAAAGAGATCCCGACGGCACCTCTAACGCGAGTGCGGTAGATGGAAGAAGTCCACGTGCGTTCATCCACAATCTCTTTAGGACGACCCGTGAAGATGTCCTGCACACGGCCTCGCTCAACCATCCCTGGATTTTAGCCTGGAACGAAACGCTCTTCCTTAATCATAACAAGTCGCCTTATCGTCACGAATCAACCTCGGTATGAAACAGCGATTCAGGAACACCGTACGTAATCCCGCCGAGTGTCCGCAGCGCCCCACACCTCCGCCCACTCCACTCACTCACTCACCCCTGTCCGCAGCCAGACCACCCTAAACCGGCACCCGACCCAAAGCGCATCGCACACCCTCCGCGAGCGCTCCATCCGGCCCCCTGCGCTATCCTGACATCTGGCATGGCGCGCGTCCTGATCGTCAAACTCGGTGCCATCGGCGACGCCATCATGGCTCTTCCGGCAGCCTACCAGCTTCACTGCGCCGGATACTCCGTGGACTGGGCGTGCGGCCCGGCGGTGCTTCCCGTCCTCCGCCTCTACCCTTGGATCCGCCCCATCCTCGCTGAGGAGCAGCACCTACTGCGCGGGTCGACCCTGCAAAGGCTGCGCGAGCTCGCCCGGCTGTGGCGCAGTCTGCGGCGGCTCAATGCGAACGAGCCTTACGGCCTTGTCGCCACACTCTACTACGACCGGCGCTATCGCCTGCTCACGGCACCGGTACGGGCGCGCCGCCGTCTCCAACTCTTGCCGCATGACCGCGGGCTGCGCCTGCTTCCCGGCCGCCACCATACCGATGAGTTAGCCCGCATCCTGCTCGGTCGTCCGGATCAGGTGCGGCCCACCCGTCTGCCGCCGAATCCCGTGCCGCGGGAAGCGCTGCCCGCTTGCCCTTTGCCCTGCTCTGGGGTGCCGCGTGTGGTGCTGGTGCCGGCCGGCGCACGCAATCTGCTTGCGGATGACGTCCTGCGTCGCTGGCCCGCGGAGAACTACGTTCGCCTCGCGGGCATGCTGCTTGAACGCGGCCTTGAGATCGTCCTTGTCGGCGGACCGGGAGATGAATGGGTCCAGCCGCTCTTCGCCTCGATGCCGGTTCACGATACCATCGGCACGCTGTCCCTGCCTGAAACCCTTGCCTTGCTTGATTCCGCCGCTGTCACGGTCACTCACGACACCGGCCCGCTGCACCTCGCCGGGCTCACCCGCACTGGCATCGTGGCGCTCTTCGGTCCTACCAATCCGCACGAAAAGCTGCCACAGCGTCCCGGCGCGGTCGCTCTCTGGGGAGGCGAGGGCTTCAGCTGCCGTCCCTGCTATGACGGCCGCACCTTTGCAGCCTGCCCCGCCAACGACTGCCTTCGCCAACTTACCCCGGAAGACGTTCTAGCCGAGATTGTGTCCATGCTCAAAGACCGAGCCGAGGGCCTGCTCGTGCCGCCCCAGGTGCGTGTGCCGCCGATCACTCTCGACCCTAGCCTCATCCAGTCGTCCCCGCTCGTCTCCATCCTGGAGTCTCACGCATGACCCAGTCCCCAGCGCTCTTTCTTGACCGTGACGGCGTGGTCAACCATGAGGTCGGCTATCTTTACCGGTCTGCCGACGTCCGCTTCGTCGAGGGCATCTTCCCGCTTTGCCGAACCGCCCAGCAGCTTGGTTACCGGCTGGTCGTGGTTACGAACCAGAGCGGCATCGCGCGAGGGCTGTACAGCATTGCACACTTTGAAGAGCTGATGGACTGGATGCGCGCCCGGCTCGTTGAAGAAGGCATCACCCTCGACGCCGTGTACTGCTGCCCCTACCACCCGGAACACGGACAGGGGGAGTTCCGCCGCGAGCACGAAGATCGCAAACCTTCTCCAGGGATGCTTCTCCGCGCTGCCCGCGATTTGGATCTCGATCTTTCCCGCTCGCTCCTGGTAGGCGACCGCTGTTCAGATATTGCGGCCGCCAACGCTGCCGGCCTGCGCCAGGCGTTCCTGATCGCCGGCACCGAACCAGCCCCGTGCGGGGGTTACTACTCAGCAGTAGCGACCTTGTCTGAAGTAGAAGCTCAGCTCCGACGTTCCTTCTAGTCTCTCGTGATAATCCAAAAAGCCTGACCTTTCTTCTTGTTAGCGCTGTAGCTTCATGGACTGTTGAGAGTAGGTGTAAACCGACCAGTTAGACCACATGGCTTGTCTTGCGTGCTTACGCAATGCCGATTCCGCCGGTGACACCGTAAATTTCTCCGGTGATGTAACTGCCCTCTTGGGAGGCGAGCAGTACATAGACGGGCGCTAGTTCAACCGGCTGACCCGGCCGTTTGTAAGGTGTCTTCCCACCCAGCTTCTTGAGTTTTTCTTCATCTCCGTCCGCCTCCTGCAACGGAGTCCAAATGGGGCCCGGCGCAACTGCATTGATGCGAATGCCGTGCTCCACCATGAGCGGTTCACTCAGGCCTTTGGTGAAATTCGCGATGGCCGCCTTGGTCATGGCGTAATCGAAGATGTTTGGCGAGGGCTCGTAACCCTGAACGCTGGTGGTGTTGATGATCGACGCGCCCGGCTTCAGGTAGGGCACTGCGGCCTTGGTAATCCAAAAGATCGAGTACAGATTCGTTTTCATCAGGGTATCGAAGCGTTCCGTTGAGGTCTCGAGCAGACCTTCCGTCTTCCCCATCTTGGCTGCGTTGTTGACCAGGATATCGAGTCCGCCAAGCTGGTTGACAGCATCCGCCACCAGGCGCTGGCAGAAATCTTCGTGAGAAACATCGCCGGGCAGAAGCACGGCAGTCCGGCCGGCATCGCGGATGTACTTCGCTACCTCTTCAGCGTCTTGCTGCTCCTCTGGCAGATAGCAGATGGCGACATCGGCGCCTTCGCGCGCAAACGCGATCGCTGCAGCACGGCCGATGCCGGAGTCAGCACCGGTGAGCAGGGCCTTTCTCCCGGCGAGCCTCCCAGAACCCTTATAAGAGAGTTCGCCGCAATCCGGCTTTTCGCTCATTGCGGCCTGAACGCCGACCGTGGACTGGATTTCTACCTTGGAAGGTGGTCCGGGATATTGCGAACGCGGGTCCTGTGGAGTGAAGAGATCAGTTGGCATGGTGCTCCTTGACTGGCTGGCCTGCTGTAGCGTCTTGGCTATGAAGAGGTGGAACATACTTCCCGGTTTGCTTGCTTAAAGCGTGAAAAGAATTCAGGCTCGAATAACGAAGCTTCGGCTTGCGTTCTGATAGATAGGTATTTCACCCTGCTGGTTGCCCTCTCGCTACCGGATGCAGGTGAAGCACAACGTCTTTCCTACTTCAGACTCGACCTATGTCTTTCTAAATACGAGCGGCGCGCCTTACTTATGTTGCAAGCGATTTTCTCACCAGGCGGAATCGGGCATACCGAAAGGAGATACGAACCTTGAGGATTACCTTAGATGCGTGCTCGCCGGGACCGGCAAAATCAAAGTTTCGTTACACACTCTAGCCGCTTTCCTTATGTTTCTTGTTTATCGAGTGACGCCCGACGTGATGACGTCAAAATCCTTCAAACGTATAACTCGTGTCCAAGCCTCGCAAAGGTGTAGTCTTCCGAGTGTGTGAAGAAGGCTCTTAGAGAGCTTCTCGATGATGGCCACGAACTTACTCCCTGTATCTGGTTGCCCATTCTTCTACTTCAGAGCAAGGGGCACAGTATGAAAGCAATCTCGTATGGTATTTCCGCAGCTTTCCTAGTTTCTTTTCTGACTGTTTCTGTTCAGGCGCAAAAGGGTACCTGCAAGGGTATGTCACTCGGGCAGAATGTAAGCCTGAACGGCTTTGTTCCCTTTCCGGCTACGGACGCGTGGCGGCAAGATGTAACCAATGCCATGGTGGACGGGAACTCCGACGCCATTCTTGCGACCATCGGCACGACGCTCAAGCTGCATCCGGATTTTGCGTCGGACATTGAAGGTGGATCGTACCAGGGGATTCCCTACCAGGTGGTGAGTGGTCAGGCGATGGGGCCGGTGACGTACGACGCGTATGGCAACCAGAGCGATCCCGGACCGATGCCGATCCCGGCGGACGCGTTGATTGAAGGGTATCCGCATCCGGCGGGCAGTGACCGGCATGTGCTGGTGCTGGACCGCGACAACTGCTTCCTGTACGAGTTATTCAGCACGTCCATTAACAAGGAGACGGGCAAGGTGAAAGCAGCCTCGGGGGCTATCTTCGACCTGAACGCGAACAGTGCGCGGCCGTACCTGTGGACCTCGGCGGACGCGGCAGGGCTGCCGGTCTTTCCGGGGCTGACACGCTACGACGAGGTGAAGGCAGGCGTGATTCATCATGCGCTGCGCTTTACGCTTCCGCAGACAGTGGCGGCGATTGTGCCTCCGGCGAAGCACTATGCGGCGAACTCGTCGGAGCAGTATGGACCGCCGATGGGGATGCGGTTGCGGCTGCGGGCGGACTTCGATCTTTCGGGTTTTACGCCGCAGGCGAAGGTGATTCTGCAGGCGCTGAAGACGTATGGCATGATCCTGGCCGATAACGGCGGAAGTGCCTTGTTTCTGACCGGCGCTCCGGATCATCATTGGGACAACGACGACCTGCACAGCCTGACCGGAGTCACAGCAGCGGACTTTGAGGTACTTGATGAGCAGCCGCTGTACACGGGCGCTACGGTGCCGACCGGAGCCGCGCCGAAGATTGAGAGCTTTACGGCGGAGGTAACACCGGCGGGCACGGTGCTGAGCTGGACGGCAAAGGATGCGTCTTACTTCATTGTTTCGCCAACCGTGGGCGCGGTGCGGGGAAATACGGTAACCATTCCTACGCCGACGGTGAGCACGACCTACACCTTGTATGCGACCAATGAGTACGGGCGCAAGACAAAGACCGTAGAGGTGGCCGCTCCTTAGACAATCTCAACTGCAGATTTCGCTTTGTTGCAAAAAGACAAAGAAGGCGGAAGGACTGAAGCGTGAGCCCGTGGATCGGGTGCGAGGGAAGGTCCTCGCACCCCGGTTATTTCGGTGGCGTGGTTTTCGGGTGGTTGAGGGATGGGGCGTCAGGATCGGGAGGCGGCAGGGCGTTGGGATCGGTGGGCGCCGGAGTGACAGGCGTGCTGGCAGGTGCCTGGCCGGGTTTGGCTGCGCTATCGGCAGGAAGATCTACGCCGTTATAGATGATTCGGGATTTCGCCCGGAAGCGTTTGTAGTCGTCGTAGTGGACGGTATAGCGGAGATGGACGTCCATGGGCATGGCGCCATTCTGGGCCGGAAAATGGAGCGTGCCGTCGGCCTTGGTGTAGACGGGAAACCAGTTGCCTCCATCCACCTCCGAGTAGTAGGTGGTGTAAGGCGGCGACAGGTCTTCATGGCCGCGCTTGAGGATGTCCGGCACGCTTTTGCCATTGATGAGAACGATCTCGAACTGCTGCTGATCGACCCAGACCTTCCCCTGAAAGTAGCGCTTGTTCTTCTCGATCACTTTTGGCT
>CAXUEE010000063.1:7804-15955 GCA_964249905.1 uncultured Acidobacteriaceae bacterium
CGTAGGTGTCGATCTCGTCGACGTGCTGCCGGCCGAGGTAGGTGAGGTCGTATTCGGGAAGCTCGGGCGCAGTGAGGACGAAGGGCAGGCGATGCTCGATGTCGTCGAAATCGTTCTGCGTCATGATCACGCGCTCGATGGTGTTCTGGGGTGCGAAGACGACGTGCTCCGCGCGCTTGCCGTCGTTGGAGAAGACGATGTCGGTGACCTGCTGGTAGGTGCCGTCGGGCCGGTTCTTGTCGTCGTCGATGGTTTGAACTTTGACGGTCTGACGGAAGGTGTATTCGTCGCGGGCGGTGGCGAAGGCTGACTCACGTTGACCGAACTTAGCGATGATCTGCTCGGCGGTGAGATCTTTCGGCGGGGATGGATCGAGCGGGCCGAAGCCGGCCGGAGAAGACTGTGCGGAGGCCGGCGGAGGCATGAGGATCGGCGGCGGGAAAGCGTACCAATTTCGGACAGCGCTCATGGGTTGGGTTGTCTGCGCCGATAGAGGAGACAGAGCGGGAAGAAGCACTGCGGTGCAGAGCGCTACACCAAAGGCAGCGTACGGACGTGGGCCGAGAGGTCTGCGGAAAGTTCGGGCGCGGAGACGGATGTGCAGGTTCATGGTTAGGCGGGATAACTGGTCCGGTTTAGGGACCGCGAGGCTTTAGACGTATTGGGCGCGAGTTTCGGCTACGCCCAGAGAAAGAGGAACGATGCTGCACGAAATGATCTGGAAGACCGCGGGCGGGGCGGCAAACTATATGGGAGGTTGGTTCCGTGCGCATGAGGGCTTTCTTGCGCTGGCAGCGGGGCTGGCGACCTGTGCGTGGCGGCAGAGCCGACGGGCCGAGTTGGCGCTGGTGGATCAAGGACGAGAGCAGCGGCTGCGGGAGGAACTCGAGGCGTACCTGACACTGGATGTTTCACTCGGCGAGGAGCTGGGTGCGGTTGGAAAGACGCCGGATGCGGCGCGGGCCCTGGCGCGGCGTGTCTGCCGGACGGTTGCGGAGAAGAGCGTTTTCTCACGGGTGTCGTTGCTGTTGCGCAGTCCGGAAGGACGGCTGGAGATCGCCGGAAGCATCGGCACGGACGACCTGACGGTAGCGGCGCTGCAGAGCTGGGGAGCGCAGGCAGGGGAAGAGGAGAGCAACGGCCGGAATGTGGGCCCATCGGGAGAGGACGGGGCAGGGCCGTCGTTCAGCATTCCTTTGGGGGAGTGGAGCCGGTTCGACCCCGAGGTAGCTTCCTGGGCGCAATCCGGGCGTAAAGAACGGCGCCGATGGCGGCGCGGCCTAATTACGCCGATACGCACGGTTGGCGGCCGCCTGCTGGGAGCGCTGGCGGTGTGTGCGGATGGCGCTCGGGTGGATGGGACACCTCTGGTGAAAGCGGGCGAGGCATGGAACGGCAAGCGTCCGGCAAGCCTGGAGCGGGCGTTGTCCCCGCTGGAAGCGCTGGCGGCGCGGCTGGGCAGGGCAATCGAGGCGAATGCGACGGCAGAGCGGCTGCTACGGGCGGAGAAGCTGGCCGGGGTAGGTCAGCTTGCAGCGGGAGTGGCCCATGCTTTGAATAATCCGCTGACAGCGGTACTGGGCTTTGCAGATCTCATCGCGGAGACGGCGAGCGAGGCAAACGTCCGGAAGGATGCCGGGATCATTTTTGCTGAGGCTGCCAAGATGCAGACAACGGTACAGCGGCTAGTGGAGTTCTCGCAGCCCTCGCGACTGCCTGACCAGATAGTAGACATACCGTTCTTATTGATGGAGGTGGCGGATGCGTGCGAGATTTCCTTTGCGGAGCGAGGCATCGTGCTCGAGCGAGAGGGCTTGGATGCGCCTACTCCCGGCGTGCTCGGTTCTCACGAGCGACTGCGGGAGGTTCTGGAACATCTGCTGAACAACGCGGCCCAGGCGATCGCGTTGTTCCGGCAAAGGTCCGGTTGCGAGCACGAGACGCACACGATCCGCCTCACCCTTCTGCACGACAAGCGGATGGTGCGTGTCCTTGTGTCAGACACAGGAACAGGTTTTAGCGAGCCCGGGCGCGTCTTCGATCCGTATTACACGACGCGGGGTCCGGAGCCGACTGCGGGTCTGGGTCTCTCGATCTGCTACGGCATTGTGCGCGAACATCGCGGCGAGATCCATGCGTTCAACCGCGAGCCTCATGGTGCGTCGGTGAGGCTGGAGCTTCCAGTAGCCCATGGGGTTGGCAGCGCACGTGTGTTCAAGGAGGAAGATGAAGCGACACCAGGGACGGCGGAGGAAGGTTCCGGGGCGCGGCAGAGCGGTCAGAACAGGCTGAGCGGATGGAGCGATAAGATCAGTGGAATGGAAGGTGAGGTCGAGAAAGAGCTTGCCACGGGGAGTGCATCTTGGCGTTCGCGCGACCGAAGAAGCGGGAGCCGGTAGGGGAGGCGGAGCTGTTCGAATATGCCGTGAGTTCGCTGGCGCGGCGCATGCGAACCGTTCGTGACCTGAAGCGGTTAATGAAGGAGCGTGCCAGGGAAGGGGACGAGGGCGAACAGGACATGGCGCGCGTAGTCGAGCGACTGACCGAGCTGGGCTATCTTTCCGATGTGCGATTTGCCCAGGATTACACCCGCCTGCGCAAGGAGAACCAGAACTTCGGGCGGCGACGGGTGCAACAGGACCTGGCGATAAAGGGCGTCGACAAGGAAGTAGCAGCATCGACGCTGGCGGCGGCGTTCGACGAGGCGGACGAGGTGGCGCTGGCGCGGGCGTACTGTGAGCGCAAGCGGATCAAGCCTCCGGCTGGTGCGGAGAAGCAGAAGGAGACAGTCCGGCTGATGAACCGGCTGATGCGCGCGGGCTATGGTTCGAACGCAATCTTTAAATTGTTGAACAACTGGAAAGTGGAGGTGGCGGAGGTTTCGGTGGACTCAGACGGGTATGCGGAGCGGGACGAGGAGTTGCCGGAATTTTAGAGCTTTGTAGGGTGCTGCGGCCTGCGCAAACCTGGCGTTCTGAACCTAAACCTTGCGCCACCCGGTGGTGGAGAAGCAAGCAACAAAACGGAAGCAGATCCCACGGAATGACAACCAGCCCAAGCGCAAGCAAAACACCCGAAGGCAGTGTTCTCCAGCTTTTAGAGAGTGTGGACGAGGCGTACGGGCAAGAGGAAGACTGCCTCAACGAGGTGGAACACTCCTCCGACGACCAGACCGGCGAGGCGGAACGGCAGCAGTATGAGCCATACGAATGGGTAGAGCAAGAGTGCAATCAGGGCGAGCGGCCAGCAGGTGACAAGCAGGAAGCAGAAAACGAGCAGCTTGAACATCCGAATCTCTCCTGAGGGGCGGTACGCCGCAGATCAGCTGAAAGTTCCCCGGAGGTCGGAGAAGGAAGCGATGCAGCGTGTCGTAGCAGTGGATTATTCGGGTGACAAGGGAGCGGGGCAGCGGAAGAAGATCTGGGCGGCGGTATGGACTGCTTCAGCGCGAGGAGGGCGCGTGGAGGGCGGGACGATGCTGCTCGAAGATGGGCGCAGCCGGGAGGAACTTGCGGAGTGGCTGATCGAGCTGGCCGCGGAGACGCCGGCGATGGTGGTCGGACTCGACTGCTGTTTCAGCTATCCGGCATGGTTTCTGGAAGAACACGGGTGCGCCTCGGTGTTTGACCTTTGGCGGCATGTGGCTTCGGGGTACGGGGAGAGGTGGCTGGGTACGGCGTGCGCGGAGCATGAGCGGGATGTGCGGTTCTGGGGCCGTCCGCATAAGTGTCCGGAGCAGTTTTCCGGGGAGAACCGTTCGCGGATGATGCGGCGCACGGATATGGAGAACAAGATTGAGCAGGCGCTCGAGGGAGGGGACGCGGCAAGGGCGGCGCTCATGCGCGGGATCACGCCCAAGTCGCCGTTTCAGATTGGCGGGTCGGGGTCGGTGGGCACGGGGTCGCTGCGGGCCATGCCGTGGCTGGAGCGGATGCATGCGGCGGGGTTCCGGGTGTGGCCGTTTGAGTCGGCCGCGCTCAGTGCCGAGCCGCCTCGGCCGTTGCTGGTGGAGATGTATACGCGGCTGCTGACTGGCCCGGTGAAGAAGGCGAATGGGGATGCTCGGCGGGCATATCTGAAAGCGCGGCGTAGGACGGATCCACTGTGCGCGGGGCTTTCGCGTGCGGTGATCGCGAAGGCCGAGGGGAGCGAAGACGCCTTCGATGCGCTGGTGTGCTGTGTGGAGATGGTGCGGCATCGGGGGAGTTTGCCGGGTTGCGGGCGACGGAGGATGAGACGTTGCGACTGGAGGGGATTACCTGGCGGCCCGGAGTCTGTGATCCGCCGAGTAAAGGGCCGCATCCAAGTCCGGCATGCGGACAATCACGCTCGAAGAGCATTTTGTAACGGAATCGTTTCTGAAGGCGACCGGAGCCTATGGCAAGGCGGCGCCTCCACAGATTGCGGCGATGCGGCCGAAGCTTCTGGATCTGGGCGCGGGGCGGATTGCGGCGATGGATGAGGCGGATATTGACCTGCAGGTGTTGTCGCTGGCGAGCATGGGCCTTGACGACCTGGATGGGCCGACGGGGACGGCGCTGGCGCGGGACATCAACGATGAGCTTGCGGCAGCCGTGCGGGCGCATCCGGATCGGCTCGCGGGATTTGCGCTGCTCGGCATGAAGGAGCCGGAGAAGGCCGCCGCGGAGTTAGAGCGGTGTATCGGCAAGCTAGGCTTTGCGGGCGTGCTGCTGGACGGTACGTGTGATGGACTGTTCTACGATGACCCTCGATTTCTGCCGGTCTTTGAGACAGCGCAACGGTTGCGGGTGCCGGTGTATCTGCATCCCTCGCTGCCTCCACATGCGGTGCAGGAGGCTTACTTCAGCGGGCTGCCGGATGGGCTGGGGCAGCTGCTATCGATCGCGGGCTGGGGCTGGCATGCGGAGACGGCGCTGCATACGCTGCGGTTGATTGTCTCGGGACTGTTCGACCGCTTGCCGGACCTGCAGTTGATCATCGGGCATATGGGCGAGATGCTGCCAATGGCGCTGGCGCGGTCGAGCCAGGTATTGTCGGGTGCGGCGCACCTGCGGCAGACGGTAGCGGAGTACTTCCGGACCAACATATCCCTGACGACAAGCGGGTACTTCACCCAGCCGCCGTTCGAGTTGGCACTCAAAGTAGTAGGCATTGAGCGAATGATGTTTTCAGTGGACTATCCATTCAGCCCGAATACGAATGGCAGAAGGTTCCTGGACGAAGCGGCGAAGACGCTAAGCGAAGAGGAGATGGAGATGCTGGTGCACGGGAACGCAGAACGTCTCTTTGGGCTGTAGGCGTTTGAGGAGAAGGAATAGTTCCCGCGAATTGCTGCACGGAAACTATCCCAAACCGGTTAAATTGTTCCCGCGGAGGCTGGGACGGAGAAGACAGGCGGCTCGTCAAGGTGCGCCACAGGCTTCAGTCCACCGATCTGCTGCAGGATGCCGACCTCGTGAGAGGCTCCCCAGCGCTCTACGATCTTTGCATCTGCGTCGAACTTGGAGATCTGCATGCCCCGTACCTTGATCTTCTTTCCGGTTGCCGGAATGCCGTTGAAGGGACCCTCCTGTGTTCCGGTAATCGTATACGCGAAAGCCACGTTGTTCTCGTCGGTGACCATGTGCTCGACGGCAATCTTGAAGTCGGGAAAAGCGGAGTGGAACTGTGTAAACCAGTGAATGAAGCCCTCGGGGCCGGGGCCCTGGTCATCGGCAGGATCGTGATCCTTGACGCCGGATGCGAACACTTCACGTAGCTTTTCGAACTGGTGACTGTTTACGATTTCGCCCATCTTCTTCTGCGTTTTAACGTTCTCTTCCATGCTCATAGAAAACTCCTACACAGTTAGATGCAGGTTTTCGAGGTTGCTGCAGAGCCTTGTCCACGCCCCCGGTTTGCGACTGGGACACCCGATCCCGCGGGCCGGAAGCCACAGCGTTTACCCTGCGCTTTCTTCGCTCAGCACAGGTCTGTGACCTCGGGGCCCGCTGCTAGACTTTAGTTCTATGAACTATCGCTCGGGCAGCCAGATTCGGGAAGATTTCTTGCGGTTTTTTGAGAGCAAAGGGCATCGGCGGGTGCACTCGTCGTCGTTGGTGCCGGCCAACGATCCGACGCTCTTGTTTACCAATGCGGGGATGAATCAGTTCAAGGATGTGTTTCTCGGCGCGGAGCAGAGGGCTTATACGCGGGCGACGACCTCGCAGAAGTGTGTTCGCGCGGGGGGTAAGCATAACGATCTTGAGAATGTTGGGTTTACGCGGCGGCACCATACATTTTTCGAGATGCTGGGGAATTTCAGCTTTGGCGATTACTTCAAGCGGGAGGCGATTGCGTTTGCGTGGGAGCTGCTGACGAGCCCGAACTGGTTTGGGATTGATCCGGCGCGGCTGTATGTGACGATTTTTGAGGGTTCGGACGGGGTGCCGCGGGACTCGGAGGCGGAGGAGCTTTGGGTGGAGGCGGGGGTTCCGCGCGAACGTATCTTCGCGATGAGCATGAAGGACAACTTCTGGCAGATGGGGGATACGGGGCCGTGTGGGCCGTGCTCGGAGATCTTTTTTGACCTGGGGCTTGCGGCCTCAGAGACCGGTGAGGACAAGCCATTTCCGCAGGACGACCAGCGCTACATGGAGATCTGGAATTTGGTGTTCATGCAGTTCGACCGCGTGAGATTTGGTAAAGAGGTCACTTCAGATAAGTTCGTCCTAAATGAGAGGCCTGGGTTTGTAGAAACTGGTTTCGCGCTATTGCCTCTTCCGAAGCCGAGTATCGATACGGGCATGGGGCTCGAGCGGATTGCGTGTGTGCTGCAGGGCGTGATGTCGAACTACCAGACGGATCTGTTTGTGCCGCTGATTGCGCGAGCCGCGGAGCTGACGGGATTTACGGCGATGCTGGCTGCCGAGGCGGCGGTCTCGGATGCCAAGGGAGCAGCGAGTCTGCGCATCATCGCGGACCATGCGCGGGCTGCGACTTTTTTGATCTCGGATGGGGTGCAGCCGGCGAACGAAGGACGTGGGTATGTGCTGCGCAAAATTCTTCGGCGCGGCATTCGGCACGGACGTCTGCTGGGGCAGGAACAGCCATTCCTGTTCGAGATGGTGAAGGCGGTTCGGGATGAGATGAAGGTGGCGTATCCGGAGCTGGTGGAGACCGCGGAGCGGGTGAGTAAGACGGTGCTGGCGGAAGAGGAACAGTTTGCCCGGGTGATCGCCGTGGGGCTTGGACATCTCGACCGATTAATTCAGAAAAAACTAGACCTGGCTGCGCCACCTTCCCCTGGCTATCTTCAACCTGACGTTTCTATTGAAGACTGGATGGCGGCCCATTATGAGGATCAGGCGGAGCGCACTGAGATCCAAGGCACAGAAGCGTTTCACCTTTTTGAAACCTATGGAATGCCTCTTGATTTTATGGTCGATGCGGCTCGCGATGCAGGTATACGTTTCGACCACGAGGGCTTCGAACGTGCCAAAGCGGAAGAACAAGAACGAGCCCGCGCCTCCTGGAAAGGCGGCTCACAAAAGTCCGCGGCGCCGGTATATCGCGAGTTGCCCAAAACAGAATTCGAAGGCTACACCGCACTGCGGGTCGACGGAGCCCGAGTGCTGGCGCTGGTAAAAGATGGGCTGGGCGTCAACGCGTTGCAGCCCGGCGAGACCGGCGAGGTCGTCCTCGATGCCACAAGCTTTTACGCCGACTCCGGTGGGCAGGTGGGCGATGTCGGTTGGCTGTACGGGGCCGATCACCAGACGGTCGTCGCCGAGGTCGAGGGCTGCACCAAGCCGGTGCAGGGAGTCTTCGCGCATCGCGTCGTCGCCCGGCAGGCGATCGCCGTCGGCGATGAGATAGACACAGCCGTGAACGGCGAGGTCCGCGCCGCGACCATGCGCAACCACACCGCCACCCATCTGCTGCAGGCCGGGCTGCGCGAGGTGCTGGGCAAGCATGTGAAACAGGCCGGCTCACTCAACACGGCGGCGCGGCTGCGATTTGATTTCTCGCACTTCGCCGGCGTGGCAGAGCCGGAGCCGCCGGTCAATCCGCCCGTCGAGCCGTTCAGCTTCGGCGCGGTGAAGATCGACAAGAAGAGGGGAACGGCCACGGTCTCGGTGAGCGTCCCGGAGGCGGACGTGATCGTCGCGTGGCAGACGGCGGGGCAGA
>CAXUEE010000063.1:15965-16342 GCA_964249905.1 uncultured Acidobacteriaceae bacterium
CGCGCAGAAAGGCTCGCTGGTCGCGCCGGAGCGGCTGCGTTTCGATTTCTCCCACTTCGCCGGCGTGGCCGAGCCGGAGCTGCGCGCGGTCGAGGACCTGGTCAACGCGCAGGTGCTGGCCAACACGCCCGTGCAGACGCTGGTCGATGTGCCGATCGATGTGGCGGTGAACGACTACGGGGCCATGGCGCTATTTGGCGAGAAGTATGGCGACCGGGTGCGGGTGGTGAAGATCGGCGACTTCTCGACCGAGCTCTGCGGTGGAACGCATACGCAGGCGACCGGCGAGATTGGGCTGGTGAAGGTGGTGGGGGAGAGCTCGGTGGCGAGCGGCGTGCGCAGGGTAGAGGCGATGACGGGGACGGGGGCGCTTGAGG
>CAXUEE010000064.1:0-11862 GCA_964249905.1 uncultured Acidobacteriaceae bacterium
GCGAAGCGTACCTCGAAGTCCAGCGCCTCGCCCTCGCCTTGCGCGATCGCGGCGTGGTGCTCGCCGTCTCCTCCAAAAACAACGACGACGTCGCCCGCCTTCCCTTCCGCCAACATCCCGAGATGCTCCTGCGCGAAGACCACATCGCCGTCTTCCAGGCCAACTGGAACGACAAAGCCACCAACATCGCCGCCATCGCCCAGGAGCTCTCGCTCGGCCTCGACAGCATGGTCTTCCTCGATGACAACCCGGTCGAGCGTGGTCTTGTCCGGGAGATGCTTCCCACCGTCGCCGTCCCAGAACTGCCCGACGACCCCGCGCTCTACGCCCGCACCCTGAGCGCCGCGGGCTACTTCGAGAGCATCGCCTTTTCCGGCGAAGACTCCAAACGCGCCGACTTCTACCAGAGCAACGCCCGCCGCATCACCCTCCAGCAGCAGGCAGGCAACGTCGACGCCTACCTCGCCTCGCTCGACATGGAGATCACCTTCCAGCCCTTCGACCGGCTGGGCCGCAGCCGCATCGCCCAACTCATCGCGAAATCCAACCAGTAAAACCTCACCACCCGCCGCTACACCGAAGCCGAAGTGGCCGAAGCGGAAGCCGATCCGGCCTGCTTCTCCCTCCAGATTCGCCTCTCCGACACCTTCGGCGACAACGGCATGATCAGCGTCGTCCTCTGCCGCCTCACCGACCCGGCCGTCTGGGAGATTGACACCTGGCTCATGAGCTGTCGCGTGCTCGGCCGTGGCGTGCAGGCCATGGTGCTGCGCGAGCTCCTCCGCTTCAGCTCCCTCCACGGCATCGAGCGGCTTATCGGCGTCTACCGGCCCACCGAGCGCAACTGCATGGTCGAAGACCATTACGCGCTGCTCGGCTTCACTCCCGCCGGGACCACGCCCGATGGCTCGACCCGCTGGACGCTCGAGGTAAAGGACGCGACCGTCGCGGTTGGACCCATGAAGGTGAAGTACGTCGGATTCGATGCCGTAGAAAGTGCCGAACGGTTCGTCGCAAGCGGAGCCTGACCACGCACGTTTTGCGGCTGCCGCTCCAAAGAAGCACATCAGGAGAGATCTGTGAGTTCATCCGAAGTCTACGAGCGCCTCACCACCGTCCTGCAAGATGTCTTCGACGACGACGAACTCGTAGCCACCCCCAACCTCACCGCCGCCGACGTCGACGGCTGGGACAGCCTGAAGCAGATCCGGCTCATCCTCTCGGTCGAAAAGGAGTTCCGCGTCTCCTTCGCCGCCTCGGAGGTCGGCAACCTCAAAAACATCGGCGAGCTTGCCCGTCTGGTCGAGACGAAGGCCTGAGCCTGGGCCCATCCACCGGTGAACCCGTCCCGCGTCTTCCCCGGCGCGACCTCCTCCTGCTGCCTCTCCTCAGTCTGCTGACCATCGCCGTCCTGCTTGCCTCCTCCGAGCTCCTGGCGCGCCACTTCTTTGCCGCCAGCGAGGAAGACACCTGCGAGATCGCCAACTCCACCCTCGGCTTCAGCTATCGGCCCGGCTGTGTTTCGCACGTCAAAACCGCCGAAGGCCCCTGGGTCGGCAATCGTTACAACGAGTGCGGCTATCCCAACGCGCAAGGCTGCGGTCCAAAGCCACCCGGATCCACCCGCATCGCGCTCATCGGCTCCTCCGTCGCGCGCGGCCTCTACGTCGAGTACGACAAAACCTTCGCGGAGCGCGTCGCGCACGGTCTTTCGGAGCGCTGTGACCGGCCCGTCGAGGTACAAAATCTCGGGCGCGAGCTCTGCTCCGTCGCCTGCATCTATCACCGGGCCCATGAAGCCTTGGCTCTCAAACCGGATCTGCTCATCCTCGCCGTCTCTCCCTACGACATCGAGACCACCGAAACCGTCGACGTAGCGCATCGCTTCGAGCCCATCCCCGCCCGCAGGCACGGCGAGCTCAGCCCCACCGAGGCCGCCCAGCAGCGGGTCCTCACCAAACGCGTCCAGCACCTTATTACAGAGAGCCGCAGCATGCGCGCCGCCGAGCATCTCCTCTTTCAGGATCCCGCCACCTACCTGCGTCTGTGGCTCGGGTACAAGGACAAGGCCGACTTCCTGCGCACTCCCTTCACTCAGCTTTGGGAAGAGCGCCTCCGGAATGTGGACCTGCTCGTAGGCGAAATCGCCGCCGAGGCTCGTCAGGCGAACATCCCCATGCTCTTTGTCGAGATACCCAACGTCGCGCAGGCGGATCTTGTTGCCTCGCGCACACCGCCGCCGCCCGGAGTCGATCCGTTCGCCCTCGACCAGCGCCTCGAACAGATCTCCACCAGCCACGGCATCACCTTCGTCAACGTGCTCGACAGCTTCCGCGACGTCCCGGATCCAAACGGGCTCTTTTACGTCGTCGACGGACACCTGAACGGCAGAGGAACGGCCCTCATCAGTACACCGCTGGTCGACCGCATCGCCGGCGGACCGCATCCTCTGCTCTCCGGATGTTCGCGGTCGGAACAGGCGCGTCTTGAGGATCGACGTCCATGACCATCGCCTCGTTCGCCTTTCTGGCCTTCTCCGCCGCGGTTGCCGCGTTATACAACCTGCTTCGGCCCGCCGCCTGGCGCAGCGCCGTTCTCTTTGCGGCCAATCTCGTTTTCCTGGCCAGCTTCTCGCATGACCTGCGCTCTTTCGTTCCGCTCCTCGTCTTCCTCGCGCTCGGCTATCTCTCCATTCGGGTCATGCTGCGGCCGCACCCCAGGGCGCTCTTTTCCGTGGTCCTGTGCGCGACCGTGCTGCTCTTCATCTGGCTCAAGAAATACACCTTCCTGCCCGGACGCTCATTCCTGGTTTTCGCCTACACCACCTTGGGCCTCTCTTACATCTTTTTCCGCGTCCTCCACATGATCATCGACGCGCACGAAGGCAGCCTCAAGGAAGAGGTCACGCCGCTCGCTTACCTCAACTACACCCTCAACTTCACCACGCTCATCTCCGGCCCCATCCAGTACTATCCCGACTTCCTTCGGCAGCATCTCGCTCCGGTTCGGCCCGGGCTCACCATTCAGGACATGGGCTTCGGGCTCGAGCGCATCGTCACCGGCTTCTTCAAAGT
This sequence comes from uncultured Acidobacteriaceae bacterium, assembly GCA_964249905.1. Lineage (GTDB taxonomy): Bacteria > Acidobacteriota > Terriglobia > Terriglobales > Acidobacteriaceae > Edaphobacter. Next base: position 3,075 of record CAXUEE010000064.1, read on the forward strand.
CAACGTGCTCTCCCTGCTCCTGTCCCTCCTCCAGCACAACCGCATCGACACCCTCGCCTCATCCCAGCCTCTGCTCAGCCGCGCCGTCACCGGAGCCGTCATCGCCGCGGCCTACCCCTTCTATCTCTTCTTCAACTTCTCCGGCTACTGCGACATCGTCATCGGCGTCGCCATCTTCCTGCGCATCCGCCTGCCGGAAAACTTCAACCGCCCCTTCTCGACCACCAACTTCCTGGACTTCTGGAATCACTGGCACATGACCCTCTCGGGCTGGCTGAAGCGCTACGTCTACACTCCGCTGGTCATCTCGCTCATGCGGCGCTTCCCCTCGTCCGAGGCCGAGCTTCCCATCGGCGTCCTCGCCTTCTTCGTTACCTTCTTCCTGATCGGCGTCTGGCACGGACGCACCTCGGAGTTCCTCTTCTACGGCGTCCTGCTCGGAGCCGGGGTCAGCCTGAACAAGCTCTACCAGGTCCTTCTGGCGCGGTCTCTGGGCAAGAAGCGCTATAAGGCACTCTCCAACAACTTCCTCTACAACACCGTCTGCCGCGGCCTGAACTTCACCTTCTTCGCCTTCTACCTCCTCTGGTTCTGGTCCACCTGGAAAGACCTCGGTGCAATGAACCGCGCCCTGGACGTCGGGGGAGAAGCCTTGGCTTGGCTCTTCATCTTTCTCGCTTCCACCCTCGGCCTGGCGCTCTGGGACGCTCTTCGCGGTCTGGCCCTGGAGCCCGGTACGACGGTTCCCCGTTGCTCTTCTCGCGCTACGCCCGCACCGTCTGGAGCACAGCCCTTGCATTTCTTGCCCTGGCGGTCATGGAGTTGCTGAACCGGCCCGCCCCGGACGTCGTCTACAAAGCTTTCTGATGTGGGGGGGGGGGCCGGAAGTTCATCCCCGTCTGCCTGACCTTCGTCATTCTGGCGGAGCCAGAATCCCCGTATTTGCTCTTCGGACTACCTCGATATCGCCTTTAGATAGGGCGACCCTTTAGGGTCGCCACTAACATGGTGGAACGAAAGCGGCTTCAGCGCCGGGACATGCCTTCCTACCGGATCAAACGCCCCACAATCTGCCCGGCACACGCGCGTCCGTCTTGACAGCCACGATAAAATAACACTAAGGGGAACAAGGATTCGGCCGCTGGGTGGCGGTGCCACCCTTCCTCCGCTCTAAGTCCGGAGAAGTACCTCAAAAGTCCAGGGCTAAACCGTTTCGTTTGAAGACTTTAAGCAATTAAAGTCTGGAGATCGTATGTTTGGGAGAAATCACACCGAAACCATCGCCGTAGCCATGTCCGGAGGCGTCGACTCGTCCGCCGTCGCCGCCCTGCTCCACGCAGAAGGCCATCCGATCGTCGGCCTCACCCTGCAACTTTGGAACCAGCGCCGGCTCGCCGGACACGACGGCATGCCCGAAGCCGTCCAGGGCCGCTGCTGCTCCATCGACGACGTCTACGACGCCCGGCGCGTCGCCGAGCAGCTCAGCATCCCGTACTACGTCGTCAACCAGCAGGATCGCTTCGAGGCCGACGTCGTCAAGCCCTTCGTCGCCGAGTATCTCGCCGGACGCACCCCCATCCCCTGCACCCTCTGCAACAACCACCTCAAATTCGATCAGCTTCTGCTGACCGCACGCCAGATCGGCGCATCGCGGATCGCCACCGGCCACTACGCCCGCAACCGCTTCGACCCGGAGCGCAATCGCTGGATCCTCTCCCGCCCGGCGGACCGCTCCAAGGACCAGACCTACTTCCTCTTCGGCCTGACTCAGGATCAGCTCGCGCACACCCTCTTCCCGCTCGGCGAGATGTGCAAGCCGGAGGTCCGCGAGCTCGCCTCGGACGCCGGGCTGGAGGTCGCAGCCAAGCCCGACTCACAGGAGATCTGCTTCATCCCCGGCGGCGACTATAAGGCTTTCCTCGAAGCCTACCTCGACGAGCAGGGTGAACCGCTCCCCGACAGCTCGGGCGAGCTCGTCACCACCACCGGCGAGGTCGTCGGGAGTCACACCGGCATCCACAACTTCACGGTAGGCCAGCGCAAGGGCCTTGGACTCACCAGCACCAGCCCGCTCTACGTCCTTAAGATCCACCCCGAAAGCCACCAGGTCACGGTCGGCCCGGATATCGGCCTGCTCTCCCGCGAGCTGCGCGTCGACCGCCTCAACTGGATCTCCATCTCCGAGCTGGTCGAGCCCATCCGGGTACACGCCAAGGTCCGTCATCGGCACGAGCCCCAGCCGGCCACCCTGATGCCCGGTCCGGATGGCACGGCGCTCGCCCTCTTCGACGAGCCGCAGCGAGCAATCACCCCCGGCCAGGCCGCCATCTTCTACCAGCAGGACGAGGTCGTCGGGGGTGGCTGGATCTTCTAACGGGTTGAGCTTCAGAGAGTGGAAAATTCGTCCACGTTTCCAGAACCGCCACTCACAGGGTGCGTAGGAGGCTTCGCTGGAGCGGGATCGGAGACGTAGGGAGCACGTTTCGGCGGCGACGCAGGCTTTTGACGGGAACTGAAGAAGCTGGCGCCAACCCCCTTGGCCCCATTCACCACACTGTCGAAAAAGCTCTTTGTTCCATTGCTTGCCGCGTAAACCGAGCTTTTGGTTCCCTTGAGGATGCTGTCCACGGAGTTCTTCGCACTTTCGACCACCGAACCAACCGCCTGCTTGGCGTTGCTGACGACATCAGCCACATCCCGCACGGGCTTGTTCACCGCTTCACTGATCGACTCACCCATGCTGCGCGTAGACTCCAGAGCATCGGTCACCAGGGTATTGACCCGCTCCACCTGTTCCCGCGCCTTCTGGTTCACCGTCTTCACCGTCTCGTTCACCTCCTGAACCGTTCCATTGATCGAGGTGATCGTCGGAGCAAACTCGTGTGCCTTGTCCTTCGCCACACCGGCAATCGATTCGACGTGCCCGGTGATCTCAGTCACCTTGGTGGTGATCTGCTTGACCTGAGGAGTGAGATCGGTGATCAGCACCTGCGTCTGTCCCACGATCCCATTCACCTTCGTCGTGATCTGCTTGATCTCCGGGGTGAGATCAACGACGAGAGTTTGCGCCTTCTCGACCAGCACCTGACCTTTGTCGATCAACGGCGTCGCCTTGGCCATGACCTGCGCCTTCACTGCTTTCACTTCGGCTGAAACCTTGTTGGCGATCACCAGGGCTGCAACCGCTGCGCCCAGCACGAAAAGTGCGAGGGTTAGCAGGGAAAATGCAGCGATACCGACGAAAATTGTCAGTGTATGAAGGTCCCCGCTCGCAGCAGGATCTGCCGCCTGCCAGAAGCTCAGCTTCTCGATCCTGCTGTTCGCCACGCCGGCAAACACGTGAGCAATACTCGCACCTGTGATGATCATCTTCGACTCCATCTGCTTGGTTACGTTCTGTACTCCGGCGTGAGAAAGGGGTGAACCTTCGAGCTGCCTCGACCGGTCCACCCCCAACCCTTCACTCAGCCACACAACCTGCCACGGCTCTTTGGAGCGGTAGCACCTCGTTACAGAGCGGGTTCTGACTTGTTGGTATATGCGTCCTTGCCCGCGTCAACGGCAGCTACAACCCGATCCTGCTGATCTTGGACGAGGCTCTTACCCTTTTCCACGTACTGTGTCCACTGGGTACGCCCTTGATCGTAGTAGTCTTTTCCCTTGTCGACGTAATCCGCTGCCGCCTGCTTGCCCTGTTCTACGTACTCGTTTGCCTTGTCGACACTCTGTTGCGCAAGAACAGCCGCTTTCTCTTTTGCGTCCAACGCGCTGGTCACCAGATCGTCGCGCGTCTCGCGACCTGACTTCGGAGCGTACAAAACACCGACCAGCGCACCTAATCCCAGTCCTGTGAGAAACCAACCTAGTCCACCCATGCCGTTGCTGTCATCTGCCATTGTTTTCTCCTATATTTGACCCGAGATCGACTCAGACGTCGTTTGAGACTGCATTATCTGTCGAGGATGTCTGCTTCGCCAGCACTTTGCAGCATTCTTCCAAACGCTAGCATAAGTTGAGCGCCCGCAATTCGCCGCGGTGAGACGTTACAGAAGAGAAGATGCCTCGGCTTCGGTGTGGGTTGCGCGACACGCACAAAGCCGGCGGTAATCTGGAATCTGCTAAGCTGGGAAATCTCCAAAGGAGTCAAACTGGCGATCAGTCCGTCTCTTGATTCAGCTTCAGGCGCGGCGCGCGAAGGGAGAGATATGAGGCAGCGACAGTTCCGATGTTTGAAGGTGTTTCCCGCGACCTTGCTCCTCTGCGTGGTCGCATGCAAGTCGAAGCCGTCTGGAGTGGATGATTCCGTTCTGGCGACCACGATCCAGAATCAACTTTCCTCCGACACCTCCATCGGCGGACAACCGGTACAGGTGGCCGTTTCCGGGGGGATCGCAACCCTCTCCGGAAGTGTGCAGAATGACGCCCAACGCACCCTTGCGGCTCGGGATGCGGCTGGGGTGGCAGGGATCAAGGAAGTGATTGACAACATCTCGGTGGGTGCTTCGGCACCGGCAAGTGCGGCCGTAACCACACCGCCGCCGGGTCCGGTAAGCGCTCCTCCACGCAAGACAGAGGCGAAAGTCAGAGCTCCGCTTCCGCAGCCCCAGAGCCTTCCGCCGGCCCATGAGCCGGCCCCGGTCGAACGCACCTCTCCGGTGCAACAGGCGTACGTGCCGCCTCCCGTGCAGCAGGCTCCTCCGCCGCCGCCTGCCCCGACGTACAAGACAGTCACGGTGGCGAGCGGCGAGTCGATTCCGGTTCGCGTAACGCAGACACTGGATAGCGCGAGCACCCAGCAGGGCGCCTCCTTCTCCGGCGTCATTACCACCGACGTACTGGTCGACGGGCTTGTGGCGCTCCCGGCTGGAAGCGCCGTGTCCGGACACGTCGAAGACGTAAAGGATGCGGCGCACTTCAAAGGCTCCGCTTCCCTCACGGTTTCTCTGGCGAGTGTGACCCGGCGAGGCGAGCACATCCCGGTAACCACCGACCCGTACACGGTTCAGGGAAAAGGGCGCGGGTCGAACACGGCTGAAAAGGTTGGCGGCGGCGCCGCGGTAGGCGCTATTCTGGGCGGCATCTTCGGCGGAGGAAAGGGTGCGGCCATCGGCGCCGCCGCAGGAGGCGGCACAGGCGCCGGCGTAAACGCCATCACCCGCGGGCAGCAAGTCCAGATTGCCTCCGAATCCGTGATCCGATTCAAGCTGCAAACGCCGGTAACGGTACGCGTACGGACGGACGGTGGAGATCGTCGAGAACACGCGGATCAGGGAACCGGGCTGCAGCCCGCGACCGATCATCCCTAGAGAACCCGATCTCAGCGGAGTTGACCTGTAAGGTAGACTCAGGCACGAACGAGCCCTCCTTCTTCCATCATCTCCACGAGGCATGTGTGTGTTGACTACTCCGTCTCAAGCCACCGGCTATCTCACCTTTACGTTGCACGCCCACCTGCCGTATGTGGTGAATCACGGAACCTGGCCGCATGGCATGGAATGGCTCCACGAAGCGGTTGCCGAAACCTACCTGCCGCTGCTGCGCGTTCTGGGACGGCTGGAAAGGGACGGCATCGGGCTGCGCTGCAACCTGGATTTGTCGCCGATTCTGCTCGAGCAACTGGTTCATCCGGTCTTTGTCGCGGAGTTCCCGAACTATGTGACACGCAAGATCGTCGCAGCCCGGGAGGATGAGGCTTTCTTCGCGCAGTCCGGCGAAGCCCACTACGCGGAGACGGCTCGGTTCTGGCAGCGCTTCTTCACGGAGGCGTTGGAGGACTTCGAAGCACTCGGCGGCAATATCGTCAGCGGGTTCAAGCGCTTTCATCAGGCGGGGCTGATTGAAATTATTACCTGCTGCGCAACGCACGGATATCTGCCTCTGCTGGGCACCGATGAGAGCGTCCGCGCGCAGGTGCGTGTTTCGGTCGAGACGCACCAGCGCCACTTTGGCGAGCGTCCCAAGGGGATCTGGTCTCCCGAATGCGGCTACCGGCCGGCCGGAAGATGGAGCTACCCCGTGGACAATGCGGACGGCTCGCCTGCGGCTCCGGCGTTTGAGCGTATCGGCGTCGAGCAGGCCTTCTCAGAGTTCCATCTTGGCTACTTCTTTGTAGACACTCACCTGGTAGAGGAGTCCGACCGGACGCAATCCCCTTATGAGTTGCGGGACGGGGACACGCGGAGCGACCTCTCTCAAGGAGAGACCGGAGTCCTTTACCGGCCGCATGTAGTGGAAGGTCCGTACAACAAAGAAGCGGCCGTAACTGTTTTCCCACGGGATCCGCGGACCGGGCTGCAGGTCTGGTCGGGAGAGCGGGGGTATCCAGGGGAGGCGCGTTATCTGGACTTCCATAAGAAGCGGTGGCCGGGAGGGCACCGGTACTGGCGGGTAACGGGCCAGAAGGTAGAGATGGAGCACAAGGAGCCGTACTCGCCCCAGGAGGCAGAGGTGCGGGTGCGGGGCCATGCAGAACACTTTGTACACCTGGTGCACGAGGCACTACGGGCAGGCCAGGCGGAACCGGTTCCGCAGGTCCTGTGTGCGCCGTTCGATGCGGAGCTGTTTGGGCACTGGTGGTTCGAAGGGCCGCTTTGGCTGGAGCAGGTGGCCCGAACGCTGCACGTGGATCCGGCTGGGCTGGAACTCATCTCGTGTTCGGAGTACCTGGAGCGCTTTCCTGCGTCTGACTTTCTCTTGCTGCCGGAGGGGTCGTGGGGCGCGGGGGGTACGGACCAGGTATGGATGAATGCCGAGACTTCGTGGACGTATACGCACTTATACCCGGCGGAGCTGTCTGTGCGCAAGATAGCAACCGAGGGACGATGGCGCGAGTCGGAATTGGGTATGCGGATCGTGCAGCAGATGTGCCGCGAGCTGCTCCTGCTCGAATCCTCCGACTGGCAGTTCCTCATCACGACGGGGGCGGCCCGGGACTACGCCGAGCTACGTTTTCTGACGCACAACGATCAGTTCCTGGAGATCAAGTCGTTCTGGCAGGCCTTTGCCGAAACAGGCGTACTGGAGGAGGGTCAACGCGCGCGGCTTAGCTCGATTGAAGTGCGCGACAGCATTTTCCCGGATGTGGACCCGGGCTTTTGGGCAGCAGCGGCGGAAGACGCATGAGATAAGGTCTCTGCCCCCACGATGACGAATGTATCTCCCCAGATCAGCTGAACTCTACGAACCCCGCAAAGGTTACTTTTTCACTGACTTCAAGACAGTTGGAAAGCGTTCTCACCTCCGCGGAGGCGGCATGGTCCGCTTTGCACTGGGGACACTTCCCTTCCGGTCTGCTCCGGCGGCGGGGAGAGCGGCCCGCGGACGAACGTGAAGGCGGGTGGCAGCGTCCAAGGGAGAAGGATGGTGTCCGGGTTGGAAGTGGTTCATGGTCGGTCTGAGCTAAGCGCGAACAAGGGCATAGCGGACGACCCCTGGGGTACGCTTCCCAAAACGCGCGGGCTCCGGGTGGTTGCCTGGCTGGTGCGAGGGTTGGTGGGGTGGCATCTGTTGTCCCTCGACGCGCCTACCGTGGCAGCGGTATGGACCTGGTTTGTGGCGCGATGCGCGAGGGTGGCGCTGCCCTGGACGGTGACGGCGGCGATGTTTGTGGCGGTATGGCTGCTGTATGCGGCGGACCGGCTGCTGGATGGCTGGGGTGAGGCGCGGGAAAGCGAGTTGGAAGCGAGACACCGCTTTCATCGCGCACACCGTGGGTTGTATAGGGTAGCGATGGGGTTCGGAGCGGGAGCGCTGGTGGTGCTTGTAATCGCCATGGCGAGGCTTCCGGAGAGTGCCTTCTGGTCCTTTGTGGGGCTTGGTGTCGCGCTTGCCGGGTGGTTCGGGGTGATCCATTTGGCGCGTCCGCTGGGTTCGTTGCGTGGAGCGAAGGAGCTTGCGCCGGGTCTCTTCTTTGGGACGGCGGTGTTCTTACCGGCACTGACGCGGGCTCCGGAGCTGCGGCCCTGGCTGGAGGGAGCAGCAACGGCCTTCGGGCTGGCGTGTTGGCTGAACTGCCGGATGATCTATCGCTGGGAGCACGCGGGCAGAGATAGGTGGACGCGCGGCCTGGGAGTGGCGCTGGGGGTTGCATGCCTGGGAGTCGCGAGCTTGCGGCCGGGAGCGATGGCGCCGGTGCTGCTGGCGACCGGTGTGGCAGCAGCGGCTCTGGTGGGCTTGGATGGCGTGCGGGATCGCCTCAGCCGAACGGCTTTGCGGGCTGCGGCGGACCTGGCGCTACTGACACCGCTGGTGGTTGTGGCATGGGTCAGGTGAGACATGTGGCGCGAGAGGCTGCTCCGAATTTCGACCGCATCGCGCCGGTGTATCGGTGGATGGAGTACCTGTCGCTCGGTCCGCTGCTGGAGCGGACGCGAAACTATCATCTGGAGCGCTTACGACGCTGTCGCTCGGCACTGGTGCTGGGCGATGGCGACGGACGATTTACGGCGCGCATGATGGCAATGTTTCCGGAGATAGAGGTGCAGGCAGTCGATCTAAGCCCCGGCATGATGAAGTTGCTGGAAGCTGGAGTGGCTCGTGTCGGAGCGCGGGCGCGGCTGCGAACAACGGTCAGAGATGGCCTGCTCTTTGAGCCGGAGGAGCAGGTAGACCTCGTGGTAACGCACTTCTTTCTGGATTGCCTGACACAGGAGGAGTTGGAGTTGCTGGTACAGCGGCTGCGGCCATGCCTCGCGCCGGGAGCATTGTGGCTGGTATCGGAGTTTCAGGTGCCGGAGGGGTGGTTGCGGGTGCCGGGCTGGATGTTCATTCGTGCGCTCTACCTGGCCTT
>CAXUEE010000064.1:11872-16292 GCA_964249905.1 uncultured Acidobacteriaceae bacterium
AGGCGAAGACGAGCGTGAGTGCGGAGAGATACTCGGCTTATGTGCAAGCGGCGGAGCTGATGCGGGAGCTGGTGCGGGCACCGGGGTTCACGGATTTTCTTACGGTGCCGGCGTATGAGCGGGTGCTGCGACATGCGAAGCTGATGAGGGTAGCGAAGCACAAAAAGATGGGTGGTGTGCTCACGACGCAGGTGTGGCAGGTTCGGCCGGAGGAACCATGACGGAGGATCGCGCACCCATCCAGCCATCTCCAGGCGGGGTCTCGACCTCGCGAGGTCCTAGCTTTTCGCTGACGAGCCGGCAGCCGCTCCATCCGGCGACCATCGTTCTGGCCATTGCGACCGCGGCCGGGGCGCTCGCCTTGATCCTCTTCGGCCTGGCTCATGCAGGGAACATCCATGGCGTGCCGGACAGCTCGAGCGCGGGGCGAGCGGCAAGTGGCACCCCGGGAGCGCAGTCGGCGGACGACGACAAAGACGATCCGTCGCAGATCGACACGATCGTGCTCGGGGATCCGGCCGAAGCTCCCGTGCCGGGCCGCCGGGGCAACCATGTAAGCCCCGTTCACCCGACCATTGTGGTGCATCTGCCGCGCTTCGGCGACCAGGTGGGTCTGATCCCGGACAGCCCGGCCGGCCATTTGCTGTATGGCTGGCTTGCGGCCTTCAACCAGGCAAGTGGCTCCGCGCTGGCCGAGGCATTGCCCAACGTAGCGCCCGCAGCGGCGGCGGAGGCCCAGCTTGCGCTCCGGCAGCAGACGGGCGGCTTCAACCTGCTCTCCGCGAAACAGGTCGAGCCTGGGGTGCTGGTCTTCCGGTTACGCGACCAGACGCCGGCCGGTGGTGAGGTGCTGGGCACGCTGCAGGTCCGTTCAGGGTCGATTCCGGCGGAGATTACAAGCTTCAATTTGCGGGCGGTTCCTTCGCCGCGGCTGTGAGGATGGGTAATGGAGCTGAACTCGAACAGGTGCGTTTGCAAGGAAATCTTTCGGCGTGTCCTCGTTAGTCGTGTACGCGCACTAGCGCGATGTTTCGCGGTAGTTAGTCCTTTAGGCCGCTGATGAAACTGTCGATTACACTTGTTACCTCAAACGGATTGGACTCAAAGACCTCATGCTTGGCATGTGCAATGCGCACCACCTTCGCATCGGGTACACCCGATTGGAAGGTGTCAGCTAGAGGACCAAAAGTTTTCAGATCTGCAGCGTCTGCCTGATCACGTTTTGGACCTGGCGGCAATCCCTGGTCGTGAGGCAAAGCAAAGATGGCAAGCACAGGGCAGTTAAGCTGAGCAAACCGCCGCTCGCCATCCAAAGCAGCCTTCTGAATCTGACCCTCTGTTGTAGAGCGATCTTTTAGCTGGTCAGCGTAGTCCTTCGCAGACATATCTGGCGCTGTCGCGTACAGGTACTTCTGTTGGGTGAGGTCTTCCGCAAGCTGCGGAAGAAGCACTTGCAGGTTATTGATTGCCTTTCTTTCCTCTGCGGGAGAGATCGCATTTAGGGATGCATCTAGAGCGCGTTTCATCTCCAAAGTATCGATACGGAAATCTCCTCGATGTAAGGGCGAGAAGGCATAGCGGTTCGCTGCATCGAGATAGACCAGCCCTGCTGGAAGGCTCGGAAAGCGAGTGCAAATGGAACTCAGTTCTTCTCCTGCGAATGAGTGGCCAATGAGCACCGGGTGCTCGATCTTCAGCTGAGTAAGAACTGACAGGATGTCGTCCCCCAGGCGATCAACATCATAGTTGCCGGCCACAGCGGGGTCTGGAGCGCTGGAAGATCCATAACCGCGTCGTGTCACTCCGAACACGTGGTACTTGCCTGTGAGGCGAGGAGCAAAGTGGTCGTAGGCATGAAGCGATCCGCCTAGTCCTGCCAAGAGCACAACTGCTCTGCCCATTCCGCCCCAATCCTTCACTTCCAATCGCACACCATCGCTGACGGTCACAAAGGAGAGCTTGCTGTCACTCGGCTTGTCTAATGTCTGCTGCGACTGCACCTTGACGGGAAGGGTGAAGATAAAAAGCGAGGCCAGTAATATGCGCATGTCTGTTTGTGACTCAACTCTTGTGCAGTCGCATTGTCGCCGCTTCGATTGGGAGCAAAGCACTGGTTCTCACGGGTCACACAGGGGAAATGTAAGGTATGCAGGGCTGGTCGTCCGAACGCAGATCTCGGATGGCAACAGAGACACAGAAGCGTAGAGCTAAAACCTTCATAACAGGCTGGGGGGCATCGGATAATATGCGGGGATGATGCGTTGCTTGGGAGTACTGGCGGCGGTGCTGTGGTTCGGGGCGGCTTCAGCCTGGGCGCAGAGGAGCGTGGCGACCAATGCTCCGGCGGGAACGGAGCTTTCAACACGCGTGGTGGCGTATGCGATCGATGCCAAGGTGGATACCGGGCAGAAGACGGTTGAGGCGACAGAGACGCTGCGCTACCGGAACCTGACCGGGCAGCCGCTGACGAGCTTTCCGTTTCACCTCTACCTGAGTGCGTTTCGGCCGGAGTCGACGTTTACGACGGAGACGCACTTCGGCGGCGGGATCCGGGATAGCGAGGAGGGCGATGCGTACCCGGCAGCGAAGCGCGGGTCGATCACCATCGGTCACCTGGAAGCGGACGGGTTTGGGGACCTGACGGGGCGGATGCAGTTTGTGGCTCCCGATGACGGCAACGCCGAGGACCATACGGTGATGCAGGTAACGCTGCCGCGGGCAGTGGCTCCGGGGGAGACGATTACGTTTCGGATGCGGTTTCGGGATCAGTTTCCGGAGTCGGTGGCCCGCAACGGCTATAAGCGGGATTTTGTGATGGGCGGGCAATGGTTCCCAAAGGTGGGGGTGTTCTGGAGGAGCCCTCAGCATCCGGAAGGCGCCTGGAACTGCCACCAGTACCATGCAACGACGGAGTTCTTTGCGGATTTTGGAACGTTCGACGTGCGGCTGACGATGCCGAAGAACTATACGGTGGGAGCATCGGGGGTGCCGGTCGGCGACCGCTTGAACAACGATGGGACGCGGACGCTCGAGTTCTATGGAGAGGATATCCACGATTTTGCGTGGGCGGCCAGTCCGCACTTTACGGTGACCACGGGAACCTACCTGGGGTCGATGGGGCCGGTCGAGGTGAGGGTACTGGCACTCAGGGCGCACCCGGGAGCAGGGGCGCGGTACCGGGACGTGCTGCTGAAGTCGCTCGACCAGTTCGACCGTCGGTTTGGACCCTATCCGTACAAGGTTCTGACGGTGATCGATCCGGAGCCGGGGTCGGAGATGGAGGGCATGGAGTATCCGACGCTGATTACGGGAGGGACGACGATCTGGGATCCGACGCGGCTGACGGAGGTCGAGGCGGAGCATGAATTCGGCCACCAGTACTGGTACGGGATGGTGGCGACCAACGAGTTTGAGGATGCCTGGCTTGATGAAGGGATCAACTCGTACACAGAGGTGAACGTGACGGGCGCGCTTTACGGGCAGCGGACGAGCTTCTTTGGGCGGCGGTGGGCGAATCTGTCGGACGCGGACGCGCAGTACCTGCAATATGTGGCGGTGCCGGACTTCGACCCGGTGACGCGCTTTGCGTGGAAGTTTCGGAGTGCGGAGAGCTATGGGGTGGTGACGTATGGGAAGTCGGCGACGCTGCTGAAGACGCTGGAGGGACTGGTCGGTGCCGACACAATGGAAGAGGCGATGCGGACGTATTTTCTGCGTTACCGGTTCACCCACCCGACGACCGAGGATTTTCTGCATGTGATTGAGGAGGTGGCGATCCGGCGTGGGCGGACCGGGGGACTGGTGGTGCAGGCTCCGGAGATGGTACTGCCGGGCGTGGGTAAGCAGGCGAGTTCGGGGGAGCGATCGACGGTGGTGAATTCGGGGCTGCGGGGGTATCTTGCGCAGGCGGTGTATGGGACAGCGGTGCTCGACTATGCGATCGATGGGATTGCGTCAGGGCCGTTGGAGTGGTGGGTTGCGGACACAAAAAACAAGCAGATGCGAAGCACGGTGACGGTGCACCGGGTGGGCGATTTTGTAATGCCGGTAACGGTGGAAATATCGTTTTCGGATGGGAGCCGGAGGCGGGAGATATGGGCTCCGGCAGCGGGGGAGAATGATCGCTGGAAAACATGGACGTATGTGGAGAACGCTAAAGTAGTTTCGGCGGAGGTGGACCCGGACCATACGCTGCTGCTGGACGCGAACCGCTTCAATAACAGCCGGATCGAGGAGGCGCGACCAAGTCCGGCGCGGAAGCTGACGACGCTGTGGCTGGCGGCAATGCAGTTGGGCGAGCAGGTGGTCGGATGGCTGGTTTGAGGGCGGGTTCCTTCCGGACGGACGATGTAGCTCCTACTCATCGCGATAAGGGTGCGATGACTGGAGCACTTAAAGTTTGTGCGAGCTCGCTGGTGTG
>CAXUEE010000065.1:0-2038 GCA_964249905.1 uncultured Acidobacteriaceae bacterium
GAGCAATGGAGTATTCCTGTCAGACCTACCAACTGAAGTGCAATGAGTGCGGCCGTACCTTCGGCAATCGCCCCCTGTCCGGCTGCCCTGAGTGCCTGGCCCCGCTTGAAGTTCACTATGACCTCGACCTGATAAAGCAGCAGGGCCGCTTCACCCGCGCCACCATCGCCGCCGGCCCCTTCAACATTTGGCGCTACGCCGCGCTGCTGCCCATCCCGGAAGGCTTCGAGCCCGACCTTCCCGTAGGCTTCACGCCACTCGTCCGCGCCCGCAATCTCGGTAAGCGCATCGGCGGCGACCAGCTCTTCCTCAAGAACGATTCCGTCTGCTTTCCCACGCTGTCCTTCAAAGACCGCGTCGTCTCGGTCGCCCTCGCCAACGCGCAAAAGTTCGGCTTTGAAACCGTCGGCTGCTCCTCGACCGGCAACCTCGCCAACTCCGTCGCCGCGCAGGCCGCGCGTCTCGGCCTGAAGGCCTGCATCCTCATCCCGGCCGACCTCGAGCCCGCCAAGATTCTCAACACCCTCGTCTACGGCGCACGCCTCGTCCGCATCGACGGCAACTACGACCACGTCAACCGCCTCTGCACCCTCATCGCCGACGAGTATAGCTACGGCTTCGTCAACGTCAACCTCCGCCCCTACTATGCCGAGGGCTCCAAAACCCAGGGCTACGAGATCGCCGAGCAGCTCGGCTGGCGCCTCCCTGACAACGTCGTCTGCCCCATGGCCGGCGGCTCGCTCATCCGCAAGCTCCGTAAAGCCTTCAACGAGCTCATCGTGCTCGGCCTGGTCGAGGACAAGCCCGTCCGCTTCTTCGGCGCCCAGGCCACCGGGTGCTCGCCCATCTCGCACTCCGTCCGCGAGGGTTGGGACTACATCGAGCCGCAGCGGCCCAACACCATCGCCCGCTCGCTCGCCATCGGCAACCCCGCCGACGGTCCCGCCGCCTCGAAGATGATCCGCGCCACCGGTGGCTGGGCCGAAGACGTCTCGGACGTCGAAGTCGTCTCCGGCATCCAGGAGCTCGCCGAAACTGAAGGCATCTTCACCGAAACCGCCGGTGGCGTCACCACCGCCGTCACCGCGCGCCTCTACGCCCAGGGCCGCATCGGCCGCGACCAGACTACGGTCGTCTGCATCACCGGCAACGGCCTCAAGACCACCGACGCCCTCGCCGGCCGCTTCGATCATCTCGACTCACGCGCCGTCCGCCCAAGACTCGCCGACTTCACCGAATACCTCCGCGAGCTCGACGGCGTTCCCGAACCCGAACTCGTCGCCGCCGACTGATCAGTTCGTCCGGCAAGCCGTCCTTCTGGCGAGGCCAGAAGCCCCGTATTTGTCTTCGCACGTTCAGCCTCAAGGAGCACCGCCATCGCCATCAAGATCATTCTTCCCACCGCCTTCGTCCGCCACACCGAAGGCCAGAAGCAGCTTACGAGCGAAGCCTCCAACCTGCCCGCGCTCATCGAAGACATCGACCAGAACTTCCCCGCGCTCTCCACCCAGATCAAGGACGACGAAGGAAAGCTGCGTCGCTTCATCAATATCTACGTCAACGATGAAGACATCCGCTTCCTCGGCGGAGACACCTACGCTTTCCAGGATGGCGATGAGGTCATGCTCATCCCATCCATCGCCGGCGGCGTGTAGCCCTCCGCACACACGGGGAACTCGCACCAGAGCAACGTCAAGCCGAGATTGTGTCTCTCACCACCTGTATGCGATGGGCTGCTGTCGTCCGTGAACACGTGCGACGAGGCGCAAAGCGACCAATCTTGTTCGAAAAGAAGGTTCTATGTTCCTCATTCTCGCAGTCGTTCTGGTACTTCTCTGGGTCGGCGGTTTCACCCTCTTCCATGTCAGCAGTTTTCTTATTCATATTCTGCTGATCTTCGCCGTGATCTCCGTCATCATGCACTTCGTCACAGGGCGACGGTCCGCTTAGCCTTACAGCAGAGCAAAGAGTGAAAGGCCGGAAAGCTCCTCAGAGCAATCCGGCCTTTCACCTTCCGTACACCTGCACCAAACCCTAC
>CAXUEE010000065.1:2048-12933 GCA_964249905.1 uncultured Acidobacteriaceae bacterium
GCGCCTACACCATCCCGTGCGCGTTCACGCTGTTACTGATGCGCCACCGGCTGTTGTGACGACCCGAGCACCGGCGGAATCACGTTCGCCAGCACCGCCGGTGTCTCTTCTGCCAGCGGAGAAAGCTTCTCCTCGAGCGCAATCACCAGCACCTCATCCATCTCTTCGACAAAGTGCAGCTTCATCGTGTTCTTCAGCAGCTCTGGCAGATCCGCCAGGTCCTTGCGATTCGCCGCAGGCAGAATCGCCTCAAACACACCCGCACGATGCGCCGCCAGCAACTTCTCCTTCAGCCCGCCGATCGCCAGAACCTTGCCTCGCAGCGTAATCTCGCCGGTCATGGCAATATCCCGCCTCACCTTGATTTTCGTCAAAGCGCTCGCCAGCCCGGTAGCGATCGTAATGCCTGCCGACGGTCCGTCCTTTGGAGTCGCGCCTTCCGGCCCATGGACGTGAATATCGATGTTCCGGTAGAAGTCCCGCGCCAGCCCAAGATGACCGGCCCGCGACCGTGTATAGCTCAGCGCCGCCTCGACCGACTCCTTCATGACGTCGCCCAGCTGCCCGGTCGCCGTCATCTTGCCCTTGCCGTCGAGCACCTGCACCTCGGTCTGCAGGATCGTTCCTCCGACGCTCGTCCACGCCAGCCCGGTTACCAGGCCGATCTCGCTCTTCTGGTGCACCTCGGAGTCGCGGAACTTCGCCACGCCCAGCAAGCCCTCCAGCGACTCCTCCGTCACCGTCTCCGAGAACGTCTTCGCCTCATCGGGCCCGTTCTGCACGATCTTGCGTGCCAGCTTCCGGCACACATTGCCGATCTCGCGCTCCAGATTGCGCACCCCGGCTTCGCGCGTGTAGTAGCGGATCACACCCTTCAGCGCGGAGTCCTCCAGAATGATCTGCTCGGGTGTCAGCCCCGTGCCTTCCCGCTGCTTCTTCACCAGATACTGCTTGGCGATCTCAAGCTTCTCGACCTCCGTATACCCATGCAGCCGGATGATCTCCATACGGTCCTGCAATGGCCCCGGAATCGTATCCAGCACGTTCGCCGTCGCCACAAACAGCACCTGCGACAGGTCGTATTCGACATCCAGATAATGATCTTGGAACGACGTATTCTGCTCCGGATCCAGAACCTCGAGCAGCGCACTCGCCGGATCCCCCCGGAAGTCCGAAGCCATCTTATCCACTTCATCCAGCAGAAACACCGGGTTCTTCGTGCCCGCCTTCTTCATCGACTGAATAATTTGTCCAGGCAGGGCCCCGATGTATGTCCGCCGATGTCCGCGAATCTCCGCCTCGTCTCGTACGCCGCCCAGCGACATGCGCACAAAGCGCCGTCCCGTAGCCTTCGCAATCGACTGCCCCAGCGACGTCTTGCCCACACCCGGAGGCCCGACAAAGCACAGGATCGAGCCCTTCGGATTTTTCACTAGCTGCCGCACGGCCAGAAACTCAAGAATCCGCTCCTTGATCTTCTCGAGCCCGTAGTGATCCTCATTCAGGATCTTCTCTGCATGCTCGATCGACCGGATCTCCTTCGACCGCTTTTTCCACGGCACCGCCAGCAGCCAGTCCAGATAGTTGCGGCTCACGGTCGATTCAGCCGACATCGGCGGCATCGCTTCTAGCTTCTTCAGTTCGAGCAGGCTCTTTTCGAGCACCTCCTTCGACATGCCGGCGGTCTCGATCTTCTTCTTTAGCTCATCGAACTCGCTCTTCTCGCCGCGGCCAAGCTCCTTCTGGATCGCCTTGATCTTCTCGTTGAGGTAGTACTCTTTCTGCGCCTTCTCCATCTGCCGCTTCACCCGGCTCTGCACCGTGCGATCGATGTTCAGCTTCTCGATCGCCACATCCAGCACATCGGCAATCTTCGACAGCCGGATCTCCGGATCGAACACCTCCAGCAGCTCCTGCTTCTCTTCAATCGAAAGCTGCAGATTCGCGGCAATCGTATCCGCCAGCTTGGCCGCCTCGTCTCCCCGCACGCTGGCCGCCATCGTCTCGTAGTTCAGGCTCTGCTGCAGCTTCACGTACTGCTCAAACAGCGTGTGTACCCGCTGCATCATCGCTTCAACCTGCGGGGTCATTTCGAGCTGCGTCCGGCCCGTCCGCACGGTCGCGACGAAGAACCCATCCTCGTCGTTGACCTCAATCGCCCGTGCCCGCTCCACACCCTCGACCAGCACCTTTATGTTGCCGTCCGGCATCTTCACGCTCTGGACGATGTTGCCGATCGTGCCCGTTTCAAAGATGTCGTCCGCGCTCGGCTCGTCCACCGAGGCGTCATGCTGCGTTGCCAGGAAGATCTTGCGATCTCCCGTCAGCGCCTCTTCAAGCGCGCGTACGCTTGAGTCCCGGCCGACTACAAAGGGCGTCATCATATGCGGGAAGATGACCATGTCCCGGATCGGCATCATGGGCAGCTTGCGAACGTCGCGGCTCAGAGTTTCTTCTTGATTGGTTTTCATATCTCTCCTGAGTTTAGACGTTCTGGCTGGAATGGGGATGCACCCGTTCCAGAGCGTTGCAGCGATTGTAAAGGGGAAATGAATCCGGCATCGGTGGGTCTCGGAAAGGATCACTACCAAGTGAACAGAAGAGTGCGCGCCACCCAAGCGCGTTCTTTTCCGAGGAGAGCCGAATCCTCCCCCGAAAGCCGGTCTAGCCGGCCTTCTCCAGCAACATAGGCAGGGTCAAAGCGTGCTTCTTCACCATCTCCGCCGTGATCGAAAGGTCTTTCACCTTCTTGTTCCCGGGAACGTAGTACATCAAGTCCAGCATCAGCTCCTCAAGGATCATGCGCAGGCCGCGGGCGCCCACTTTGCGTTGCAAAGCCTCACGCGCAATCTCACGCGCCGCATCGTCGCTGAACGTCACCTTGACTCCCTCAAATTCGAAGAGCTTGATGTACTGCTTCAGTATCGCGTTCTTCGGCTTGGTCAGAATCTCGATCAACGCGGACTCGTCCAGCTCCTCAAGAACCCCAAGCACCGGAAGCCGGCCGACAAACTCCGGGATCAAGCCGTACTTCAAAAGGTCCTGCGGCTCTGCCTGCCGCAGCAGTTCGCCATCGCGCTGTGCCCGGATCGGCGTTACATCCGGATCGTGCCCGTCCGGCGAAGGAGCGGTCTTGAACCCAAGCGCCTTCTTGCCTACGCGGCGCCCAATCACCTTTTCCAGCCCGACGAACGCGCCACCGCAGATGAAAAGAATGTTGGTCGTATCGACCGCCGTAAACTCCTGGTGCGGGTGCTTGCGTCCGCCCTGCGGGGGAACGTTCGCCACCGTTCCTTCCAGCAGCTTCAGCAGCGCCTGCTGCACGCCTTCCCCGCTCACATCCCGCGTGATCGAAGGGTTCTCATCCTTGCGGCCGATCTTGTCAATCTCGTCGATGTAGATGATGCCTTGCTGCGCCCGCGTCACGTCGCCATCCGCAGCCTGCAGCAGCTTCAAAATGATGTTCTCAACATCCTCGCCTACATACCCGGCTTCGGTCAGGGTAGTCGCGTCGACAATGGCAAACGGCACATCCAGCACCTTCGCCAGGGTCTGCGCCAGGAGCGTCTTGCCCGAGCCCGTCGGACCCACCAGCAGAATGTTCGACTTCGCCAGCTCCACATCGTTGCCGCGCGTCTTGTTCATCTGGATGCGCTTGTAGTGGTTGTACACCGCCACCGCAAGCTTCTTCTTGGTCTGGTCCTGCCCGATCACATACTCATCCAGAAACGCACGGACTTCCTGCGGCTTAGGCAAGTGGGCCGGCGTGGAGCCGGGTGCGGTCTCGGTGCGGTCATCTTCCAGAATGGAGTTGCACACCGCTACGCACTCGTCGCAGATATAGGCCCGCGGGTAATCCGAAGGTGAGCTGATCAGCTTTGCTACGGCATCCTGTGTTTTGTGGCAGAACGAGCAGCGAAGGGATTCGTCCGAGCCCCGTGATGTTTTCATAAATTTGAGCGACCCCGTGAAGACGTACCCTGCGTCCAGATGCTAAGTTTACACCCGATGTGGTTACGCTGTGGTCTGCACAACCGCACAAACGATCACCACAAGTAACCCCTTCGTTGTAGCTCAGCCCTCTGCTCAGGCGCCATCCAACTACGCCCGGCAAGGCTTCGGTCAGCTCCGCGGACGATCGATAATGTCATCGATAATCCCGTACTCCTTGGCTTGCGGAGCCGTCATGATAAAGTCCCGCTCCACGTCGCGCTCAATCTGCGCCAGCGGCTGCCCGGTCGACTTCGCCATCAAGGTATTGGTAATCTCGCGGATGCGGAGAATCTCCCGCGCGTGGATGTCGATGTCGGTCGCCTGTCCGCTCAACCCGCCCATGCTCGGCTGGTGAATCAGCACACGCGCATTCGGCAGCGCAAACCGCTTCCCCTTCTTGCCGGCCATCAACAGAAACGCACCCATCGAAGCTGCCTGCCCAATACAGAACGTCACCACATCGTTCTTGATGTACTGCATCGTGTCATAGATCGCCAGACCCGCCGTAATCGAGCCGCCGGGCGAGTTGATATACATCTGGATGTCCTTCTCCGGGTCCTCGCCCGAGAGAAACAGCATCTGGGCGATAATCACGTTCGCTACGTTGTCATCGATCGGCGTGCCAAGAAAGATAATATTGTCGCGCAACAGACGGCTGTAAATGTCATACGTCCGCTCTCCGCGGCTCGTCTGCTCCACCACATACGGAATCAAACCCATCTTGTTCTCCCTTTCAACTGCTACATCTACCAATCACTTTCCGGGTGCCCCACTCATTGTGGCTAGATCGCGATGAGTGGGAAGTATGAAGCCAGCTTTACTTCGCCAGCTTCTCGTACACCATCGTCCCGGTCTTCTCGCGGCGCATCTGCTCCCGCATCCGATCCATCGTGCCGTCCTCAACCATGCGTGCTCGCAGCGTATCCAGCGGCTCCCGCGCCTGCAGTGAAGCCATCAACAGCTCCCGCTCGAGCTCGTCTTCGCTCACCGCGACGCCTTCTACCTCCGCCAGCCGATCCAGAAGGAGCGACGCCTTCACCTCGGCGACGGCCTGGTCGCGCTGTGCGGAACGCAGCTGCTGGAAGTCAAGCTTTCGCATGTCGTCGGACGTCATCCCCTGCTGTGCCAGAGCTCGCAGTCCACGGTCCAGCCGGGCATCGATCTGCTGCTGCACAAAGGTCTCCGGAACAGGGAACTGGAACTTCGCAATCATCTCGCCCAGCATCCGGTCCCGCGCCTGGTTCTCAAGCGCATCCTTCTTGCGGCCGCTCGCCATCTCGCGCAGGTTGGCCTCAAACTCCGCCCAGCTCTCGTAACTGCCAAGCTGTTTGGCGAACTCCTCATCCTTTTCGGGATACGTCTTGCGTTTGATCGCCTTCACCGTCACGTTGTACCGGATCGTCTGGCCCGCCAGCTTCGCCTCGCCGAAGTCCTCGGGATAGGTCACCTCGAAGGTCATCTCCTGGCCGACCTTTTGCCCGCGCAGCGCGTCCGTGAACGCCTGCAAGGTGTTCGCTCCACCGACCTCGATCAGCACATCGTCGCCGCTGATCGGCTCCGGTGCGGCTTCCGGCTGCTCGTCTCCCACCACCTGTGCCATCTGCTGGATTTCGCCCTGAAACTGGATCTCCGCCCAGTCCCCGTCCACCAGCGGACGATCCCCCTCAACCGGTTCTACAGTCGCGTGCTGGTCCATGACGCGCGCAAGCTCCGCAGCGTACTCGGCGTCTGTCAGCGCAGTGTCCGGCCGCGCAATCTCGATCGAGTCGTAGCCAGTCACGTCGACCTCCGGCTTCGTCTCAAAGGCGGCCTTGAACTGCAGCGGCTGCCCATCGACCAGCATCAGGTTGGTCAGTTGCGGCTGCGATACCGGCGTGAGGTTCTGCTCTTCCATCGTCTGGCGAAAGCGCGCGGACACCAGCTCGTCCAGCACCTCTTGCCGCACCTCCTTCGCGAACCGGTTCTTGATCACCGTTTCAGGAACCTTGCCGACCCGAAATCCAGGGATCCGTGCAAGCTTCTGGTACTTCTTGACGACGGTGCGAAACGCCTTAGTAACGGTGTCGGCATCCACCTCGACCGCAATCTCCCGCATCAGCTCCGGATTTAGGGTTGGCTGCGCAGCAGTCCCGTGGTCATGTCCGCTGCCATTCACATCGTGGACGTGCTCGTGCGTTTCCCCCTGCACGCCGCCCTGCTCATTCTGCTCCGTGTGGCCATCGCCGGAAGAGGTCGCACTCTCTACCGCCTGCTCTGTCTCAAGTATCTCGTTAGAAGCCAAAGTTCAACCCTTCATGGCCAACCAAACTACCGCAGGTACGCACGTCTTTACAGCGTCCAATACGGTCGTAGCCGTCTCTTCACTCTACGGGTGACGGATGGGCAGGGTCAAACGCCCAGCCCGCCCCGGAACATACACCGCACCATCCTCGGCTCCTCTGTGTAGATCGTTCATGGACTACCCACCGCGAAAATCTCCACCCGGACCTTCCATTGCGCGGACTGCCCAGGCAGTAGCACTCCAATGCCCGGACCGGTGCTTCCGCTCCACTCTCTCCCGAACGGATCGTCGAAGTTCGTTTGCATCCCCAGCGAGACATATCCCTGCCCGGCCGGCGAACTCACACGCAGCTCCTGAATACTCGGGGAATCGGCATACATCCGCAGCCCGAAGTGGCTCGCCGCATCGCGAAGCTCCGCTGCCGTGCCGCTGTCCAGCAGCGCGGGCTTCAGGTTCGCCAGCGTTGCATCCAGGCCGTCCCTGCCCAGCCGTGCCGAGTGACCCTGCATCCGCTGCACCGCGGAGCCCGGAACTCCAAACTTCCCCGAGGGAATGCCCTGCGCCGCGTTCGCGTATTCCACCTGATCTCCCATCGGGAGACGGATCTCGGCTCCATCGCGATCCCCCGAGGGAATCCGAAAACGTGGATGCCAGCCGATTCCCAACGGTTCCGCCTGATCGCCCACGTTCTTGGCCGTGATCGTCAGTTCGAGCATTCGTGGCCCCAGCGTCACGTTCACCGAAACATCCGTCCTGGAAAGCCAATGCTGATTAAAGTCGCTCGCATGCAAGGTTGCCTGCATCACCTCACCCTGCGGCTCGGTCGTTGTGCCCGCCGTGTCCGTGGAAAGCAGTGCCAGCAAACCTCCTGAGGAGTTGGTGCTGTCCACTGCGTCCGACGGCACCTCAATCAAGTTCCCACGCCAGTTCGTGCGGATCGTAGTCCCTACCGGAGTGGGCATCCCCATCAGCAGCCCGCTCCACGGCACCTCCAGCGATCCGTGCGCATCATTGACCCCGGCCCGCGCCGAAACAGTGCCGCTGGCCAGATCTTCGACAGTTGGCGCCACCAGCAACGGCACCTCGCCGCGGTTCGGCAGCGAGGCCGTAATCTGCAGCACATCCATCCCCAGCCCGGGTAACAAGGTCACAGAGTGAAACTCGGGCATATTGCTCCCCAGGGTCAGGGTACGCGTCAAGACCAGCGGCTCCACCCCGCCAGGACGCGCGATCAAGCCGACCGGCGCCTGCTGCTCGCCCTTGATCTGCCGTTTCAGCGTCGAAAATCGTCCTCGCATATGCAGGTAATAGCCCAGCCCCGGCAGCGCGATGACCGCAAGCACCACCAGAAGGGGAAGCGCGCTCGACCGGCGCAGCCCCCGCGGGAACACCTGGTCCCAACGGTCGACAAACCACCTCTTCAGGAGGGTCCAGTACATCCCCCCGATCCGCTGCTCTTCCAAGAAACTCCCCGTGTGCGCCTGCTGTATCTATCGGCAGACATGTCCCAGTCCATCAGTTAGAACGCGAAAAAAAGCCGCCCGGATGCAGCCGCCGCCGTAAGGAGCGGTCCTCTTCCTTTGTGCAAGCTGCCCTTATACTCTTGCGAGGTGTCCTCCGTCCTGCCGACCATCCTTTCCGCTCCGCTTGCGCTCGCCCGGCAGAACATCATCGCCTGCCAGCGCTGCCCACGGCTGCGCGCATACTGCGAACAGATCGGGCAGGTGCGCCGCCGTGCCTACCTCGACCAGACCTACTGGGTCCGTCCCGTGCCCGGCTTCGGCGACCCGGGAGCCCGCCTGCTCATCCTCGGCCTGGCGCCCGGCGCCCACGGCGCCAACCGCACCGGACGCGTGTTCACCGGCGACGGCTCCGGAGACTTCATGTACCCGGTGCTGCACGATCAAGGCTTCAGCAACAAACCCCGCGCCCTTTCTGCCGACGACGGCCTTAAGCTCCGCCACGCCTGGATCGCCTCCGTCGTCCGCTGTGCGCCGCCCGGCGACAAACCCGCCCCGGCCGAGATCCGCGCTTGCTCGGAGCACCTCTTTGCCGAGCTCGAAGCACTCCCCTCCATCCAGGTCGTCGTGTGCCTCGGCAGGGTCGCGTGGGACGGCTATCTCGCGCACCTGCTGGCCGAAGGGACCATCGCCCGCCGGTCGGCCTACTCCTTCGCACACGGAGCGGAGTACCTTCTCCCGAACGGCTTGCACCTGCTCGGCAGTTATCATCCGTCGCTGCGCAACACCAATACCGGGCGGCTCAACCGCGTTATGTTCGCTTCTATCTTCCTGCGCGCAAGAGAGCTAGCCGGGCTGGACCGAAGCCCACGCGGGGCGAAAGCAAGAGGGGAAAGGCTCTACTCCGGCGGTCCGACCGTGATGACAAAATAAGCCAGCTCTGAATTTTCCGCGTTGCCGATCCAGTGCTGGTCTCCCGCGCAGACCAAGCCGACCTCGCCCGCCTCCATGCGATGCTCCGTCCCATTGATGTATAACGTCGCGACGCCTCGCTGCACACACCAGATCTCGTTGTGCAGATGATGCCCGACCGCCTCGTGCACGGCGCCCGGCTGCTGGATCGTCTCATGCATCTCCAGCTGGATATTGCCCGCCTTCAACATGCCCTTCAAATAGGGATGTGAGGCGCGGCCGCTGTTGCTGTTCGAACTTGGCCCCGGAGGGAAGACTCCCGAGGACAGGGTCTTCAGAGCAGTTTGCGCCGGCCCGCCTGGCGCGGCCTGTCCTTCCGCCACTGCGGTCAACGCCAGCAAGGCTGGCAATCCTACGGAAAACTCACGACGATCCATCCCTGAGAAAACCTCCGCCCAACACCATACAAGATGGCCGGCCGCTTGCGCTAGAAAGCAAGCGCTCCCGCCAGCCGCTGCCAGCGGGAGCACCTCGTCGTGAAACTGTTAGACCGCGGTCAGCGCTAGCCCGGCCGCCTTCTCTTCCGTGTCGGCAAGAATGGGCCGGTAGAACAGCTGGTTGTTGTCCAGATACACCTCAAGAAACGCTGGCCGTTCGGCGATCCCGCCCGCAATCAGCGCCTCCGACAGCGGATCCTCGACAAACCGCTGCAGCGCCCTGCGCAAAGGCCGCGCGCCATATGTCCGGTCGCTCGCCGTCTTCTGCAGGATGTAGCGCTTGGCATCGTCGTTCACCGAAAGCGTGATGGCCTTGTGCACCAGGTTGGTATTCAGTTGCTGCACCAGCAGTTCCAGGATCTGCATCAGGTCCGACTCAATCAGCGACGTAAAGATGATGATCTCGTCCAGACGGTTGAGGAACTCCGGATTGAACGTCCGTTTCACCTCGCCGCGAACCAGCTCCTCCATCTTGTCGAGCGCCATATTTTCGTCGCTCGACTGGAAGCCCAGTCCCTGCTGCTTCTGCAGATGCTTGGCCCCGATGTTTGAGGTCATCACAATGATCGTGTTTTTGAAGTCGACCGTGTTGCCCAACCCGTCCGTCAGCTGTCCGTCTTCAAACACCTGCAGCAGGAGATTGTAGACATCTGGATGCGCCTTCTCGATCTCATCCAGCAGCACCACCGAGTACGGATTGCGCTTCACCCGCTCAGTTAGCTGTCCGCGCTCCTCATAGCCGAGGTAGCCCGGAGGCGAACCTATCAGCTTCGAGACCGAGTGCTTCTCCATGAACTCCGACATATCGAAGCGAATTAACGACTTCTCCGACCCAAACAGGAACTGCGCCAGCGTGCGCGCCATCTCCGTCTTACCCACGCCGGTCGGCCCCAGGAACAGGAAGCTGCCGATCGGCCGCGCCGGGTTCTTCAGGCCGGCCCGTGACCGCCGAATCGCTCGCGCCAGCGCCGAGATCGCCTTGTCTTGCGAGATCACCCGCTTATGCAGCTCTTCTTCGACCCGCAGCAGTCGTTGCGTCTCCTCCTCTTTCAGAGACGTCATCGGCACGCCCGTCCAGCGGCTCACCACATCCTCGATGTCTTCGCGTGTCACGATACCCGCGGACGAATCATCCAGGTGATATTTGTCCCGCAGGCTGCGAAGGTTCTCTCGCTCCTTGCGCTCTTCATCCGAGTAGAAACGCGCCTTTTCGAACTCATGGTTCGCAATCGCATTTTCCATACGGTGCACAATGAACTTGATCCGCTTTTGTACCTCGGTCAGCTCTTCGGGCAGGGAAGTCTGGCGCAGCTTCACGCGAGCCCCGGCCTCGTCGATCAAGTCGATCGCCTTGTCCGGCAGGAACCGGTCAGGAATGTACCGGCTGGAGTGCGAGACCGAGAAGCTGATCGCGTCGTCGGTGTACGAGACCGCATGGAACTTCTCGTACTTCTCCTTGATCCCCATGATGATCTTGACCGCATCCTCCTCATTCGGAGGAGGCACCTTAACCGCCTGAAACCGCCGCTCGAGCGACCGATCCTTCTCGATCGACTTCCGGTATTCCGCCGGAGTCGTAGCCCCGATGCACTGGATCTCGCCGCGGCTCAACGCCGGCTTCAGGATGTTCGCTGCATCAAGCGAACCCTCGGCCGACCCAGCCCCGACCAGCGTGTGAAGCTCGTCAATAAAGACGATGGAGTTCTGGTTCTCCATCAACTCCTTCATGATCGTCTTCAGGC
>CAXUEE010000065.1:12943-15802 GCA_964249905.1 uncultured Acidobacteriaceae bacterium
CTCTTCAAACTGCCCGCGGTATTTTGTTCCGGCCACAATCAAGCTCAGGTCAAGCGCAAGCACCCGCTTGTCCGCCAGAAAGCTCGGCACCTCGCCATCGGCAATCTTTTGCGCCAGTCCCTCGACAATCGCCGTCTTGCCCACGCCCGGCTCGCCGATCAGTACCGGATTGTTCTTCGTCCGGCGGCACAGGATCTGGATCACCCGGTCGACCTCCGTATCGCGCCCAACCAGCGGGTCCAGCTGCTGATCCATGGCGGATTGCGTCAGGTCGCGCGAAAACTCGGCCAGCATCGACTGCTCGCTGCGCCCGGCCTTCTGTGCCGCCGCAGGCTTTTCCTGCGTCGTTCGCTGCAGCTCCTCGCGGATCGCCGGCAGCCGCAGCCCGCGCTCCTGCAGGATCTCCGCCGCAAAGCACTTTTCTTCGCGCAGCAAGCCAAGCAAGAGGTGTTCCGTCCCGATGTGCTTATGCGAAAGCCGCTCTGCCTCTTCCGCCGCATACGCCAGCACGCGCTTGCACTCATTCGAGAGCGGCAGATCAACCGAGGTCGAAACCTTCTCGCGAATGGTCGTATGTCCTTCAATCTGCTTCCGAATCGACTCCACCGACGCATGGCTGCGCAGGAAGCGATTCGTCAATGCCTTGTCCTCCCGCAGCAAACCGAGCAGCAGGTGCTCGGTCTCGATGTAAGGCGACCCAAACTGACTTGCCTCGTAGCGTGCAAAGAAGATTACCCGCCTCGCCTTTTCCGTATAGCGTTCGAACATGTTCCCCCTTCTGAAACCGCCCGGCTGTTAGCTCCCGTCCAGTCTATTCGCTCGCCCCATGCAAGCGATACTCCGGCAAGATTGTCCCTACCCTAACAGCATGGGATTTAGACGCGCCATGTGTACATCAGGGCTCAAACCGCTACCACCCCACGCAACACCTGCGTCCGCTTTTCTCCTGTCGTAGCCCTCCTGCCTCTCTCAACCTGACTCCGGCAAAGTAACAGAGAGTGTTCCCCACACACATCCCCCGAACGGCCCATCGACCCTACAACTTCCTGAGATAGTCGGTGATCTCGGCACCTGTCCAATCCTGCGCCCCAATGAACTTTCTTCGCAGGATCCCGTTGCGGTCGATGATGTACGTCTCCGGAATCAGCACCGTCCCATACAGCGCATTCACCTTCTGGTCAGCATCCCGCACCGTCAGCAGGTCCACACCGTGCTTAGCCAGAAATTTCCGGTACACGGCATCGTCCTGGTCCGTGCTCACCCCCACCACTGCAAGCTGCGGCATCTTCTGCTGCAGCGCCAGAAGGCTGGGCAGCTCCTCCACACAGGGCGCGCACCACGTCGCCCAGAGGTTCAGTACCACCACCTTGCCGCGCAGCTTCCCTAAATCGACCGTCTGCACCCCGTCCGACATCACAAACTCCGGCGCCGGTTTGCCGATGTTCCCGGGGTGATCGCCCCGGTCGCAGCCAAGCCCGCCACCGAGCCCGCAGCTCAGCCCCACGCATCCCATCAGCAGCAAGCTCGTCCAGCCTCTACGCACGTCTCGCTCCCTCTTCCTATAATACGAAGTCTGACAGAAGTGATTTCCGCATCACCCCAGCCGACCCTTGGACCCAAGCACCTCCATCTCGCCTGATCTCCCCTTCACCGAGCCCGCGCCACTGCTGCTCTCCGTCATCCTCCCCGCGCGCAACGAGGCTGACGTCCTTCCCGCGTGTCTCGCCTCACTGCTCGGGCAGTCCGATCCCGCCCTTGAACTCGGCCGCGACTGGGAACTCCTCATCGTTAACGACGCCTCCACCGACCAGACCGCCGCAATCGCCGCGGAAGCCGCCACCCTCAACGGCGTCACCCTCCTCGAAGCGTCTCCCCTTGACCTCACCCCCCAGGGAGGCTTCACCGGCAAAAACAACGCCTGCTGGGCCGGAGCGCAAGCCGCCCGCGGTCGACTCCTTCTCTTCACCGACGCCGACACCCTCCACGAGCCCGGCAGCCTCTCCCGCGCCCGCCACGAGCTCGAAAAGTATGCGGTCGCCCTGCTCTCCTACTCGCCCCGGCAGCTCACCTCCGGCCTCCTGCAGCGCCTGCTCCTGCCCTTGGTCTTCGCCGAGCTCGCCATCGCCTACCCGCCGGCCCGCGTCAACGCACCCGAAGACCGCACCGCCGCCGCCAACGGCCAGTTCCTCCTGGTCGTCGCCGAAGACTACTTCGCCGTCGGCGGCCATCGCGCCGTCGGCCTCAACGTGCTTGAAGACGTCGCTCTCGCCAGCCTCTTTAAGCGCAGCCGCCGCACCATCCGCTTTCGCTACGCGCCAGACGCCCTTTCCGCCCGCATGTACCGCAGCACCTCCGCCCTCCTCGAGGGCTGGACCAAAAACCTCGCGCTCCTCTTCACCTCGCCCACCGCCCTCGCGCTCCTGCGCCTGCTCGACTTCCTCCTCATCTTCGGCATCCCCGTCATCGCCCAAACCTGGCCGCTTTGGACCAGCCTGCAACGAACGCTGTTTTACCTGGTCTGGGCCCGCGTCCTGTGGCGCTTCTACGCCCGCGTCGCCAAATCAAACTTCCCGGTCCTCGACTGCGCCCTGTCCCTCTTGGGCGTCCCCCTCTTCGTCTTCCTGCTCTTTCGCAGCTTCTTCCGCGTGCGCCTCGCCAAGTCCGTCTCCTGGAAGGGCCGCACCTACTCCACCGCCCGCCAATGACCCCCCTAGCCGTCCTTCTGGCGAAGCCAGAAACCCCGTATTTCGCTTTCTTTGTCACCCCGCAGAAATTTTGTTTCTGATCCCGCGCAATCTGCTGTTGCTTTCAGCTTGTTGTTTGTCATCCCGCAGGGATCTGCTGTTGCTTTCAGCCTTA
>CAXUEE010000066.1:0-15694 GCA_964249905.1 uncultured Acidobacteriaceae bacterium
TACCCTAGTCCTCAGTCACGCTACGCCGCAAGATTCAAACTGACCCACTACCAACCAAGGAATCCGTTTGCAAGAATCTCATTGCAGCGTGTAAAGTTTGCCCGCCAATCCGATTCACCTGTTTCTTACTCTGAGTCGATCAATTGAGGTGAGACATGTACCTTCCCCCGCAAGCCCCGCCCCCCTCCCACTTGGCTCCGAACGGTTACCGCGTCACCGCCCTGCCAAAAACAGCATCGACTTTGCGGGCGACCGTTGGCCTGCTGTTGGCCTCCTTGCTCTTTCTGCTGGCGAGCGCTTCCCCAGCCGCTGCGCAGACGGCAGGCGCGCCTGTACCGTTCACTGAGTTCAACGCCGCCACCAGCACCGGGGTGCAAACCAACGGCACTACCCTTGGCCCCAACTACTACTTCGGCACAATTGCTTCGGAGGCCACCGGCCGGCAGGCCGTCGTGCTGAGCGGCCAAAAAAGCTACATCTCCTTTACCCTCACTGCTCCGGCCAACGCGATCACGGTGCATTACGCCATCCCCGACGCTCCCGCCGGCAATGGGATCACGGAACCATTAAGTCTTTATGTGAATGGCTCGCTAACGACATCGCTGACGCTCACCTCGGCCTACAGCTGGCTGTACGGCGCCTACACCTTCAGCAAGACGCCCAGCCTTGGCATGCCCGGCGCTCTGGCTCCGCACGACTTTTTCAACGACGTGCGTTACATGTTTTCCACCACGCTTCCGGCGGGCACGGTGATCAAGCTACAGGTGGATCCCGGCGATAACTCACCCTGGTACGCAATCAACACTGCCGATTTCGAGGTCGTTCCCGGGCCTCTTTCGGCTCCCGTGAATGCCATCAACGTGAGTCAGGCTCCGTACAATGCCGACAACACCGGCGTGAGCGACGTGACCACCCCGCTGCAGAACGCCATCAACGCCGGCTCAGCTTCCGGCCAGCCTGTTTACCTGCCTGCCGGCACCTACAAGATCAGCAGTCCACTGAACGTCAACAATGTAACAGTGCAGGGCGCGGGCGAGTGGTATACGGTGCTCACCGGGACTCACGTCGAGTTCGCAGGCCAGATCTCTCCTGCGAGTAGTAATGTGAATGTTTCCAATCTGGCCATCTTCGGCAATGTCGCCGTGCGTAACGACAGCGATGGCTCGGTAAATGGTTTTAATGGGGGCTTCAGCAACTCCAATTTCTCCAACGTCTGGATCCAGAACACCAAGGTCGGCGTGTGGGTTGTGGGGCCTGCGACGAACCTGACGCTGAACAATCTGCGGATCATGGACCTGAAGGCGGATGGCACCAACTTCAATGCCGCCAGCGGGCCTATCAGCTCCGCAACGGTCGAAAACAGCTTCTACCGCAACACCCAAGATGACGGCATCGCCATGTGGGCGGAGAATGCGGCCGACACGAGCATCCAGTTGAATCAGAACACGGTTCTTTCTCCCGGCCTGGCGAATAATATCGCCATTTACGGCTCAGGTGCAGGAGACGTCATCAGCAACAACCTGCTGGAAGATCCGGTCACGCGGGGCAGCTGTATTCACGACGGACTGCGCTTTAGCGCTGTCGCGCCCTCCGGCCCAATTACCATTGAGAACAACACGCTTCAGCGCTGTGGCCAGTTCGATCCAGGCTTTTACTTCGGCGTGGGCGCCATATGGTTCTGGCCTCTTGACGGCAACATGGAAACCGCCGTCAACCTTTCTGGCAACACCATCCAGAACAGTCCCTACTCGGCATACATGTTTTTAGGGGCGGATGACGTAACCGACGTTACCGTCGATAACGATACCGTCAGCAATGTGGGCACCTTTGTGGTGCACGCGCAAGGGCCCGGCGCGGCGACGGTGGAGAACACAACGGCAACGGGCGTCGGGGCCGGCGGCTACTTCAACCAGGGTTGCAACTCAGGTTTCACACTGACAGCAACGGGCGACACGGGCTGGTCGGCCAACCCGGTGTGCAACTTTCCTACGGCATCGAAGCTGTGGGTGTATCCCGACATCGTAACCTTTCAGACATCATCGGACTCACCGGTTACAGAACAGGTCGCCGTGATCAACACAGCGCTGCAAGGAACAACACTGGGCGCAATCTCGGCAAGCAGCGGATTCAGCGTTTCACAGGACTCGACCTACCCCTGCGGCAGCTCACTGGCGGCGGCAAACTTTGGCGGCAGCAATGAGACCGGCTTCTGCGTTGTCGACGTCACCTTCAATGCGGGCGGGTCCGGCATCACAGGCGGCACGTTGACCATTCCCAATAGTGCCGGTTCCCCTAGTATTGTGCAGCTGGTGGGTAGTACCGGAGGCAACACCACGATCACGCCGCCGCAGGTGAGCCCCAGCTCGCTGTCGTTCGGCTACCAGCTTGCCGGCACTATCTCTGCCGCGCAGAGCGCGACCCTGAGCAATCCTCCCGGGGCCGCACCGCTCACGATCGAGTCCATCACCACCACTACCGGCTACAACCAGACCAATAATTGCGGAAGCACCCTGGCCGCCGGTACCTCGTGCACCATCTCCGTGACGTTTGCACCCTCGGCCGGCGGCACAACAAACGGCAGCTTGGCCATTTCCAACAGCGCGACCACAACGCCGATCGGCGTCTCGCTGAGTGGGACAGCGTACACCTCGAGCACCAATCTTGCGATCGGAGCCGTAGCTACCTCCAGCACAACACAGTCAGGCTTCCCCGCCAGCAACGTAAACGATGGCAATACGTCCACGTATTGGGAAAGTTCGGACGGTGCCACGTATCCGCAGTACATTGACCTTGGCTTCGGCCAAGCGCTCACGCTCGGGTCGGTGACGCTCAACCTGCCGCCTCCCACCGCTTGGAGCACACGCACCGAGACGTTTTCTGTGCAGGGCTCCAGCGACGGTGTGACCTACACGAATCTTATCGGCTCCGCGAACTATACCTTTAACCCAGCCACAGGCAATACCGTCAGCTTTAATCTGCCTGCCAACACCACAGAGAAGAACCTCCGTCTGGTCTTCACAGCTAATACAGGATGGACAGCTGCGCAGCTCTCGGAATTGCAGGTTTTCCCGGGCAGCGTCTCGGGAAGTGGGGGTGGCTGCACAGCCAGCGTACCCGGCGCGCCCAGCAGCTTGAGCGCCACCGCAGCCTCGTCCAGCCAGATCAAGCTGACCTGGACGGCTTCCTCTACCAGCGGCGTCACTTACTCGGTTTTTCGCTCTACAACCAGCGGCTTCACTCCGTCGGCTTCCAACCAGATAGCCACAGGACAGACAGGCACAACCTACTCCGACTCTGGTCTGACCGCTTCCACGACGTACGACTACATCGTGGAAGCAGTGAACTGCGCCGGTATAGCGTCTTCGGGGCAGGCCTCGACAGCCACGCTAAGCGGCGCTACCGCGGCTACCCCTCCCACCAACCTGGCCGCCACAGCCGGCAATGGGACCACCTCCCTCACCTGGAGCGCGAGCACTGGAACGGCGCCGATCACCTACAGCGTCTACCGTGGCACCACCTCGGGCGAAGAAAGCACGACACCCATTGCCAGCAATCTGAGTGTCACCAGTTACAGCGACTCCGGTTTGACTAACGGCACCACCTACTTCTACTACGTAGCCGCGACTAACTCCGCTGGAACAGCTAAATCCAGCGAGGTTTCGGCAACACCTCAGGCAGCCAGCAACGCTCTTCTCCAGATCGATGCAGGAGGTGGCGCCAGTTCTCCATTCGTTGCGGATGAGTTCTACAACAACGGCAACACCTTCAGCACTACCAACGCAGTCAGCACAGCGGGGGTGACGAACGCCGCGCCCCCGTCTGTCTATCAATCCGTACGCTGGGCGCCCTCATTTACCTACACACTGCAGGGCCTTACGGCAGGCGCAAGCTACACGGTGCGTCTGCACTTTGCGGAACTCTCCTTTACCGCAAAAGGGCAGCGCGTCTTCAATGTGGCCATCAACGGCAGTTCGGCGCTAAGCGACTTCGACATCTTTGCGACGGCTGGCGGCCAGTACAAGGCTGTGGTTGAGCAGTTCTCCGCAACCGCCAATGCACTGGGGCAGATCGTCATCGCCTTCACACAAGGTTCCGCGGACAACCCGGAGGTTGCCGGCATCGAGCTGTTCGGCTCCGGCAGTCTCGGGGTAGCGCCACCAGATGTGACGGAGATCGATGCCGGCAGCAGCACCGCGGTGTCGCCCTTTGTCGCGGACACAGGCTTTAATACCGGCAATCAGTTCAGCAGCACGGCAGCCATCGACCTTTCCCACACCTACAACCCGGCGCCGGCCGCTGTATACCAGAGCTCCCGCTGGGCACCCTCCTTCACCTACACCTTCACTGGCCTGAGCGCCGGCGCCACATATGCGGTGCGTCTACATTTCGCTGAGCTCACATGGACAGCGGCTGGGCAGCGGGTCTTCAACGTGGCCATCAACGGCACATCGGTCCTCAGCGACTTCGACATTATCGCAACATCCGGCGCACAGAACCGAGCGCTTACTGAAGAGTTCACTGCGGTGGCTACGAACGGCACAATTACCGTCTCCTTCACACAAGGCGGCGCCGATAACCCGGAGGTGAACGGCATCGAACTCATCCAATAGGCGAACGGTGAACTGCAAAATGGAAGCCTGCATAGCAGGCTTCCATTTTGCGCACGATCTCGTCAAGCTTCCCCGCATCCTGCGCTGCGCAGAGGCGTCAACCAGCGCATGCACGACTTGTGAACCACTTGCACATGAGCGAACGCGTTTTCTGGTCGGCGACAACCGGCAGCATAAAATCGTCGAAGCAAGCAGATCGCGAGCGAGCTCTCGTCCAAAACGTAAATCCTCTTCTCACCGACCGTATCTAAGTTGGCCTGCGCGGACCCTCTTCCTCGGCGATATCCCGGACCCGTCCAGCCAACTGTGCGGCAAAATTCACTGAGATTGAAGCGAACCAAAGCCTGGGTCCAACTTTTGGCTGACCGAGCTGAAAGGCGATCAACAGGCCGCGCGTTCATTTGCAGCTGAGTCTAAAGGTGCCCTGACAGCTTGTTCTGCCTCGAGTGTTGCATCGTCATGCAAGAGCGCCGTGAATGTGGCGCTCACTTATGGAATGGTGGTGTCTCGGGATGTAGCTGCGATCCGGTGATCTTCAGAATCCGTGACAACCTCTCGCAAGCGGTAAGTACCCAGCTTCAGCTGCAGAGTCACTTCGACATTTAGTCCAGCTTTGAAGAAGTCCCGCAGCTGACCATCCAGCAAGCTGATATCTGTATGCCGCTGCTGGAATTGGACCGGATTATCTTTCTGATCAAAGACTCCCACAATGAACGTCACCGTGTTCTTATTAAGATCGCCCTCTTTGTGAAAGTGAAGTGAGCTGACATCGAGGTGCGTGAGCAAGGAAGGTCCTTGTGCCTGCTCCTGGCTTGCGGGAGGCTTCACGACTAACTGGATAGGGAGCTCGGCGATCTCAGTGTTAGAGCGTATAACCTCTCGGATGCGATCCCGTTCCACCGCCCGAGGATCGGGAGCTGCTGCCGGGCCGGCTTGCTTTGTTATGCCGGGTTGCTCCTTTGGGAGGGACGCTTGTTCCATGGGAGCAGCCTGGTTCCCGGCCGCAATGTAACCCCGGCGCGCCTGAACGCTGTAGCCTTTCTCCTTCGTTACAAGCTCAACCTTTAACGAGTGAAACTTGCCGTCCTCTTTGAAATCCTTGGGCGCGAACGCCAGAGTGTACAACTCCGGATGTCCGGCCAGTGAACTAAACCCGGACTTCAGGTCATTCTGGTTATGAAAGAATGTGCCACCCGTGCCTTGCGCCAGCTCCGCGAGCACATCTCCAGTGACAAATTCCCGCGCCTGAGTCAGATTATTCGTGGATCCTCGCATTTGCTTCGCTATCAAGGAACCGTGGGATGCGTCGGCTTCCTCCATAAGTACGGCTAGGCCTTTGGGATCCAGCGAGTGAATGACCACTTGCGCTCGAAGCGCATTGTCGATGATACGGTTCACCTGAAGCTGCTCATCACTCGATAGGAATCCGGTAGAAACCAGAATGACACGACGCTGGCCGGGCATATGTGAAACGTACTTCACTACACGTTCTAACTGTTGCAGATTGGAACGTACCTGTATCTCAACCTGGCCTACGATGTTAAGCGCCTGATCGCGAATCGCAGCCATGGTCTGGTCGCTCACTGCGGCTTGCGTGGCATTGGACGACAGGGGAGACCCGCCACATGCCGACTGCTCCGCTAACGCCTGCTTCCAGGCATCCGTGTTTGTGTTGTTACTCCGTGTGATCTCCAGCGCCTGATAGTCGGACAACGCGGGACACTCACTAACGTGGTCGAGTGCGCGCGAACTTGGGCGAAGCTGAAAAAGAGCATTGTGGATCTGCTTTGGGTCGGAGGTGAAATCGGAGAGCATCGTGCTTGTCGTGAAAATGGCAACTCGGTCCGCCACCCCAGGGCCGGTCGCCAGGTACCGGTCGGCGGCGTCGCGCGCCTGTATCATGTCAGCAGCAGAGATATCCAGGTCGTCAAAATACAAAGCGACAAAGTTCTCCCGTGTAGCAGGAGGCTGGGTGCTCGTTTGCTCCGCACCGATAGGCACCGGACCTGTAGAATCTCCCGTCGATGATTCTTCCTCAAAATGAGTAATCGATTGCTCTTTGCCCTGATCGAAGAGACGGAAGTCTTGCCTTTGTAAGCCTTTGACTGGATCGCCATGAGCATCACGCACAACAACTGGCACTGTGACCAGATTGCTTTCGACTTTCAACTGGAACGGCGGCAACGCATGTTCACTCGCGGATGTTTCAACCACCTGAGCTTGCGCGTTCGAGAAGCCCCAGCAAGCAATAAGACCTGCCACCAGTCCAGCGATAACCGCAAGCTTACTAGTCCGCCGCATTCCGGAGCTTTCCATAGGCCGCCTCCCGCCGCACGAGTCTACCACCCGGCTACGGCAAGAAGCGCATATGGCGAAATCACGGAAGCAGCGCATTCCTGTTGGAGCGAGGTCAACGCTGTTCCGGCGTTGCACCTGCCGACGCAGAAGGCAGTTGCTCCCCGTCCGGCGCTGCGCGAAGCCCGGGTAGGATACGAATCTGCGCTCCGAATCTGCGATAGTGCTCAAAGGAAACGTCGTTTAGGAAAGTCTTGGTTGGTCCTTGACCAACTAACACCGCGGGTGCGCCGTCTGGCGGTTGTGTTGTATGTGTTGTTAGGAGGGAAACACTCCTCAGAGGACAATTGTAAGTTTTGCCGGATATATCTACGGGGCCGTATTCAACGACCACACCGGCCCGAGAGATAAGATCGTACTGCGGCATATCCGCCGTGAGTGAGATACGATGTATCGTCCCGCTCGCGGGATGGAATGCGATCTCACCATGGTAGCCGGCCCGCTCCCTAACTACATGCGAATAAGAGGCTTCTGCGCCTGGGACGCCGTTGGAAGAGCTATCCGCAGCACAGCAGACTTGCACTATATAGTGTGATTTATCTTTTGGGACCTCGTAACGGAAGACTGCCTCGGTGTCGCCCGCATCACGCTCCCACCGGCTCCAAAATATTTCACCCTTCATTGCGTCTGTAATCAGGATTTTCAAGATGGGGCCAAATTCCCCCGCAGTGACCAAACCATGTACTTGCGTGGAGGGCACTTTACTTTTCGGCGTTCCCTCATTGACGACCTCTTGATTGTCGCGGTAAGTCACGGTAACGATGGAGTTGCCAACGATGTGCAACGGCAAAGAACTTTCGTTCCCTCGATTGAGCCGTGCCGGGCTATAAAGAGTGTCCTGGTATGTATCCTCGTGGGGGCGATTTTCAAAACTCGTAGTGTCGCGTGTAGTGATGAAGTTTGGGAGTTCGTGAATTGTTGTAATCACGTAATTCGCTATCTTCACCATCATCTGGCTCAAGGCTCCCGCATCCGGCCTGGCGCTTTCTGAAATCTCCGCTAGGGGCGGAGGCGCAAACGCAGACAAATCGGCGACTGCCAAAAGCGCATCGCGCGATCTGTTTCCAGGCAGGTCGGCTTGCAAACGCAAGAGATGGGCCGTGCTTAGACGCTCAGTCAATTCGAGCTGAAGGATTTGCTGCGCCAGCTCCCCATCGGACCTGTCGTGCGAAGCGGCTAGCAACTGCTCCAACTGTTCGGCTGTGACCTTCTCTGCCCTTGGCGCATTTTTAGCAAAGGCCGCCAGCGTAATGGACCATAACAGCAAAACGAGCATGACGCTTCGCATGCTACTGCCTCCAGCCTGCTACCGAGCTGACCATCCCATTAAGCACTGTCCACGCCCGTGGAGCCGAAATTGGGACGAAGTGTAACACCCGCAGCATGAAGTTGGCACGGAGGGAGAGAGCAACTAAGAAATGCCGCATGGACCGCGAAACAACCGCATGCGATGCAAGCGCAAACCGGGCGAAGGTATGTGTTTTGTCTTTGCCTTCCCTGGAAAATACAACGCTCTACGCAGGCTGCCACACATCACCCGGCCGCAGCGCGTGGAAGCAGTTGCGGTCAAGCTCGGCAGCCGCGACCCCGGCCGCAAGCCGTGCCGCCGGTTCCTCCGGCGGTTCGTCGGTCAGCTTAAAAGTGCCCCAGTGAACACCCAGCACCTGTTGCGCTCCGCAGGCTCGCGCGATAGCGATGGCTTCTTGCGGGTTGGCGTGCTGCGTCTGCATGAACCAGCGCGGCGCGTAAGCGCCGATCGGCAGCATCGCTAGCAGTGGCGGCCCGAACCGCTTCCTGATCTGCGGGAAAATGGCGCCATCCCGATAGGCCGTATCGCCGGCGCAGTAGATGGTGCCGGCTGGTCCCTCGATAATGAAGCCGCCCCACAGCGCCATGCGCCGATCGCCGAGCCCGCGAGAAGACCAGTGGTGTGCGGGCACAATCGTCAGCTGAATCTCTCCGGACAGCGCAAACCGGCGCCACCAGTCTCCCGTCTGTACCTCGATTCCGGGGTCTGCGGAGCGAATGATTGTGTCATTGCCGAGCGGCGCGTAAATAGCCGGGCGGTGCGTCGCCCATAGCCGCTGAAGCGTCGGGAGATCCATGTGGTCGTAATGATTGTGCGTCACCAATACGGCGGTGATTCTAGGCAGGTCCTCCAGGCAGATCGCCGGCGGATTGTGCCGCCTAGGCCCTAGCCGGCGGAACGGACTCACGCGCTCGGACCATGCGGGGTCCACCAGAATATTTTGCTGCGCGGTTTGAACCCGGTACGACGCATGGCCAATGTGGGTGACGCGCAAACCGGCGATCGAGGGCTCGGGAACCACATTTGCTTTCGCCGGAATTATTTCGGGCCAGCGTGCGCTTTTCTCCTTCAGCTTCCATCGGAGGATGTCGAGCGGGCTCTTATCAGCCGGCGCGAGCCCGGGATAGAAAAAGCGTGTGCCGTCAAAGTGGTCGGTACATGGTCCCTCGTAGTAGCGATTCGGCAAACAACCTCCTGGAGTGGCCCTGCTAGGCAGTATGGCAGAGCACACATACATGCGCTGGAGCAGCATCGCTCCATGGATGCTCCCCCTGCTTTATTACCAAGGGGTACTGTTGCAAGCAAAAAGTGGAGCTTGCCTTGAAAGTTCCGGGCGTATGCGCCGATAAGGGGGTCAGACTTGATAGTGCGCCGCACCACCGTACCGGCGCGCGCTGCGCTTCATTCGACGTTGAGGTGAAAGAAGTGGAAGCAACCGTCCCGGGGCAGGGAGCCGCACATGCCCGCAAGGAACCCGGAGCGGGAAAGTACCTCATCTTCGAGCTGGGGAGTGAGGAATTTGGAGTCAGCGTACTTAAAGTGAACGAAATTATGAAGATGCAGGAGATCACCACAGTCCCGAGAACTCCGCACTTCCTCCAGGGTGTCATCAACTTGCGTGGGCGTATCGTGCCGGTTGTTAACCTGCGCCGCAAGTTCAGCATGCCCGAGCAGGGCGAGACTGATCGCACCTGCATCGTGGTTATGCGTGTTGCGATGGAGGGCGGCGAGCAGCCCATGGGCGTCGTCGTCGATGGGGTTGTGGAGGTTCTGCTGATTGCCGCGGAAGACGTGGAAGATAGCCCTGATTTTGGCCGCGAATCCGGTGCGTCGTATGTGCATGGCATGGCGAAGAGCAAAGGTAAAGTCAAAATCCTGCTCGACATCGACCGTGTGCTCAGCGCTCAGGAAGTCAGCAGCTTCGCAATGACGGGGACTTAGTACAGAAAAGGCAGGAGACACTCGCCATGGCGAATCTGACAATTGGGAAGAAGCTCTTCTCCGCATTCGGCATCATGATTACCATCACGCTCTTAATGGGGCTGGTGTCGATCCGCAATGGAGCGAGGCTTGGCGAAAGCATCGGCAGCCTCGGGCATCACTACATTAAAGCGCTTCATCTTGTTGGCGAGATCGATGCGACCACAACAGATCTGGTCTCCACGGCCCGCGGCATCCTGTTGCGTGGCTATCTCAAGGACCCAGACCGAGTGCGTGTTCTGAAAAGTCATTACGACGAGCAGGTTGCTCTCCTCAAGCGGGACACAAGCGAGCTTATTGCCAGCACCAAATACGTTGAAGTTCGCACCATAGCCGAAGAGCAGATCCTGGACAAGCTTGATCCTCTCGCCCAGTCTGCATCGAGCATGACGGATGCCGTACTGCGAGGCGATCTGTCTACCGCGAATGCCATCAACAACGAGAAAATCGTTCCGCTCGGGACCGCGCTCCACGCCTCTGGCGTTGAGCTTGCGGATTTCGAAGTAAAGACAGCGGCGGCCTACGCCGAAGATGCAGCCGGCATGGTCGAGCCGGCCCGAGACCTCAACCTGCTTTTGCTGGCGCTTTCTCTTGTTTCGGGGGCGACTGCTATCTACATCGTGCGCGGGGTCACTGCGGCCATGCGTGAAAGCATTGCCGAGCTTCGTGATGGGGCCGACCAGGTCGCCAACGCCGCGTCCCAGGTCTCCTCATCCAGCCAGTCCCTTGCTCAAGGCGCTTCCCAGCAGGCCGCCTCGCTTGAGGAAACCTCTGCCTCGTCAGAGGAGATCAACTCCATGGCTCGCAAGAATACCGACAACTCACGGTCTACCGCCGAGCTGCTCGCCCACTCACAGACCAAGGTCGCTCTCGCGAATCGGCATCTCGCCGAAATGGTCGTCTCCATGAACGAGATCACAGAATCAAGCGGCAAGATCTCAAAGATCATCAAGGTAATCGACGAGATCGCCTTCCAGACGCACATCCTGGCTCTAAATGCCGCCGTTGAAGCGGCGCGTGCGGGGGAAGCAGGTATGGGCTTTGCCGTAGTTGCCGACGAAGTACGCAGTCTGGCGCAGCGCAGCGCACAGGCGGCCAAAGACACCGCGGCTCTGATCGAGGACTCTATTGCCAAATCCGGCGAGGGCAAAATCAAAGTCGATCAGGTCGCCGCAACTATCAATGCTGTCACCGAGGACACCGCGCGCGTGAAAGTCATGGTGGATGAGGTAAGCCTTGGCAGTGATGAGCAATCCCGCGGTATCGACCAGATTGGTCGCGCCATCGCGCAGATGGAGCAGGTCACGCAGACCACCGCTGCCTCCGCGGAGCAATGCGCCGCTTCCGCGCAGGAGTTGAATGCGCAATCCGAAAGTTTAAAGGACACCGTCGCCCGTTTGTACAGCATGGTCGACAACGGGAACGCCATAGAAAATGGGTTCTCCTCGCGCATTGCCAGGGCAGAAAGAGCTCCATTGCGGTCCCCCATGCTGGCGCGTCCCCTGGCTGGCAAACAGCCTGCGCATCTGCCAGCGACCTCATCGCAGTTCAAGACGCATGTTCCTCCCCCTCTTCTACGTGGAGCGAAGAGGAGTCACGCCGCCGCAGAGGAGTTCCCTCTTGAAGAAAGCTTCCAGTCTTTCTAGCGTCAGCGAAGATCCGTTGTTCTACAGGAACGGCAGGGCAAGAGCATCTCGCGAGGCATGACTTTGCACGGTTACAGCTGGCGCGCTTGTATGGCGGCTCTAGGGCAGGCGGTCTTCGAGGGCCGTGACACAGACACGAACGACGATCCGTGAAAGGCAGCAGGGCCAGCAGATGCAAACCAGCGACCCACAGGAGAGTTTCGCTCACGCAGTCGCCGAAGCGTCGTGGAAGACGCGCGTCGACGAGCTGGCGACACGGCTCATGGTGGAAGGCAGCGGTGAAAATGTGCTGGCCGAGCTGCAGCTCTTTGTGGAGCAGGCTCACACTGACGACCTCACCCGTTTTCGCAAGGTTGCCGCGTCTCTGGTTGCTTCCTTGCAGGCTGATCTCGAGAGCGGCACCGCCTACCTGTTGAAGACCGGTATCGCTGACCTGCAAGCCTCCCTCGAGAGCGAACTTTCAGCTGCCGCTACCAGTCCTGCTTGCCTCAATGAGGATGCCGAGTTGGTCGCGGATTTCATCGTGGAAGCGCGCGAGCACCTGTCTCAGATCGAGGGCCAGATGCTTCTGCTGGAGCGTGAGCCTTCCTCCATGGAGGTCATCCACGCTGTATTCCGTGCGTTCCACACCATCAAGGGCCTTGCCGGATTTTTTGATTTCCGCATCGTCCAGGCGGTGGCTCACGAAGTAGAAACGCTGCTGGATTTAGCTCGTAACGAAAAGCTTGTCGTCACCTCTGCGATCGTCGATGTGGTGCTTGAAAGCGGAGACTTTCTTCAGACTGAAATCGCCTCTATTGAGCACGCCCTGAACAGCGCGACCGCATTGCAGGCAGGCGATAACCGTGCCTTGCTCCTTAAAATCAAGGCTCTTGCCGTAACTCCCGGCGAGAACCCGCCGCCGCCGTCCCAGGCAGCGCCACTCGCAGCATTGCCGATGCCGGAATTCAATCTGGAGCGAGTCGCCGCGCCATTACCCCCGCCTACACCGGAGCCGCCTACTTCCGGGTACAGCCCGGTCCCGGCAACTCCTTCGCGATTGTCCGCGCCAGAGCCAACAACCCCTTCGACTCCAGCGGCAGCGCTCGCAAAGGAAGCTCCTCGCTCCGCGGACGCGAGTTCCGTTCGGGTGGAAACGGCGAAGCTGGACCACCTGATGGATATGGTCGGCGAAATCGTAATCGCTCAGTCGCTCATCCGCCATAATCAGTTCTTGGCAGCGGCCACAGATTCACGTCTGATGGCAGACCTAGCCAAGCTCGCCCGGGTTACGGTTGAGGTACAGCGCGCCACCATGAGCATGCGCATGA
The DNA here is from genome assembly GCA_964249905.1 of uncultured Acidobacteriaceae bacterium. GTDB lineage: Bacteria > Acidobacteriota > Terriglobia > Terriglobales > Acidobacteriaceae > Edaphobacter. Next base: position 13,211 of record CAXUEE010000066.1, read on the forward strand.
TCCCTGTGGGTCAGCTTTTCCAGCGCATTGAGCGCGTCATTCGCGATCTTTCCCGCAAAGCCGGCAAGCAGATTGTTCTTGAAACATCCGGTACCGAGACGGGCATCGACAAGACAGTAGCGGAGGAGCTTTCCGATCCGCTGCTCCACATGGTACGTAATTCGGTGGATCACGGCATTGAGTCCGTCGATGAACGCATTGCCGCCGGCAAGACACCCGACGCCCGCATTCGGCTTTCGGCCCACCACCAGGGCGGCCAGGTGATCATTCAGATTTCCGATGACGGCCGGGGACTGAACAGTGAAAAAATCCGCCGCAAAGCAGAGGAGCGGCAGCTGATTTCCCCAGCTACGCAGCTTACCGAAGCCGAGATTTACCAGCTTATCTTTGAACCTGGCTTTTCCACCGCCGACAAAATCACCGACGTCTCTGGCCGCGGTGTCGGCATGGACGTGGTGCGCCGGAATGTCGAAAAGCTCCGCGGACGTATTGAAACCCAGTCCACCCTGGGGCTGGGAACCACCTTCCTGCTGAAGCTTCCGCTTACGCTTGCCATCATTGACGGTCTGGTGGTGGAGGTCGGAGGTGAACGCTTTATCGTCCCGCTTTCCGGAGTGCGCGAGATCTTCCGGCCCAAACCTGACTCATTGTTCACGGTCGAGGGTCGCGATGAGATGCTTCTGGTGCGCGGCCAGCTTATGCCGGTCGTCCGGCTGCACCAACGTCTGCAACTCGAAGGTCGGTGCTGCGAGCCTTTCGAGGGTTTGATGGTGGTGGTTGAAGCAGAAAATCGCTGCTTTTGCCTGCTGGTCGACGACCTTCTCGGTAAACAGGAGGTTGTCATCAAAAGCCTTGGCGAAACCTTCAAGGATGTTTCCGGGCTCTCCGGCTGCGCCGTCCTCGGTGATGGACGCGTAGGACTGATCCTCGACATGGACGGAATTTATCGAGGGCGGCGATGATGCAATTTGCCGGTACCACTTCCCTAGCCTCGTCAATGAGGCCGCGCGATTTCGAGCAGATACGCCGCATGGTGTACGACTACTGCGGGGTCGACCTCACGGGTAAGCAGGTGCTCGTCGGCACACGGCTCGGCAACCAGGTGAGGGAACTGGGGCTGCCCTCCTTTGACAAATATTTTGAGCACTTGCAGCAGGATGCGTCGGGCCAAGCCTTCACCACCATGATCGACGCGCTTACCACGAATCACACCAGCTTTTTCCGCGAGCAACAGCATTTTACGTTGCTCAAAAGCGTCATCGCTCCTCAACTTCCAGCTGCCACACCGATCCGTATTTGGAGCGCTGCCTGCTCCAGCGGGGAAGAACCATATACCATTGCGTTCTCACTGGTAGAAGCGCTTGGTGAAGCCGCTTTTACGCGCACTTCTATCCTGGCCACAGACATCTCCACCCGTGTGCTGCAACGTGCACAGCGCGGCCTTTACCCTGCCGCGCAGCTTCAGGCCGTGCCGCTTCCGGTCCGACGGCTTTGCCTGCTCAAGGGCACCGGCCAGTACGCCGACAGTTGTCTCGTGAAACCGCAAACACGGTCCTTGATCCAATTCCAACAATTCAACCTGCTCGAAGACTGCTCCAGCTTCGGTCCGTTCGAGGTGATCTTCTGCCGCAATGTCATGATCTACTTCGATTTGCCGACACAGCAGGCCGTTGTCGACAGACTCACCACGAGGCTGGCTCCCGGCGGCTATCTTCTTATCGGCCACTCGGAAAGTCTCAACGGCATTCAACACCGTCTCCGCTACATCTCCCCAGCAACCTATCGCAAACAACGATCTCCCGACGAAACTTGCCAGACTCGCCGCCCGGAAAAAAGCCTTTTTCGGAAGGGAGCGAGCCGGTGACTGGCCTTGTCCTTACCGTCGGCATCAGCGACTGCGTTGTTTCCCGCGATTCTGCAGCCGTACTCGCCACGCATGCACTCGGCTCCTGCGTCGCGGTTATCATTTACGACCCTGCGGTGCATGTGGCCGGTCTGCTCCACTTCATGCTGCCCGAGTCCGGCAACGATCGCACAAAAGCACAAAGCCGCCCATTTATGTATGCCGACACCGGAGTGCCTTTGCTCTTCCAGAGCGCCTACAGTATCGGCGCCGTGAAACAGAGGCTTACGGTCACTGTTCTCGGCGGCGCGCAGGTGCTGGACACGGACAACACCTTCCAGATCGGCAAACGTAACCACTTGGCCGTGCGCAAAATCCTTTGGCGAGCCGGCGTCATGGTTCACCACGAAGACGTTGGCGGCACATTGCCGCGTAGTGTGCGCATGGAAGTTGCGAGCGGGCGCATGCTGGTCGTGCATGGCCGGGAAGAACGGGAAATTACTCAAAAAGCGGCTACGCCGCCACGGATGATGGAGAGGAGCGCAGCAAGCCATGGCCTTTAACGTGATGATCGTTGATGATTCGCCGAGCATGCGCAAGGTGATCCGACGGGTGCTATCCCTTTCGGGATTCGATGTAGG
>CAXUEE010000067.1:0-11071 GCA_964249905.1 uncultured Acidobacteriaceae bacterium
TCCTCATCGCATCCCTAAAACCCGTGGTCAGACCAATGCGATACTATGCTCCGTGCGCCTCTGCGCCCCCGGACACCCCATGAAGGCTCTCCTCACCGCTTCCGCCCTCCTCGCCTCCGCACTCGTCCCCGCCGGCGCACAGACCATCTGCGACGTCCGCACCTTCGGCGCCAAGGGCGACGGCACCACCAAGGACACCGCCGCGATACAGAAAGCGATCGACGCCTGCTCCCCCAAAAAGGGCACCGTCAAGCTCGCTGACGGCAAGTTCGTCTCCGGCCCGCTCGAGCTCAAATCCGGCATCATCCTCGATGTCGAAGCCGGTGCCATGCTCCTCGGCTCCACCGACCGCGCCGACTTTCACCCCGCCACCCTCATGCGCCAGCCCACGGTCCAGGCGTTCCTCCACATCCTCAACGCCGACCACGTCACCATCTCCGGAGGCGGCACCATCGACGGCCAGGGACAGGTCTGGTGGGACTACGTCAAAGGCGTCAAGGACTCCGGCGTCCTCGGCACCGACCACCCCCGCCCCATGGGCATGCTCATCGACCACAGCAACCACGTCACCGTCGAGAACATCACCTTCCAGAACGCCGGCTTCTGGCAAATCGTCCCCTACTACTCCGACTACCTCACCTTCCGCAATCTCAAGGTCATCGCTCCCCAGCGCGGCGCTCCCAACACCGACGGCATCGACCCCTTCAGCTCAACCCACATCACCATCGACCACTACTTCTCCTCCGTCGGCGACGACAACATCGCCATCAAATCCGGCGCCATCAACTCCCCCGGTCCCGACTCCCCATCCACCGACATCACCATCACCAACTGCCAGTTCGAAGCCGGCCACGGTCTCTCCATCGGCAGCGAAGTCGCCGGAGGCGTACAGCGCGTGCATGCGGAAAACATCAGCTTCAAAGGCACCGACCAGGGCATCCGCGTCAAATCCAACCGCGACCGCGGCGCCGACATCTCCGACCTCAGCTTCAAGAACATCCTCATGGAGAATGTCCGCACCTCCATTCTCATCAGCGAGTACTACCCCAAGGTCATGCCCGAAGGCGAAGTCGCCGCCGCTCCCGTCGCCCGGCTCACCCCCCACTTCCACAACATCCGCATCGAGAATGTAAAGTCCACCAACAGCGACTGGGCCGGGGTCATCGTCGGCCTTCCCGAGTCGCCAGTCCTCGACATCACTCTTAAAAACGTCGACATCCAGGCCAAGAAGGGGTTCCAGGTCGGTTACGGCACCGTCGACATGGAGCACGTCTCCATCACCTCAGCCGAAGGCAAGCCGCTCACCCTCGGCCCCCAAGGCAAGGTCACCGGCGACTATAGCCAAAAGTAAAGGGTAATGAGGTCCGGGGTGCCCCATCTCACGCAGCCTCCCCGCGTGAGGTGGGGAAGGGACACTGTCCGCTCACCTCAGCCCTGGTCGAGCCTGTCAAGCCCCATAAGGCGGCAAATCTAACAAAACAAGGGAGATACACATGGCATAATCCCTCGCACCGCGAGCTATACTGGAGATAGGGAACATTTCTCCGCAGGTTTAGGCAGACGAACCTCCAACACAGAGCTAACCTGCATGTTTTGAAGACTTTAGCCGTAACTCTAGTATTTTGAATACTTTAGCTTCTAATTCACCCCAAGGTCCACACCTAAGCTATTTGTTGTGAATACTTTGCGCAACTTTACCGGGCAAGGGTTTATCGTCAAGAACCTGCAGCATTTCGAGCCCCGAAGATAGCCGTCCCCACCCGCACACAGGTCGACCCTTCCTCGATCGCCGCAACAAAATCGTTCGACATGCCCATCGAAAGACCGGTGAGCGTCGGACAGCCCGCAACCGACTCGTCGAGCAGCCGCCGCAGCGTCTGGAAGTAAGGCCGAGCCTCCTCACCCGCGCGAGTCACGTCGGACGGCCACGGAGCGACGGTCATCAGCCCGGCCGGCACAAGCGACGTCAACGACGCCAATCCGGCCAGCAGCTCCGGCAGCGCCTCCGGAGCTAACCCCTGCTTGCTCTCCTCGGGCGACAGCTTCACCTCTATATAGACCGGCAGCGTCTTTCCAAGCTTCCGGGCCGCCTCGTTCAGCCGCGCCGCAACCTTCATCGAATCGACCGTATCGACCGCGGTAAACAACTCCGCCGCCTTAGCCGTCTTGTTCGATTGCAGCGGCCCGATCAAATGCATTTCCAGCCCGGCAAGCGACCCGGCCGTCTCCGCCTTCGCCTGCCACTCCTGCACGCGATTTTCCCCAAACAGCCGCTGCCCGGCCTCATACGCCTCAAGCAGCGCCTCTACCGGATGCACCTTGCTCACCGCCATCAGCGCCACCTGGCTGGGATCGCGGCCGGCCCGGGCGCACGCCTCCGCCACCTCCGCCCGGACGCGATCCAGATTTGTGGCGATCGACATGAATCGGCTAGTGGCCGTGCTCTTCGAGGTAGCGTTCCACCTCAAGCGCAGCCATGCACCCGCTTCCGGCAGCTGTAATCGCCTGCCGGTACTTGCGATCCTTGATGTCGCCGCACGCGTAAAGGCCCGGAATCGTGCGGCCGTTCAGCGTGCAGTGCACATCGTCCTGCGCCAAAATGTACCCGTCCTCGTCAAGATCCACCATTCCCCGAAACGCCTGTGCGTTGGGAATGTGACCAATGCCCAGAAACATAAAGGAGACAGGAAGAATGGACTCTCGATCTTCGACCGTGTTGCGGATACGCAGACCCTTGACATCTTTTTCTTCTACGCCCAGCACTTCCTCGACCACGGTGCTGGTCAGGAACTCGATCGAACTATGCGACTTGGCGCGCTCCAGCATAATCGGCGAGGCACGGAACCGGTCAGTGCGATTGATCAATGTCACCTTGGAGGCAAAACGGGTCAGAAACAACGCCTCTTCCATGGCGCTGTCGCCGCCGCCGATCACCGCAATCTCCTTGCCGGAGGCAAAAAATCCGTCGCACGTCGCGCACGAACTGACCCCGTGGCCGATAAGCGCCTGCTCCGATGGCAGATTCAGCCAGCGCGCACTGGCTCCACTGGCAATAATCACCGTGCGTGCATGAATAACCTCTTTGCCGAGGTTCAACCGAAACGGGGAGACGGAAAGATCAACCGAGCTTAGGTGCGCCATGCGCAGCTCCGCGCCGAAACGGGTCGCCTGTTTCTTCATGTTTTCAATTAGTTCCGGGCCTTGAATTCCATCCGGCCAGCCGGGAAAATTTTCAACCAGGGTCGTGATCGAAAGCTGTCCGCCGGGCTCGTGGCCCTCGAGTACCAGTGGCTTAAGATTAGACCGCGCCGCATAGATCGCAGCCGTCAGTCCAGAACAGCCGGAGCCTAAAATAACAACGTCCCGTGTCGCTTGGGGGGTGATGGTTTCAGAAGTCATACCATCTCCAAGTGTAAATGCGGGCGTGGGCAGAACACAGCGTCTCTGGGTGAAACAATAGTCCCATGGCAAATCTGGTGATGGTTTATGGCATGCGGCTTCTTCCAGCCGACGAATTGGCCAAGGTAGAGGATGCTCCCGTTCAGCTGAAGAACGGCAACGAGGCGCACGTGACCATGCACGTTCTGGAAGGCTCTCGTGAGCAGATCGAGGCCCAACTTCGCCACAGTATTGACGCTTTCTTCGACTTCTACCCAGAGATCTAGCGTACTGTAGCGTTTTGGGACACTTTGCTGACTCATCCTCTTTTCTGCCGAAATAAGGGGTAACGAGGAAGCACCGTCCCAATGCTGTTCCGCGAAGCCTTCCGATCCTTTCGCCTGTGGTGTGCGCTCGGCGCGGCACTTGCCTCCATGTGTGGCGCCAGCGCCGCGGCGCAAAGCTCTCCTTCGAGCAAGATCGCGACGAAGCGGAACCTGAGCGCCGCCGCGCCGGCCGCCGCACCGACAGTCACGGCGTTGCCGTCCGGCACCTCTGCCGTTCTCGCCGATCTCGCTGCCCGTGCCGCCGTCATCTTCTCCGGCCAGGTACTTGCAATCACGCCCACTGCCGGCGTCGTCGACATTCGCTTCCACGTCGATACCCCGATTCGGAACTGTCCCCAGAACGGAGACTATATCCTGCGGGAGTGGGCCGGACTCTGGATGGCACACCCAGATCGCTACCGAGTCGGCCAGCATGTGCTCCTGTTTCTGACTGCTCGGGGACCAGCGGGCCTGAGCGCCCCGGTTGATGTCAACGATGGCATTGTGCCGCTGGTGGCAACCGCTCAGCAGCCTATCGCGAACGCTTCTGGAACGGCGCCGCCCGATACTCCATCCGCCGGTCTGAGCGTAGATCTGCGCTGGCTGCAAACCCGCGTCAGCCGCGTTTCTGCTGCCCCGGTTCTGCTCAATTCGCTGAACACAGCAAACAGCAACGGAGATACCTGGTCCGGTCCGGTCACGCCTCTCGCAGCACTTCCAGCGACGAGCCTGGCTAGCATAATCACGCTGATCGGCACCGGAGGCAGCAGTGCCAAGCCCTAGCTCTTTCCGCGCCATCCGCAATGGCTTCGGCTTGATCTGGCTTTGTCTGCTCCCCGCGTTTGCCTGCGCAAGCGGACCTCGGTACGTCACCGGGCCGCCGTACTTTACGGCACCCGCCGGTCAGCCGATCGGGTGGAAACAGACCAGCCTGCTGTACTTTACGGACTCTGGTGATCTCAGCACATCCGTGCCGCACGCCGCCGCCGATGCATTGGTGTCTGCCGCCGCTTCGACCTGGAACGTCGCTGTCGCAAACATCACCCTCTCGCAAGGAGGCTCTCTCGCTGAGCACGTCTCAAGTCAGAACACCTATCTCGGGACCAACGGCGTCGTCTTCCCGTCAGACGTCATGGCCAGCAACTCTTCTGCCATCCCCATCGCCATCGTCTACGACAAGGACGGTTCGGTTACGGACACGCTGCTCGGCGTCGGAGCGAGTCAGCCCTCAAGCTGCCGGCAGAATGCAGTCACCGAAACCGTGGACGGCTTCGATCCGAACGGCTACCTTACGCACGCGGTCATCATCCTGAATGGACTCTGCACTGCTGCGACCGCGAGCGTCCAGTCCGAGATGCAGTACACGCTGGCGCGCATTTTCGGCCGCGTGCTCGGCCTGGCCTGGTCCCAGACCAACGACAACGTGTTCACCGGCACACCGACTCCCACCTACAACCAAGCGATGAACTGGCCGTTGATGCACCCGATTGATATTCTCTGCGGACCCTACGCCTACCAGTGTTTACCGAATCCGTTTCAACTGCGCCCGGACGACATCTCCGGACTGGTCAACCTGTACCCCGTTCCGGCAACGAGCCCGCCCGCCGGCAAACAACCAAGCCTGACTGCCGCGCTGGGAGCAGAGGGGCATGTTACCTTCCCCACGGGCCAAGGCATGGAAGGGGTCAACGTACTCATTCGCCGTGCCGCGGCAAACGAGCCTGCGGACACCTGGTTTGAGAACTCAGCCGTAACAGGATCGACCTTCCGCCGCGCAGCTCGATCGCCCTTCGTGGCAGCCGATACGTCCGCGCTTGGAAGCCTTGGGAGTACGGACCCCAGCCTCGCCAGCTTCTACTCCGTCGCCTACATTCCCGTCGAAACGGTAGGGGACACTCCCTGGCAAGACCTGTCCTTTTCTACCGAGACCGTAAACCCTCTGTATGCAGGCGTCTATAGCCTTGGACCGTACACCCTGGGCACCGTCAATCCGTCCGGTTCCGCCCCTCAGCCCGTGCCTACGTACGTCGATGGTCCCGGAGCCGAGCAGCCCCTGGATTTCACCATCGGAGATGCAGCCGCCACCTGCAGCAACGGAGAAGATGGAACTGCCTCAGCGCCAGTGGAAGTGTCGGCGACGGGTTGGTGGACTGGCCTGCTTTGCGGGTACGGTCACGCCTCCTATCAGACGTTGAATGTGCACCCAAACAGAACCTTCACGATCGAGGTGACTGCGCTCAATGAGCAGGGAGTCGCGACCGAGACCAAAGCGATGCCGGTCATTGGATTGTTCGCACCCACGGATGCAGCGGGATCTCTGCCCTCTCTAGGAGTCACTCCGGCCGCGTTCAACGCACTCACGTTCGCCACCACCTCCTTGCCTGCGAAAACCGGACAGTTCACCAGCGTCTGGTTTGGCATCGCGGATGAGCGCGGGGAGGGCAGGCCAGACTTCAGCTACCAGGGACGCCTCTTCTATGGCGATACAGTGTCTCCGGCAACGATTGCCCCATCGGGCGCAACGCTCACCCTCACAGGTTTTGGCTTTCGTTCCGGAAATACCGTAACCATCAATGGCGTCACAGCCACCGTCATCAGCTCGACCCCAAACACCATCGTGCTGACCGCACCCACCATGTCTTCTGCGCACGCGGTAGATGGAACTCCGGTCGATGTAGCGATTACCGATAGCGGCACCGGCGCTTCCACCAAGTTGTTCGCCGCGCTGACCTATCACGCTGGAGCCGCACTGCCGAATAGCATGCGCGTTGTGGCTGCCCCTGCAGGTTCAGGCTACGTGGGGGATGTCATGCCGCTTCCGTTTGCGGTGCAGGTTGTTGCGGCGGATGGCGTTACTCCGGTGACCGGAGATCCTGTCACTTTCTCGGCGTCTTCTCGTTCTGTCGGGTTCAGTGCCTGCTCAGCACCCACGAGTCCATGCACGGTGCTTACCGACTCGACTGGAACGGCCTCGACAAAGGTGACGCCCCTTCAAGCAGGCTCGGTCAGCTTGCTTGCTGCAGATGCCGCACTGAGCCAATCTGTCAGCTTCAACGCGACAGCGCAGGCCGGATCTCTCAACGTCTACGCCGCACCTTCCGGGAACCTGCCGGTTGGCGTAATGGCCCAACCGTATTTTTTTGTTCGAGTCTTCAACGCGCAAGGCAATCAAGTCCCTGGAGCTCCTGTCACCTTCAGTGTTCCGACCGGGTCAGCCATCTTTAGCGGTTGTTTCACCTCTACCTGCACCGTTGTCGCCGACTCCTCGGCTACTGCCTTTATCTTTGCAACGCCTACCGCTCCAGGTCCTGTGACGCTGCAAGCTGCGGTCGGCGATCTCCATCAGCAGGCTTCCTTTAACGCCATAGCCAACACCGACACTCTCCAGATTCGCGCTCTGACGAAGCCTGCAGCGTTCGTGAATGAGTCTGCGGGCCAGTTTCAGGTGCAACTCCTGCATGCAGACGGTACTCCGGACACGCTTGAGTCAATCACCTTTACAGCCTCTATGGGAACCACCATCGATCAGTGCGGCACTTCTACCTGCAGCCTGACAACGGATTGGAGCGGCTTGGCCACGATCAGCCTCACTCCCCATCAGACTGGCACGGCGACGGTGCAGGCGAGCTATGGTGCACTCACGCAATGCGCTACTTTTACCGTAAGCCAGCACACACTGCAGCTGAATGTCCTGAGTGCACCGTCCGGCAGCTTTCCTGTCGGCGTGACGGTAGCTACTCCCTTTACCACGCAGTTACTTCAGGATGGCGTGATACCGATCGCAGGAGTGCAGATGGTATTGGCGGTTCCGCCCGACGCTGGCCTCTTGAATGCCTGCAATGGCGGCAGCTGCGTGTTGACTACAGATGGCAATGGAATCGTTTCCAGTTTAGTGACGCCGCTCATTGCCGGAACCATTACCTTGAGCGCGGCTTACCCATCCGTTTCGACCACGGCAAGTTTCGTCTCGGTAGGCCAGCCGGAGACGATGCGTGTGATCAACCAGCCAGCGCCCACCGGCGAAAATGTCGGCGATATCGAGATGTTTACCGTTCAGCTTGTGGGTCCGGACGGCAGCACTCCCCTGCCGTGGCACGATATTACCTATACCGTCACTGGCGGACCATTCGCCCTCATCAGCTGCCGTTACGCTGTGTGCACGGGAGTAACCGACACAACCGGCGTGGTAAACGTCTGGGGTATGGTGACCGGTGCCGGCTCAGTTTCCGTTCAGGCAGCAGCTGATGGCCTGTCTCAAACCATGACGTTTACTTCGTCTGCGGCGCCGGATGGGATGCATCTCGTCACGGCGCCTGCCTCGGGAAGCTACGTCTCGTCGCCGGCGGCGCTGCCCTTCGCCGTGCAGCTTTTGTTCGGGGACGGCGTCTCCTTCGCCGCCAATAAGCCGGTGACGCTCTCCGTTGTGAGCGGGTCCGCTGCCCTTGCTGCTTGCAATGGTGCCTCCACCTGCTCCGTCCTGACGGACGCGACGGGAACCATCTCGACATCGGTCACACCGCTGGCTGCCGGATCGATCACCGTCTCAGCAACGGAAACCGGGGTAACGTCGCCGGCAACTCAGAGTGCCACCTTTTCTGCGATTGCCGCGCCGTACCAGTTTCAACTCATCAGCGCCCCAGGTTCAGGCAGTCTCGTAGGCGTACCAGGAGGAACTCCCTTCGCTGTGCAGCTGCTGCAGGGAGGCAGCGCGGCAACAAACATCAACGTCTCGCTTTCGATCGCTAGTGGCTCGGCCTCTCTCGGAAGCTGTGGGGCAGCACCGACGTGTGTCGTACAAACGGACGCGTCCGGGCGTATTTCCACGCTGGTAACTCCGCTCGCCACGGGAAGCATCACGCTGCTTGCGTCAGTTGTGGGCGTGTCTCCGGCTATTTCGGAAAGTGCCACCTTTACGGCAGCGGTGGCTTCAGATGTGTTGCATCTTACCTCCGCGCCTGGTTCAGGAGGTCTTCCGGGCGTAACTGCATCCGTACCGTTCGCCCTGCAACTTCTTCAGGCGGATGGTGTAACCGCGATCGCGAATAGGGGGATCGCGCTCTCCGTGCTGACCGGATCGGCTTCCTTCGCTGTCTGCGGCGGCTCCGCAAGCTGCACGGTCCAGACGGACGGCTTCGGACGAATCTCAACGTTGGTGACACCTATGGCTTCCGGTACTGTGACCCTGGTCGCGTCGGAGGTGGGCTCCAGTCCGGCCGTGACCCAGACTGCAAGCTTCACGATCTCTGCCCTGCCAGACACGATGCGCCTGGTGAGCGCGCCCGCATCCGGCGGGGCTCCGGGATCTGCGGCCGGTACGCCCTTCAGCGTGCAGGTGCTTCTTGGCTCCGGCGCCGTCGCTCCGAACAAAAACATCACGCTCTCTGTGCTTACCGGGTCCGCCTCGTTCGCTGCATGTGTCGGCACTGTAACCTGCATCGTCCAGAGCGACGCCTCCGGGACCGTCACAACGCTGGTGACTCCACTTACGTCGGGAAGCATCACGCTACTCGCGTCCGAAACCGGGAACGCATCCGTCAGTCAGCGCGCCAGCTTTACCGTTCCTGCTTTATCGCATGTCTTGCACCTGGTCAGCGCACCTGGCACCAGCAGCTTCGTGGGTACGCCGGCGAGCAGCCCGTTCGCCGTTCAGCTGCTGCTCGCAGATGGTGTGACGCCTGTACAAAATGCAACCATAGCGATCTCTGTTTCAGGTGGGTCGGCGGCCTTCACGGTCTGCGCAGGCAACACCTCTTGCACAGTCCAGACCGACGCTTTCGGGGTCATATCGACTTTGGTGACTCCCTTGTCCGCAGGCTCCGTCACGCTTCTTGCAACAGAGTCCCAGGCTCCGAACCCCGCGAGCCAGAGTGTTACGTTCGTCGCACTTGCGGCGCCGGATACCCTTCGCCTTGTCAGTGCTCCTGCTTCCGGGGGCTACGCCGGCACCGCTGCCAGCACCCCATTAGCCTTTCAGCTCTTGCTTCCCGACGGTTCCACACCTGTTCCCAACCAGAACGTAACACTCACGGTGACGAGTGGATCGGCTGCCCTCGGCGCCTGCGCCGGAACTTCAACATGCACTCTCCGGACGGACGCTCAAGGCAATGTCTCCACTTCCATCACTCCGATCGCTGCAGGCACAATCACGGTGATCGGCTCGGTCTCTTCGGCCTTTCCTGCCATCACGCAGACGGTCAGCTTTACGGCAAAGCAGCCGCAGGACGTGCTCGCCGCTACAAGCACACCGGGCAGCAGCGTTTACACAGGGAATGCAGCCGCGATACCACTGACGGTCCGGCTGACCCTCGCCGACGGAAGTACTCCCGTTGCCGGATCTCCCATTTCGTTCTCGAGCAGCGGTGTTGGCAGCGTCAGCTTTGCTGCCTGCAATGCAACGTCGTGCACGCTCAACACTGCTGCCGATGGCACAGTCTCGACAGTGGTCCAGGGTGCCGCGGTTGGGAATGTCACTCTTACCGCAAGCCCGGCTTCAGGAACGGGAGCCCAGCCCGTTACGCTTGCTTTTGAGGTTCTGGCAAACGAGTTTGTCCTGACAGCGACTCCGCAGCACACCTGGATCGCTGCAGGAGTTCCCGTCAGCTTAACCCTGAACGCGGCAGCAACGTTGAACGGCAACGCAGACGGTGGAGAAACTCTGCAATGGAGCGGCACCGCGGGTCTACAGCCTGCCTCGGCGAGCAGTGTCACTGGCGCCACGGGTTCCAGTTCCATGTGGGCTTCTGCAAGCCCGCTCGCCGCGGGCTCGTCCTCCATCGCCACAGTGTGCGCAAAGACGAGTGTTTGCCAAAACTTCACGGTTACTGGAGTCGCCAGCGCTAGTTTCGTCGTGAAGATTGTGAGCGGGGGAGCGCAGGCCGCGCAGAGTGGGGCAAGCCTCTTACCCTTGATCATCGAGGTAACGGATGCCGCCGGCCACCCCGTAGCCTCCGCTCCCGTCACAGTGAGCCAGACGGTCACAGCGCTGAATCAGCTTTGCCCCACGCACGGCCGCTGCCCTGCGGCTCCCGTGTTGACCTCAAAGATCGACACAATCATTTCCTCTCTGGATGGAACGGTCACAGTGATTCCCCTGTCCATCTCCGGCGTTGCGACCCAGACAGAGTTGGCCATCTCTTCTGGCACACAGGGTTTCGCAACGGCTGTTGTTTCATCCAATCCATAGAAACCCATCCGGACCCTGTAGAACTCCCGTGCATCTGAAAAGATAGAAGAGGCAGGAGACTGCATGATGGGGAGAGCAATGAATTCCAGAGATCAGGGTGTGCGGCAACGAGTCGTTGTGATCGGAGGAGGCTTTGGGGGCATTCATGCCGCCCAGGGACTTGCTCATTTGCCCGTGGATGTGA
>CAXUEE010000067.1:11156-15661 GCA_964249905.1 uncultured Acidobacteriaceae bacterium
TCGCCCAACCGATCCGCTCTCTTCTTCGGGAACACAAAAATATTGAAGTTCTTATGGACGAGGTGGTCGGGTTTGATGTGCCGTCATGCCGGGTTCACCTCAACTCCGGAGCTCAACTCGAGTTCGACTACCTTGTTGTGGCTACCGGCTCCACACACTCTTATTTTGGAAAAGAGGAGTGGGCTGCGGTGGCTCCCGGGCTTAAGACCATCGAAGATGCGACCGAAATTCGCCGACGTGTTCTGCTTGCCTTTGAACTCGCGGAGCGGCAGATGCTGGAAACCGGAACACACCCTGCACTCAACTTTGTGATCATTGGCGGAGGTCCAACTGGCGTAGAACTGGCGGGAGCTATCTCGGACATCGCCCGGCTTTACATGACAAAAGATTTCCGTCGCATAGATCCTTCCTCGGCTCAGGTGCTGATCCTGGAAGGTTCCCCCAACATTCTGGGCAGTTACCCGCCGGATCTGCAGGCGAGTGCTCGCAAGCAGCTGCAGGAGCTTGGGGTCATCATCCGCACAGGTGCTAACGTAACGGACGTTCAGCCTGGCTTCGTCATGGTAGGCGAGGAGCGTGTTGACTCGGTATGCACCTTGTGGGGCGCTGGCGTACAAGCCTCGCCTTTGGGCAAATTGCTGGGAGCGGAAACCGACAAACGCGGCTGCGTTCTGGTAAACGAGAACCTGAACCCGAAGGGCATGCCGAATATTTTTATCTGTGGCGATCTCGCGCACTTTGAGCAAAACGGAAAGCAGGTGCCGGGAGTCGCGCAGCCGGCGATGCAGATGGGCGATTATGCGGCCAAGCGCATCGGCGAAGCGGTTAGCGGAAAGCTAACTTCGAAGGGATTTCATTACTTTGACAAAGGAGACATGGCGACCATCGGCCGTGCCGCCGCCGTAGCCAAGATTGAATGGCCGTTCAAAGCCCACTGGAGTGGTTTTCCAGCCTGGCTGGCGTGGCTCATGGTCCACATCTTCTTTCTGATCGGGTTCCGTAATCGCTTAGCCGTCTTCCGGCAGTGGGCGTGGACGTATCTGACGTTCCGCGATGGCGTCCGGCTGATTACCGGCTCGCAATTGCTGCCCGGGTGGGAGATCCAGCACGATCCGCGCGGCGCGCTGACAACGCAGCCCCTAGACATACCCCAGGCTTCATCGGCAAAGATTTAAATCTCACTCTGCCCGATTAGCGCGCTGCGGGACTGTCGTTTGTGTCTGGTCCGAGATTTTGGGCTCCCGGCTTCGGTTCGAACTTCCGCGGCTCCGGAACAGAGACTGGTTGCCGCAGGCGCCGCATCTCCAGGGAAAGTAGCCGAAATGTTGCAGGACGAATCGTTGCAGCGGACCTTGACGCCGGACTCTTCTAACTCCCTTGTTTTTGCACTTCGGACATACGGGCGTAGCCGCTTTCTCAAACATAAAACCTCAAGCAGAGTTGAGTGCAGATCTCTGATCGTGCCTTTCGAGACGGAAACGTTCAAAACTTCGCCATAACTCAGCAGCGGCGATCTCTGAGGAGGAGGGAAGTCCAGATCCCCCTGCCTTGCGATCTTACCTGAGCGTGAGTGCCGGCTCCGTAACTGCGACCTTGACCGGAGTGAGCCAATGGTGACGATCCGGCCTGGTTCCGTTGACGATGCCGAAGAACTCGTCGTGAAGCGCCTTGGTGAGAGGGCCCATCGTTCCATCCCCGATCAGGATACGGTCCACCGACCGAAGATGCGTCACCTCGGCGGCGGTGCCGGTGAAGAAGCACTCGTCTGAGATGTAAAGCATCTCCCTTGGAAGCGGCTGTTCGACCACGGGAATGCCGAGATCCTTTGCCAGCGTCAGAATCGAGGTCCGCGTGATGCCGTTCAGAACGGCGCTGGAAAGAGGTGTGGTGTAGAGCACGCCGCCACGCACCAGGAAGAGATTTTCACCCGAACCCTCCGAGATCAATCCATTCACATCGAGCGCAATGCCTTCATCGTACCCATTGATCGCCGCCTCCATGCGAATCAGCTGCGAGTTGAGGTAATTTCCGCCCGCCTTCGCAATCGTTGGCATGGTGTTGGGGGCGTGCCGATTCCAGCTCGATACGCAAACGTTCGCACCCTCGTTGCCGGGAACGTACTTACCCCAGGCAAAGTTGGCGATATACACCTCGACCGGAGAAGAAAGTGGATTGATCCCGATTTCTCCGTAGCCGCGAAGGGCAAGCGGGCGGATATAACAAGGGGTTACCCCGTTTGCCTCGACAACATCAATCACCGCCTGACAGAGATTCTCAACGCTGAAGCCCAGCGGCATCCGATAAATGTGCCCGGAGTCCCGGAAGCGCTGCATGTGCTCCGGCAGGCGGAAGATGCCGGCTCCGGACGTCTCCCCGCCGGCGCTGCTTTGGGTGTAGCAGCGAATGCCCTCAAAGATGGAGGAACCATAATGCACCACATGCGACATCACGTGAATGTTGGCGTTCTCCCACGGAATCATCTGGCCGTTGTGCCAGATGAGCTTCGTCACGTCTAAGGGCATGCGTCGGCTCCTGTGTTGACACAATTATACCGGCCCTGGCCTAAGGGAGAGCTCGCCTGCTTGGGACTTCGTCCCATCGGACAAAGCGTCTATGGGAGAATGATCTGTGATCCATGATACTTCGATTGCGCAATCCCTTATGGGGCTTTCCGCCGCGCGCCTGCCTTCACAGGTCTCCTTGTCGCGCCTGGAGAGCTCAACGGTTGTGCG
Organism: uncultured Acidobacteriaceae bacterium; assembly: GCA_964249905.1. Taxonomy (GTDB): domain Bacteria; phylum Acidobacteriota; class Terriglobia; order Terriglobales; family Acidobacteriaceae; genus Edaphobacter. The sequence continues at coordinate 13,889 of CAXUEE010000067.1, forward strand.
CTTCTCGCTGCTCGCGCTCAGCTCAATCTTCTTTTTGGTCGATCCTTTCGCCGCGCTTCCCACGTTTCTGGCGGTGACCGCCGGCAGCGACAAACAGCGCCGGAAATTAATTGCGCGGAAGGCGAGTTTTACTGCATTTCTTCTGTTGACCGCCTTCGCACTTGGAGGACAGCTCCTCTTCCGGTTTTTCGGGATCACGCTTCCAGCCTTTGAGATTGCCGGCGGCATCATCCTGTTGCTAATTGGCCTGGACATGCTGAACGCACGGCGTTCGCCCACGCAGGAGACCGGACCTGAAGCCGAGGCAGCTGCCTCCAAGGAGGACGCTGGTATCGTGCCGCTCGGCATCCCAATGCTGGCCGGTCCCGGCTCCATCACCAGCGTCATGGTTCTGGTCGGTCAAGCGGACGGACATTGGGCTATGATAGCTGCCATTGTGGGTGCCATCACCGTCACCGCGTGGTCATGCTACCTGGTCCTGGGCAATTCGGACAGAGTGGCAGCCGCGCTGGGAGAGAGTGGAATCCGCATCCTGGTACGCATCATGGGACTGCTGTTGGTATCCCTGGCAGTTCAGTATTTTGTGAATGGCCTGACTGACCTGGGTGTATTTTCTCGGCCGTCCTAAACTGCGAGAGACCTCAGGAGGCTCCAGGGCTACCCGGACCATGATTCTAGCGGATCGTCAACACCGATCCGGCAAAGAGGAGCCCCGCTGCGCCAATCCCGAGACCCAGGTAAAAGTAGAGCTTGCGGCGAGTGAACAAGGTGACAGAGCACAAAACTACCGCGATCTGCAGCATCGCCTCCCCAAGATCGTAGCGGGCTGCCAGCTTTTCCGCATGGGCAACTTCGCCTTCAAACTCATGCGCTTGTTCCTGTTCCTGGTGTGCCCGATACTCCTCCTCCTTCGTTTTCACGGCCTCGCTGTCCGAGGAGGGCTGCAGGCACAGGAGGTCGAGGGCTACGGAAATCTGGTCGGACCGAATTTTTCTCGCCTGGTACTCGTTCCACTGGTCGCCCGCGCGGGACTGTGCCAGCACAGCTTCGGTGTGGCTGCGGTGTCCGAGTACCGTCACCAGCGCCACCAACACAGCAAGCACCGAGATGGCGAGCGAGATCGTCGTGAGCGATTCACCCTTTTCCCCGGCCTCTTTTAACTGATGGGCGAATTCATTGACCTCTTCAGGTTCCACTCGTCCTCCAAATAGACCTTCGCTGCCTGCCCAGATTAGCTGATCCGGTATGAGAAACCTCGGAGTGGCTCATCCGGAACGGGCGTCACGCTGAAAGGACAAGAGGACCGAGCAGGATCGATGCAGGATGAAAGAGCGTTCCTTGAGATTTCCGTTTGGGAGGAAGTGCTCCTCTCGCGTTTGGGAAAAGACTGAGAAAGAGTTTTCAACTGTTTTCAGTCCTTTCACACAGGATGCCTGGTTGCAGGCCGGCTCCAACGCTGTTACCTTCAGACGAGTGGTTCGTTCCCCTTCACTGTTCTGAAGCGGCTGCTGGAACGATCAGTTGCAGAACCCAAGTTTTTATTGTAATGTAAGTTGTGTTGAGAGCTTCGCGCCTGTGAATTTGTCCATTGTTCCGGACAGAAGGTAAGCCGGAGCGCAGTCCAAGCGTTGATGACGGCGGGCAAGAACGTTGAGCCTCCCCAAACCCAGCCCAAGATACTGCAAGTTGAACCAGACCGAGACTTGAATGTGTACGTCGTCGGCAGCCTGATATCCTGCCACATGCGGGATGTTAGGACGAGAGAGCTCAGGC
>CAXUEE010000068.1:0-11367 GCA_964249905.1 uncultured Acidobacteriaceae bacterium
GAATCCAGGTCGCCGACACTTCTCTCAGCCGGATGGTTGGGCTACTTGGGAGAAGCGCACTTGCAGCTGGAGAGGGTCTCTGGATTCGACCTTCTTCTGGGGTTCACACGATGGGTATGCGCTTCCCGATCGACGTGATCGGATTAGACAAAGATCGAAGAGTGATCAAGCTTTGGAGTCATCTGCGGCCTTACCGGATAACCTCCATCCATGTGGCGTTGCGAAGTGTCGTCGAACTTCCTGCCGGCTGCATTGCGGAGTGTCAGGTCGAGATTGGGGATGTGCTCAAGTTCGGGCAGCTCAGACCTGACTTGCTGTCCTGAATGGCACATACGGAGATGCGCTGATACCGCCGATCCTTCTCAAGCGGGTAGCTGTGCTGCTGAATCACTTCTGCGCAGAAAGACCTGCCTCGTCCTGCGAAGAAGAGCGCCAGGCTTTCTTGCCAAGTTCTCGAAGAAAGAGGCCGCTAACAGGGTCATCAGAGGATCAACGACGAGCCGGTAGCGGAATTCAGCGTGAGTGCAGTAGTAGGGTAACGGAAAGAGCAGCAGAGGAGCGGCGAAGAGGTTCAGGAGCGGGTAAGCCTGATGTCTCCAGAGGAGCCACAGTCCAGCCAAACCGAAGGCGGAAGTGAAGCAGGCATGGAGTGCGAACAAGGGAGATCCTCCTTCCGTGCCGGTTCCTGTCCAGAAGCGCAGGAAGCGGAGGCTTGTCATACCCAGGAAGCGAACGGGATGGCTCTCCATGTACTGACGGGCGAGGACGGCCTTATGCGCGGTGTATGCGATCTCACCCAGACGCTGATATTCCGCGAGCTCGCCCGGGTTGTACATGGGGAAGAGCCGCTCGTCCAGATAGCCGGAGGCACCCTCCCGATTGCCCATCCATAGCTCAAAGCCGACCGTTGTCCGGAGTGGGACGAAGGCGCGGAACACCCGAGCGTTCCGCAGCGGCCAGGGTGCAAAGACGACTGCGAAGCTGAGAAGGGCGAGCAGAACGTAGCCACGTGAGGTGCTCCGGGTCTGCCAGGCGAGCCAGAGCAGAAGCGCTGCCAGGGTCGGCAGCAGGGCTGGATTGATCAAGGCTGTAAGGGCGCAGTATGCGCCTAACCATAACCACGTCCAGGGCGGGACAGAGTGCCTGAATTTCAGGACAAGGGACAGGAGACCCATGAGGAGGGCGATCGAAAGAGCGGTATCCCAAAAGATTGTTGGAATCCAGAGGAGCGGGAGGGAACAGGACCAGATCAATCCAGCAATCAACGCGGTACGCTGGCTAAACAGAGTGCGCGCGACATGCATAAGGAGCCAGACAGTAATAACGTTCAGCAGGATCTGGCCGCTGATGAGGGTCACGGCCGACAGCTGCGTCGACTCACCGAAGAGGCGAAACACAGCCGCCGTGAGCAGGGGATACCCGGGGGCGATGAAGGCGGTCGGCCCGGTCGAGCCTCCGAAGGGGGAGCTTAGGCCCAGGCCGGCAAGCAACGAGTGCGCCAGGAGGCCCATTTCGATCCCGCGCTGAAAGAACCAGGTTTTGGGATGTCCGAGGAGCACTTCAGCCAGGACCAGGAATCTCAGAGACGCGGCCAAGGCCAGCATCGCCATAGTCTGGCGACGCTGGCTCTTTTCTCCGGCTGATTCTGTACCCGCACGCACCACACGCGCAGGCTAACGGCTATGCGAACTCACAACAATAACCTATGTGGGGCACGCTATTGCCGGGACATACAGGTCAGGCATTTGGAGTCTGAGGTTTGCCGGGCTGCGCCACGATCCGAAGATAAGGTTTCGGGGACTCCCAACCCTCTGGATATTTCGCTTTGGCTTCTTCATCCGTCACTGCGGGAAGAATGATGACGTTATCGCCGGATTTCCAGTTCGCGGGCGTGGCCACCTTGTGTTCGGCCGTGAGCTGGATCGAATCGAGCACGCGCAGGACCTCATCGAAGTTGCGGCCGGTGCTCATGGGGTAGCTCAGCATGAGCTTGATCTTCTTGTCGGGGCCGATGATGAAGACGGTGCGCACGGTGGCGTTGTTGGCCGCGGTACGTCCTTCGCAGGTGTCGCCGGCTTCGGCCGGCAGCATGTCGTAGAGTTTGGCGATTTTGAGGTCCGGATCCCCGATCATCGGGAAGGAGACCTTGTGGCCCTGCGTCTCTTCGATGTCGTCCGCCCACTTGCCATGCTTGTCGATGGGGTCGACTGAAAGGCCGATGACTCTGGTATTGCGGCGGGCGAACTCGGGAGCGAGTCCGGCCATGTACCCAAGTTCGGTGGTGCAAACCGGGGTGAAGTCTTTCGGGTGCGAGAACAGGATGGCGTATCCATCGCCGATCCACTCGTGGAAGTGGACGAGGCCCTGGGTGGTCTCGGTGGTGAAATCGGGTGCAGTGTCGTTGATGCGCAAAGACATTTCAGATCTCCCTATGCGTAGCTCTCATCAGGAATCATATGAGAACGGCTATTGGATGCGTCTGAAAAGATTTCGGCACTTCCTTTGACTGGGTTGGTCGTGGACGTGCAGCAGGAGCTAGCGTCGTTTTCCCGGGACGATACTCTAATAAAGCAGGGTAAAGGTGTCTCGAGTGACGGGCAAAACACGGAATCGTGCACATGGCGAGCCAGTGAAGGACAGCTAAGTGGAATCGGTAAACGGTACGGTGCAGTTAATTCAGATTGAACAGCGACGGGGGACCGAAACAGCGGCTGGTCTGTCCACCTGTTCTACCGCTCTGGCGGAGGAGCCATGGGTCTTCGACGCGCAGGTCCCCAGTTACGGCCCCGGAGCTTCCATGCTGGACACGCTGCCCGCGTCTGCGCCCACGCAAGGCATACTTCCGGAGGAGTACCGGCGGGCTTCGCCGGCGGAGCTTGACCTGCGCATTCGAGCAGCCAAGCACGCCTTGGGCGAACGCGTCGTCGTGCTGGGCCATTTTTATCAGCGGGACGAGGTGATCCAGTACGCGGATTTTGTCGGCGACTCCTTCCAACTCGCGCAAGCAGCACGAACCCGGCCGAAGGCGGAGGCGATCGTCTTCTGCGGTGTGCACTTCATGGCGGAGACGGCCGATATGCTTTCGCGTCCGGATCAGGCGGTGATCCTGCCGAACCTGGCCGCGGGCTGCTCGATGGCCGACATGGCCGACCTGGATTCAGTGACCGAGTGCTGGGAGGAGCTGGAAGAGGTTTTCGGCACGCAGCCGGATGATCAAGGCCGCGTTCCGGTTATTCCGATCACGTATATGAATTCATCGGCGGCGCTGAAGGGCTTCTGCGGGGAGCATGGCGGGGTGGTTTGTACTTCGTCGAACGCCTCGACGGTGCTGAAGTGGGCGTTTGAGCGTGGACAGCGCGTGTTGTTTTTTCCGGACCAGCATCTTGGCCGCAATACCGGCAAAGCCATGGGCGTGCCGCTGGCGCAGATGCCCCTGTGGGATCCTCGCCGGGCGATGGGAGGTACGGACGCCGAAACGCTTCGCAATGCGAAGGTCATTTTGTGGCACGGGTTCTGCTCGGTGCACAAGCGCTTCTCGGTCGCACAGATCGCCGAGGCGCGGGCGAAGTACCCGGATGTGCGGGTGATCGTGCACCCGGAGTGCCCGATGGAGGTGGTCGACGCAGCGGACGAGGCGGGTTCGACCGACGTGATCAACAAGGCGATCGCGGCGGCTCCGGCGGGCGCGACGATTGCAGTTGGGACGGAGATCAACCTGGTGCGGCGACTGGCCAACCAGCATCCGGAGCTGAATATTTTTTGCCTGGACCCGGTGATCTGTCCGTGCTCGACGATGTACCGGATTCATCCCGGGTATCTGGCATGGGTTCTGGAGGCGCTGGAACGTGGCGAGATCCTGAACCGGATTGCCGTGCCGGAGTCTGTGGCGGTGCCGGCGCGCGTGGCGCTCGAGCGGATGCTGAGCCTGAAGCCGGCAGGGAAGGGATGAGGGCCGGGTGGATGCGGCCTGCGCCGGCAGCGATAGAGACGCTGGTCCGGATGGCGCTGGAGGAAGATGCGCCGTGGGGGGACCTTACGTCACAGACCCTGATCCCGGCGGAGGCGCGGGTTTCCGCCGAGCTGGTGGCGCGAGAGGACGGTGTTCTCTGTGGGTCGGACCTGTTTCGCGCGGCGATGTCCTTGACCGACGCTGCGATTGCGACGACCTTTCACTTCGAAGACGGGCAAAAGTTCCGCGAAAGCGATGTGCTCGCGACGGCGGAGGGGCCAGCGCGCGGCGTACTGCAGGCGGAACGTGTGGGGCTCAACTTTGTGCAGCGGCTCTCCGGGATTGCCACATTGACGGCGCAGTACGTTGCCGCAACCGCGGGAACCAAGGCGCGCATCGTCGACACGCGCAAGACTACGCCGGGTCTGCGCCTGATCGAGCGTTACGCGGTGCGCTGCGGGGGCGGGCACAATCATCGCTTTTCGCTTTCGGACGCGGTCATGGCGAAGGACAATCATCTTGCGGTTGTGGGCGCGAGCGGCGGCGCGACCTTGACGGAGGCTCTCCGTGGCATGCGCGAGGCTTTGCCGCATACAACGCACATCGAGGTTGAGGTAGACCGGCTGGACCAGGTCGAAGCGGTGTTGGCGGCCGGGGTAGACACGATTATGTTGGATAATTTCTCTACCGCCGACATGCGTGCCGGGGTGGCGCAGGTTGCGGGGCGCGCGCTCATCGAGGCCAGAGGCGGGATCAGGCTTGGGCGCATCCGGGAGATTGCCGAGACCGGGGTGGACGTGATCTCGGTCGGCGCGCTGACTCATAGTGTGCGTGCGTTGGATTTGGGGCTTGACCTTCGCGTGGAGCCGGCGTGATTTACCTGGATGCGGCAGCGACGACCCCGGTCCGGCGGGAGGTGCTGGAGGCGATGTGGCCTTACCTGAGCGGCGAGTTTGGCAATGCATCCAGCCAGCACGCCTTGGGGAAGCGGGCGGCGGAGGCGCTGGCCGGGGCGCGGGTGCGGGTGGCGGCTCTGCTCGGCTGCCGGGCGAGTGAGATTATCTTTACCAGCGGCGGAACGGAGGCCGACAATCTCGCGCTGAAGGGGATTGCGCTGGCCAATCCGCGCGGCCGGCACCTTATCACATCGGCCATCGAGCATGAGGCGGTGCTCGCCTCCTGCGACTATCTGGAACGGCATCATGGGTTCGAGGTGACGCGGCTGCCTGTCTCGCGATACGGCAGGGTAGAGCCTTCGGCGCTGGCGGCCGCGCTGCGCGAGGACACGACGCTGGTGAGCATCCTGCTGGCAAGCAACGAGGTGGGAACGGTTGAGCCGGTGGCGGAACTGGCCGGGGTGGCTCACGCTCGCGGAGTGCCGATGCACACGGATGCCGTGCAGGGCGGCGGTGCGCTCGACGTCCACGTGAAGACTTTGGGGGTGGACGCGGTGAGCCTTTCCGGACACAAGCTGGGTGCGCCAAAGGGAGTCGGCCTGCTGTACCTGCGGGGGCGGCTGCAGGCGGAGCCAGTGCTGCATGGCGGCGGGCAGGAGCGCGGGCGGAGGTCGGGCACCGAAAACGTGGCGGGCGCGGTCGGCTTTGCGCGAGCTTTGGAGCTGGCCAGCGCGGGGCGCGCGGAGCGGAGTGAGCGTCTGGCCCAGCTGCGGGATGCCCTGATCGAGGGTGTGTCGGCCGCCGTTCCGGAGGCGATGCTGACTGGACATCCGACGCTGCGGCTTCCCGGGCATGCGTCCTTCTGCTTTCCGGGAACGAGCGGCGAGGCGATGCTGCTGCAGCTGGAGGAGCGCGGGATTGTGTGCTCGAGCGGCTCGGCGTGTGCCGCGGGGCGGGATGAGCCCTCGCATGTGCTGCTCGCCATGGGGTTCTTGCCGGAGGTGGCGCAGACCGCGGTGCGCTTCACGTTGAGTGAGACAGTCACTGAAGGGGATGTGGAGCAGGCGGTGCGTGCGGTGGCCAAGGCATCGCGGGCGATCCGTGCGGCGGTAGCTGTTTGAGCCGGTTGTCATCCGGCTTGCTTTGCGGGAGACTGGAGCCATCGGTATGCGTAAAAACGTTCTGAAGAGATTTCGCCTTCGTCTGCTGCTGGCTTTTGCTTTGCTGGCTTTCGGATGCTCGCTTGCCGACGCGCAGGAGGCGGACAAATATCCCGCGGTGGTCTATGTGATCCGGCATGCGGAGAAGCCGGCTCCGGAAGAAAATTCGCCCGATCTGACGGCGACCGGCTTCAAGCGGGCGGAGGCACTGCCTTCGTTGTTTGTGCAGATGCCCGCCTCTCCGGCGCCTCGCCTGCCGAAGCCGGACGTAATCTTCGCCACCGCCCGCAGCAAGAGCAGCAATCGGCCTGTGGAGACTGTGACCCCGCTCGCCCAGTTCCTGAAGCTGCCTATTCATCACGACTTCGACGAACGGGCTACCGGGGCCCTGGCGGCGGAGGTGCTGGGCGGCAAGTACGCCGGCAAGGTTGTTCTCATCTGTTGGCATCATGGGCAGATTCCAGCGCTGGCCGCGGCCCTGGGGGTGACGGACGCGCCCGCGGCCTGGGATGCCCAGGTCTTCAACCAGATCTGGAAGGTGACGTACAGCGCGGGTCAAGCGAAGCTGACGGCGCTCTCTGAAGCCCTGATGCCCGGAGATCCACCCTGAGCGAGGCACTCACGAATTTGGTTTGGCGGCCTGCCGCGATTGCTCGAGAGCTGTGACGATCCGCGGCCGTTCGCGGAAGAGGTAGTTGGCGATGATCGTCAGGAGGCCGATGAAGTTGGCGATGGAGGTCGTGAGCAGGGCAATCAGGACACCATCGCTCAGATGAAAGCCGCTGTTGGTGCGGCCTGACTGCCAGATCATCTGTCGCACGTTGTAGTCCCACCATACGTTGATCAGAAGGGCAAAGAAGAAGAAGAGGCAGCGCAGCCAGAAGTCGAGCGTCCAGTCAAAGTGGTCTTCCTGGTCGTGGGTTGGGGAGAGGGTGCCGTCGCTAAAGCCTCGCAGTTCAAGTGCCGCGTCCCGGACCGAAGCCGCACCTGCGGCGTTGCTTTCGAGTGCCGAGAAGTGAGCGGCAGACTGGATTAAACCTTCAAACCCCTTCTTCTGGTCCGCAGGCGAGGTCAAGCCTGGGCCCTGAGCCGGTCCGGAAGGTGCTTCCGCGGAGGGCTCCGGCATCTAGAGCGTGTTCCTGAGCCGCCGTTGAAACTCGTCGCGGATGAACGCCGGTGGAATAACGGGGCTGGCGTCGGCTGGCCTGGCCGCCGTGCGGGCCAGGTCCCAGGCGGAGCCGAGTTCGTGGGTCATCATGGAGAGCTCGATCGCGGTGAAGCTCCGGTACTGCTGCCAGACCTGGCGGATGAGGGCGTCGTCCTCGGCTTCGAGTGCGGGGGTGTCCGGAGGGAGAGCGCAGGGGCGATCGATGTTGGCGGCGCGATAGCTTTTAAATGCCGAGTAGAGCTGCGGGACGACAGGACCATAGGGCCAGGCTTCTACGCTCTCGCGGATCAAGGGCTCATGCCGCTTGACCAGGCTCCAACCCTCCGCAATGTAGATGAGCTTCTGCAGCTTCATCGGATCGACCGGCCGCCCGTCGGCAAGACCAAGCTGGATAAATTGATTGGCAACCACGAGCGCAGGAACAGTGGACATAGGGCGAGAGTTCTCCAAGCTCAGTGTAGAAAACTAAGTGAAACACATTCAATAGATAAGACGAAACCGATTCCTTGGCTGTTGTCTCTTACGAGTTGAGATGACGCGCCGTCACCCGCCTTGCTGAGCGGTGCGACAGAAGTGCCATGGTGAGGACGTTCCGGGTGACTTAAGGTGATCCCTAAGCCGCACGTCCCGCTTCGCGGCCCGGCGAGGAACGTCACGATGGAAGTATCTGCCAGCACCCCCACTGTCTCTCTGCTTCTGCCCTCTTTTGCCGGTCACGGGGCGGCGGAAGCCGATCAGCGCTCCGAGGAAGGGGAGGTTGGGCAGCCACGGTCCCGCTGGCACACCTTCGCCCTCCTGCTCGGGTATGCCCGATGTTTCCAGGAACATAAGAGCGGTTCGATCGTGTCGGTCACTCGAAGAAGTCACGGAAAAACCTGCTCGTCCGTGCGTTATCGCTGTGCGGGATGCGGCCTGCTCTGGTCGCCGCGGTGGAGGCGGTAGCTGGCTGACCCGCTTCGGCCACGGGAAAGCAACGACGCGCTACCAGCTACGTGCGGCCAATCACAATGACCCTAAAGGTATCCGGCAGCACGGCCGGCCGTGGTCTCGGGATGGCCGGGGTCGCAGGGGGCGTCGGTCCGTATCCGGCCACGACGACGTAGATGCGGTCTGCCGAAGCGTCATACGCCATGGTTCGACCTCCCTTTGCCGTGGGGAGCGACCCCAGCGCCTTATATCCGTGCGCGGCGTCGACCACGGTCAGCGTGCCGTCTCCTCCGTTGGAGCTGAACGCGAGTTGGTCGTGCGCATCGTAGTCTGCGGCGTCGGGACCAGCGCCGATGGCCGCTGTTGCTAACTGCGTTCCACTTTCGGAGTCCACGACGGCCATCGCTTTGCCGTCGCACACGGAGAACAGCCGATGGTGGGCGAGATCGATCGCCATGCCGGAAGGAGAGTCGCAGCCCGTCAACGGCCATGAGGCGAGCAGCTTGTCGGTCTTGGCATCGAGCTCCACAATCATGTTTTTGTCCTCGATGTTGTCGAAGACGTGACCTTTGCCGTCTACCTGCGGAAACTCGGGCTTGCCCGGCAGGTCGATCGTCGCGATGACGGCGCGGGAGTCCGCGTTGATCACGGTGGCGTTCTTGCTGCGGCCATTGAATGCCCAAACCGTTCTGGTCACGGGCTCATAGGCGATCCCGTCGGGATTGGTTCCGGCGGGAACCGTTGCCACTGTCGCAAACGTTTTGCGGTCAAAGACCACCACGGCGTTGCCCCCGCCATCGCTGATGTACCCGAACCTGCCTTCGGGATCGAGCGCGATGCCATGGGTTCCTTTCATCCCGGTGATCGCACCTACGCTCTTTCCGGTCTCTGTGTCGACGACCTCCACCCGAGGCCCGTGCGTGATGTATAGCAAATGGGCTCCCGGGTCGGCCAAGAGATAGTCCCAGCCGCCGGTGCCGCCGATCTTCCATTGATCGACGATACGGTAAGGCTGCTGTGCGCTTGCAGCGCCGATGCCCAAGACGGACAGGGCCAAGGCGCACAGAAACAGAAGACGAGGAGTAGAGACACGCATGAGATCTCCCTGGTAGCTGAGCGGAATAATCCGGCACCGCTTGATCTCAGTGTCTCGCAAGAAGCTTAAGCAAGCGTGAAGACCGCGGTGACGATCGTTCCTACACCCTTGGTGCTCTCGATCGAGATCGAGCCACCGGCTTTGTCGACGATTGACTTGCAGATGGCGAGTCCGAGTCCGGCTCCGCCTGTGTCGCGGCTGCGCGATGTATCTTCGCGGAAAAAACGTTCAAAGACGTGAGGCTGCGCTTCCGGAGAGATACCGCTGCCGTGGTCGCACACCCTGAGCACTGCCGACTGGCTCCGGCGCAGGAAGCTGATCTCGACCTTGGACTCAGGAACGCTATGCTGTACAGCGTTGACGACAAGATTGGAGACCAGGGTTTCCACCTGATCGGGCAAGAGGCGAACGGAAACTTCGTCGGCAACCACTGTCACCAGCTGGACTGTACGCTCTTCCGCAAAGGTCATGAGGCTTTGGACGGCGCGATGCACACTTCCGGCAACATCGGTTGCCTCGATGTCGGCCTGCGTCGCTTCTTCCAGGTGGGCGAGCTTGAGCATCTGCGAGACAAGTTCCTCGACCCGGCTGTTATCGGCGAGAAGACGCTCCATGCCCTCGGCGTACTCGGCTCGCGAGCGCGGCTTCAGCATCAAGACCTGAATGGTCGACCGCACTACGGCGACCGCGGTCTTCAGTTCATGAGCGGCATCGCTGACGAAGCGTTGCTCTTTCTCGAAGGCCTGCCGGAGGCTTGCGACCGTGGTGGCGAGCGTTTGCGCCAGAGGCCCAAGCTCCTTCAACGCAAGAGCCGACCGTGGTGCCTCGAAGCGAAGAGAACTCATGGACACCTGTGCCGCCTGGAGCGCCAATTCGTCGATCGGCTGCAGCACTCTGCGCAGCAGCAGGATCATCAAGGTGGCCGTGACCGCGAGCAAGAGGACGCTGACGAGCAGGTAGAACGTGACGCCCTCCCTGATTTCGTGCCAAAGATGATCCATGGGGGCCGCGTAGAGAATCGTGACCGGCCGCTGCAGCCCGACTCCACCGTTTTCGGCCCGGTCGATGACTCGCATCGCGCGCCTTTGGAAGACGCGGTACGTGTGGCGGCCGAGGCGCACATCGTGAAAGCCGTCACCCTCCCGCGTGATCAGGGCCGGCGGAGCGACCCTGGACGTGCCGAGCAGGCGCCCGCCCAGGTTGTACACCGCGTAGATATCTTCGGGAGAGACTCGGAGCTCCGCCGGATCAACGGTGACGTTGTCGTCTGGATCTTCCGCGTCCTGCACCGCGCCCAGCAGGGAGTCCGAGCGCCCCTGCAAGACGACATCGAAGGCATGCAGACGGGTTCGCCGTTCATGCAAGAGGGCCGCACCCGAGAAGGCCAGGGCGCACAGCAGCTCCGCCGCCAGGACGACCGAGAGGGTCCTGCTTTGCAGCGACTTCATCGGGAGCCGCCGGCCGGTGACGCCAGGCGGTATCCGCGGCCACGCAAGGTTTCCAGCAGCGTGCTCTCCGTGCTGAGCCGCAGCTTCCTGCGAAGATTGGAGACATGCGCCTCCACTACATTGGAGTGATGCTCCCAGGTGAAGTCGTAGAGATGCTCCAGCAGTTCGCGCTTCGATACGACGACCCGAGGGCGATGCATCAGGTACTCGAGGATTCTGTACTCGGTGGGCGAAAGGTCGATGATCGTGCTTCCGCTTGAGACGGTCTGCTCCACCGTGTGCAAGCGGATGGGGCCGAAGCTAAGGACGGGCTGAGCTACACCTTTGCCTCGTCGCACCAGTGCTCTGGCCCGCGCGATGAGTTCGCCCAGGTCGAAGGGTTTGGTCAGGTAATCGTCGGCTCCGCTGTTCAGTAGATCGATCGTCGTTCTGGTTTCACTGATCGCTGTCAGGATGAGGACCGGCGTCTGGTTGTGCGCGGCGCGCAGAGAACGCAACACCTCCCTGCCGCTCAGCTTCGGAATCATGAGGTCGAGGAGGACGAGATCGTAGCTGCTCATGCGGCAAAGGAGCAGCGCTTCCTCGCCGTCCGGGGCGATGTCGGGCCGGCCGAACGCCTCGCCATAAAGGTTGTGGGCCACGTCGGCCAGCGCGCGCACGTCGATTCGCGCGGAAACGGCCGGCTCGCCGGCGCCCAAGCTGGCGAGCCGGCTGGCCCGCGCC
>CAXUEE010000068.1:11377-15661 GCA_964249905.1 uncultured Acidobacteriaceae bacterium
AGCTGCTCATGCGGCAAAGGAGCAGCGCTTCCTCGCCGTCCGGGGCGATGTCGGCGGCGTACCCTGGTCCTTCGTGCAGGGCACGGGCTACATTCTCGGCCAGCCGAGGTTCGTCTTCCACGATCAGCACACGCATCGGGTCTCTTTTCTTCCTCTGAACGCCGGTTTCGAACCGTGTGGCTTTTCTGCTTGCGCCGGAGTCGGGTCTCTGCCCGCAAGACAAAAGGGCTGCGGGACCGAATGAAATTTTAGAGTCTCCGCCCTCGCCGTGCATGAGCCTCCACGCAGGTCTAACAAGAATTTGGCGGGCAACCTAACCGGAATCCCACTTCGTTGTCTAATCGCGTGAATGGCCCAAGTCGAGAGCGAAGTGATTGGAAGAGTGCTGGCCGGAGACCCGGAGGCTTACGGCGATCTGGTCCGCGAGCACTACCAGTTTGCTTTCCGGATCGCCTTTCGCATCACCGGAGATGCTTCGGATGCGGAAGAGGCTGCGCAGGAAGCGTTTCTGCGCGCCTACACCCGGCTGTCGACGTTTCGGCAAGATGCAAGCTTCTCCACGTGGGTCAACAGGATCGCCATGAACACAGCTATCAATTTTGTAGAAAGACGCAAACGCGAGGTCGCTTCCCTGGGGAAAAGAGACGAGGGCACACCCGCAATCGACCCTCTTCTGACGGTCGCTGACCGGCGGGCCGGCCCGGAAAGACTGTTGCTCGATGGGGAAGCGGCGTCCTTGCGCGAAACCGCCATGGCGACGCTGACACCGATGGAGCGCACCGCCTTTACGTTACGCCACATGGAAGATGTGCCTCTTGCGGAGATCGCCGAGGCGCTGCGCATCTCGCAGAACTCAGTCAAACAGGCGGTCTTTCGCGCGGTCAGCAAGCTGCGCCGCTCGCTTCAACCGATGCTCCGAGGTGCGCGATGACGGGTCACCTTTCGGAAGAAGAACTGATCGGCTATCAGCTTGGCGAGGTCGCCGACTCTGCGATCGTAGCCGAGCACCTGGAGCAGTGTGCGCTTTGCTCGGACGCGGCCGAGTCCATTGCCGAGACCCTGCGCGTCTTCTCCGCGGATCCGGTTCCGGAAGCGAACCTGGAGCATGCCTGGCACAGGCTGCGAGGCAGCTTGCCGCCTCTGCCGTCCAACTTCGGAAATCCTGCCAAAAGGCGCCTTTTTGCGGGCTGGCGGCTGCCGCTTCTCTGGACGGCCGGAGCGGTACTGGCGGCGGGCGTGTTCGGCTTTGGTGTCGTTCAGCTGCGGCACGCACCGGAAGCCGGTGTTCTGTCCAGCTCGACTGCGACGTCGGGCATGCGAGCCGGACCGCTGACGGCGCGTCCTCGGGATCCGGACGTGGCCGCCCATCTCGGCGAGGCGGAACGGCTTCTGACCGAGATCGACCACGCGGCCGGGCCACTTGACGAAAGCACCCGCGAACGCGCGGCACAGCTGCTGTTGACCAACGCCGTCTATGTGCAGCGCGCCCAGCGGGACGGGGACATGGCGCAGGCTTCGGTGCTCGAGGAACTCGGCCGCACCCTGACCACGGTGGAACATGAACCAGCCAGACCAAGCAAGCGCTGGGATCTCCACATGGAGATGAATAGCGGCGGCCTGCTGCTCGACCTACGCATACTTCAGCAGAACGACGCTGAGCCAAACAGGAAGGTAAGCCAATGACTTCGATTTTTCGTCCCCTGTTTCTGTTCGCCGCCACCTTCACCTTGTCTCTGCCTTGCGCCTGTGCTGCCGCATGCCTTCCTGCAGCCGCCGAGTTGGAGGGGGCACAGGCTATCTCGTCAGCGCCGGCGCGGAGCGAAGAGGCTGCTTACACGGCGGGTACTCGCGCGATGAACGACAGCCGCTGGTCGGACGCCGTGGCCGCCTTTGAGCAGGCGAGCAACGCAAGAGGCCGGCGCAGCGAGGCCGCTCTCTACTGGAAGGCTTACGCGCTGACCAAAGTCGGCAAGCTCGACCTAGCCAATGCAACCTGCGTCCAGCTTCATACGCAGTACGCGGCGAGCCGCTGGAACCGCGACTGTGCCGCGCTGCCTTTGGCCCAGGGTGCGGGCAGCGGGATGAGTGCGAACGGAGTCGCCATCACTCTTTACCGCGATCAGGCGCAAGCGGAGGACGCCCGGCAAAAAGATCCTGATGCCGAGCTGAAGATTCTCGCGCTCAACTCGCTGTTGCATCGGGATCCCGCTCAGGCGATTCCACTTCTGCGCGGTATCCTGACGGGCGATCAGGCGGATTCGGTCAAAAAGCATGCACTTTTCGTTCTGGCGCAGAGCCACTCTGCGGAAGCGGACGCGCTGATGCACGATCTTGTGCTGGGCAAGGTGAGTGCGGACCTGCAACGGCAAAGCATCCAGGCATCCGGCGTGTATCAGGGCCGGCGCTCAGGGGAGACGCTCGCGGAGGCGTATCGAACGTCGTCCGACCCGAAGGTGAAACGGGCCGTCATCTCCGCGCTTTTTGTTTCGGGCAACGATCAGCGTCTGGTCGACCTAGCCCGCGGCGAGAAAGATCTTGAACTTAAACGCACTATCGTCTCGCAGCTTGCGCTGATGAACGGCAAGGCGGCCTCGGACTACATGCTCGAGCTGCTCAAGTAAACGCAACGAAGGTCTTCGGAGGAAAGCCATGTACCGTCTTTTGTCTCTCTTTATTCTTGTTGCCGCGTGCTCCTGCGGGTGCGCGCAGGTCTCGGCTGTGCCGCGCACGGAACCCAAAATCGAGCACGCGCAAATAGAGATGCAGTCTCTTAATGGGAGCCTGCAGTCTGAGCTAAACTCGCTGGCGCAGACGCAGGCGCCGCTCTGGGTGGGTTACCTGGTTCCCACGGAGGCGCCCTATCACAGCGGCTGGGGCCGGAGCCGGGTGACCTATCTTGAAGGCGGCCGCACTTCCGGGCACGAGGCAAACACAAGCGACGAGCCAGGCGCGGACGATCACGTGGCGATTCTGTATCGTCTCGCGGGCGGCAGAGTAGAACAACTCCGTTCCGCCAGCCCGGATGAGACTTTGGACGCAGGAGGTCTTCGCTTTCTCTGGCTGCACGGCGTGTCTGCGGAAGAAAGCGTGGCTGCTTTGCGCGGCGTGGCCTTATCGAAGCCGGCAGCGAAGACCGCGGAGACGGCTGCTTTCCTGATCTCTCTGCATCGCTCCCCAGCCGCCGTGCCCGCGTTGATCGAGCTGGCGGGCGCCGGCAACGATCTGCCGCTGCGAGAGAAGGCCGCCTTCTGGCTCGCAAACCAGCGTGGACACGAAGGCTTCTTAGCCATCCAGACGTTTGCGCATCAGGACGGCGACGCTGTTTTTCGTGAGAAGCTGACGTTTGATCTCACCCTCTCGAAAGATCCGGGCGCCGTGCCGGAGCTGATCCGCATCGCACATGAGGATAGCTCTCCGCGGGTGCGGCAGCAGGCACAGTTCTGGATGGCCCAACGCGGGGGCAAGCTGGTCGCCAGCACTCTGCAGGACGCGGCCGAGCGCGATCCGGATGCGGGTGTTCGCAAGCAAGCCGTCTTTGCGATTTCGCGGCTGCCGCAGGCCGAGGCCACCGAAAAGCTGGTGATGTTAGCCGACTCCGCCAAGGATCCGGAGGTCCGCAAGCAAGCCGTGTTCTGGCTCGGGCAGTCGGAGGATCCGAAGGCGCTCGCCTTCCTCACCGGACTTCTCACCACTTCGAAGCGCTAGAGCCAGGTCGTTCGGCTATCGTCACAGTCCGTTGCCACCGGAGCTCGACTGACCCGGCCATGGATCAAAGTAGCTAACCCAGCGCGAAGAAGAGAACGATTGTCGTCAACCGTCTCACGTGTCGAGGTCTCATGCGAATGCTTCTCCTGGTTGCGAGTGCAACGACGCTGCTTGCTTCGCGCGCGCTTTCCCAGACCGCTTGTGACGGAAAGCCGCTCGCGGGAACCGTCGTGGACAGCACGGGTGCGCTCATCCCGGACGCTTCAGTGCTGCTGGATGGCGGCGCCGCACGCAAGAGCGGCAAGGATGGCCGGTTCCGTTTTCCCTGCGTTGCCGCGGCTGCGCATCACCTTACCGCGGCAGCGACCGGCTTCGCGCCCCTCGAGCTCGACCTTCCCCGCAGCAGCTCCGGCGACCTGTCGCTCGTGCTGACGCCCAGTACCTCCTCGGAGATCACCGTGCAGGCCGACGCCGGCGATACCGCGGTCGCGCTGGGGGGGCCGAACGGCACGACGCTGGCCGGCGACCAGCTGCAGACGCTCGCCGACGATCCGGACGACCTGACCCGCGAGCTGGAGC
>CAXUEE010000069.1:0-869 GCA_964249905.1 uncultured Acidobacteriaceae bacterium
CTTTTGAGCCGAATGCGGTTCCGGGGCTCGCGAACCGGCTGATCGGCCGGCGGGTGAGTGCGGCGGCGGTCAATTTTGAACGCACCCGGTCCTACTTTCACAACGCGCACGTGACCGGCATTCCGGTGCGGCGGGAGTTCTTTGCAATTAAGCCGAAGGTCGACGGCCCACGGCGGCTGCTCGTCTTTGGTGGGAGCCAGGGCGCCCGGGTGTTGAACGAGCTCATGCCGCGGATCGCTGGGACTTTGCTGGAGCGCTTCCCAGACCTGACGATTGTGCATCAGGCGGGCGGCAGGCATGGCGAGTCGACCGGTGCGGCGTATCGTGAGGCAGAGATCTCTCCCGAGCGCGCGTGTGTCCAGCCGTATCTGGACAATATGGTCGAACAGATTGCCGCGGCGGACGTGGTTCTTTGCCGGAGCGGGGCAAGTACGGTGGCGGAGCTGGCCGCTGCAGGTCGAGCGTCGGTGCTGGTGCCCTTTGCCGCGGCGGCGGACGATCATCAGCGCAAGAACGCGGAGACGCTGGTGGAGGCGGGTGCGGCTCGCATGATCCTGGAGACGGATCTGACGCCGGAGCGCACACTGCCGGTGCTTACCGAACTGCTTACCGACTCCGAAGCCCGCCTGGAACTGGGCCGGGCCGCCCACACGATTGCGCACCCAAATGCATTAAGGGAGATTGCGCGTCTTTGCGTTGAGCTGAGTGCGAAGGCTCGTCCCAGATGAGAGTAGACAAAGCTGAGACGAGCCGAGAGGGACTACGGACCTGCTCTACCGATGCCCGCCGCCGTGCGAACCGCCGCCAGCACTCCCGCCGCCGTGAAATCCACCGCCACTTGGGGCGGAGTGGCTGCCGCCGCCGGCGGG
>CAXUEE010000069.1:879-6926 GCA_964249905.1 uncultured Acidobacteriaceae bacterium
TAGCCGGAGGCGCCACCTGCGTAGCTGCGGCCATACTGTGCCTGCGGGTAGCCGTGCTGGGTAGAGGCGAACTGGTTATAGCCGCCAGGCCGACTGTTGTAGCCTACGCCGCCGCGAAAGCCATTCGCGCCGAAGCCTGCCCGGGCGAAGCTGACGCCGCCGGGCCGGACGCTGGTGATCCCACCGAAGCGCTGGCTGTAGACATTGCGAAAGCCCCCGCCCACGTGCCAGTAGGCGTTGTTATAAAAGAAACGTCCGCCGCGCCAGAACCCACCGTAGAAGCCAGTGCCGAAGTAGCCGAAGCCATAGTTCAGGCCGCCATAAAAGCCCACAGTCGGACCCCAGTAGCCCGCGTTCCAGAAGTAGCCGCCGCCGTCGCCATAGCCCCAGTATCCCGGGGTCCAGAGCGCTCCCTGGTAGGGGGCCAGCTCCCATTGTCCGGGAACCCAGGAGTATCCGGCCGGGCCATACGCCCAGTAGCCGGGCTGCCATAGGTAGCCGTCACCTGGGGCTTGCGGCTGGTCGTAGCTTGGAAGCGCGGGAGGAGCCTGGTAGATGTATTGCTGCCCGGACTGGTAGGCAGGCTGCTGGCCGAAGCCGCTGGGATCGTACTCCTGCGGCCCTTGCGCGTAGCCTTGCTGCTGATCGTACCCTTGCTGCGGCGGATACGCTTGTTGCGGCGGATAGCCCTGCTGTTGCGGATACGCTTGCTGCTGTGGGGCGTAGTAGCCTTGCGGTGGCGCGCCGTAGTAGCTTTGCCCCGCGGGTGCGCTGTAATTTTGGGGGTCCTGGCTGTTATACGGCTGGATGCTTTGCGCAGACACGAGGAGAGGCACGGCTAAGAGGGCCGCGGCAAGTGAGACAGAAGTGAGAACGGGCGTCGAAACGTTCGCTAAGCGCATAGGCTTACCCCTTGAGGGCCGGCCGGTGAATTGGTCAGGTCTCACACAATTAGACCCGAATCTAACCAGAAGGTTGCAGGCTGTGTCCGAAATCCGGACGCGGTCCCTTTCGCGCTAGGGACCGTCTGGTCACATCCTCCGGGTCTCCGTCGGGCACAAGCAAGAAGCAGATTCCTAACGGAATGACAATCTAAAATGTGGCGCCCACCCTATCTGTGGCACCCACCATACCTACAAAAGGAAGCGCTTTACCGGTCGGCGGCCGTTCCGCCGGTAAACATCGCCTTCGGGCACATCACGTGCACGCCCACTCTGGGCAGGTCGACCAGCTGCGTCACATCCACATCGCAGGCGACGGAAATCAAGGCATATGCGTCGGCTCGCGACAGTGGCGTGTGTCCGAGAGCCTGCGCGTCTTCGGAGTCCGACAGAAACGTGATCATGTTGCGGACCGCCATCTCGGTCGCCGACTTGAGGTCCTCATGGAAGCCCATGGCGAGGTACTCCGTCGGAGTCTCGGCGCGTGGCCAGAGCAGGCGATTCGCGTCGTCAAGCGAGCCTTTGTGCAGGATGAACTGGAACGTGCCGGTGAGCTGGGTCTCCATGGCGGTGATGTCGACCTCGCCGTTACCCTGGCCGGCGTGACCGTCGCCCACCTCGAAGTTGGCGCCTTTGCTGTTCACGGGCAAGAAAAGCGTCGTTCCCGCGACCAGCTCCTTGTTGTCCATGTTGCCGCCGTTCATCCAGGGCGGGGCGGAGTCGGTGCGACCGGCGGCCGAGATGGCGATGCCCATAGAGCCGAAAAACGGGTGTAGGGGGATATCGATCCCCGGCGCGAAGTGTCCCAGCATCTTTTCGCGGTCGAGCGGGATCAGTTTGGTGCGGGAGTAAGGAAAGTCGTTGGGCAGAAGACCGCGGCCGGTGCCGAATCCGTTGCAGGCCCAGGGAACGTCGATGGCGATCTTCTGGATGCGCACTTCGAGGACGTCGCCGGGAACCGCGCCGTCGATCGCTACGGGGCCGGTGAGCAGGTGGCCTCCGGGACCGCGGTCGGCCGCCGCAGGCTGGTGATCGAAGATATTCGCCACATAAGGCGGTATGGTCGCTGGATCGATGCCGCGATCGGCAAGGGCTTTCGGCGCCCCGCAAGTCGATAGCGTCTGGATGACGACTGTATCGCCGGAGTGCACTGTCAGCGCGGGCTTCAGCGCGCCGCCGTACGCTCCCCAGACAACCGTTTCCGGCGTGGCCAGCAGGGTCTGCGTGGTCTGGGCCTGGAGCCGCGTGGCGGCAAGCGTCAGGGCTGCAAAAAAGAAAAGGCGCATGCGTTTGGTATAGCACATGCTTTGCGGGTGCTTCAGCCGGGCTGGTTCCCGAGCGGAGCGAAGAGGGTCTCCGTGTTCACGTAGATTGGGGTTTCGGGGACTTCGAGGCGGGTAGTCTCGGTCCAGCTCAGGCCGGTACAAAGGCGTGCGGTCCGCGATTGGGGATCAATGATCCAGATGGTCTTGGCGCCCATGCGGAGGTAGTCCGGGGCGCGCTGCTGGGTATCCGAGTAGGTGTCGTCCGGAGACAGGATCTCCACAACCAGCAGAGGAAGGTCGGCCAGGATGTCCGGCTGGCGACCGGGGCGAACCAGAACGACATCAGAAAGACGCACCCGGGTGCCTGAAACCTGAGTGCGCCATTCCGTGGCCGTTTGCACCTGCCAGGGCTGTTCGTGCTGCAGGAACCATCCAGCCAGCAGGGTCTGAACCCTGGAGTGCTCCCATCTGCCCATCTTGCGCTCCAGAACTTCTCCGTCGAGGTATTCGCGATCCGGACGGTAGCTGGTGTCCAGGTACTCGGCGAGAGAGGTGAGCGAGGAGGTGACCATAGAGCACGATCTTATGCCTGTGGCGGGGTGGCAGGACAGTGGTTAGTTCCTGCGTCGGCCGCCGCTCAGCAGCTGCAACACGGCGAGGAAGATGTTGATCGCGTCCAGATAAATGGAGAGCGAGAGAGACACGGCAGATCGCCCATCTCCGCCGGCGCGGATGCGGGCGAAGTCGCCGACCGTCAGGAGGGTGAAGACGCCAAGAATCAGCCACGAATACGTGTCCGGCTGCAAAAAATGGAAGAAGATGCTTACGAAGCCGAGCAAGAGGACGCCAAGCAGCGCGGCAGTAGCGATGCCGGTCAGCCGCCGATAGTTGATGTTGAAGAGGTAGGCGACAATTCCCATGCAGGCCATGCCAAGGCCGGTCGTGGCCGCAGCCTGGAAGACGATAGCCGGGCCGACCGTCTGGAGATAGCGGTGGATGAGCGGCCCGATCTCCCAGCCCATGAAGTAGGTGAGCAGATAAAAGAGACCGAGAGCCATGGCCGGGTTTGCGCGGCGGGCGAAATTGATCGCGAAGATCAGGCCGAGCACAGCGATGAAGCCGGGCAGGGTCGCCCAGGCGGGCGAGGTTGCGACGCCGGCTGCCGTTACCAGAAAGCCGAACGAAGTGATGCCGAGCACCTTGGCAAGCAACGGCGCGGTCCCCTCGCGCGGAACATCGATCGTGGTGGTCCAGGTTCCGGTACGGGGATCCATCTGGCGGTTGACGGGATAGTTCATGGCAGTGTGACTCCGATTTCCTTACACTATAAGACGCAGATCAGGGCGTTTGGATGCGCAGTGCCACCCCTGGCCAGCTCCCACTGGTAGAGTCAGTCTAGTCCTGCTTGCGTGCTGGGAGACCCTTTCGTGCAGTCGATGTTTGTTCCTGGTCCCGGGATGGGACACATTCTCATTGCGCCCTCACACCGCATTCACTTTATCGGCATCGGCGGCATCGGCATGAGCGGAATTGCCGAAATTCTGCTGACGATGGGGCTGAGTGTCTCGGGCTCGGACTTCAAGCGTTCCTCGGCCACCGACCGTTTGGCCGGGCTGGGCGCGGCAATTTACGAAGGGCACAGAGCGGAGAATGTGGCCGGGGCAGATGTGGTGGTGGCGAGCTCGGCAGTCTCGGCCGGCAACTCTGAAGTCGCCGAGGCGCGCGCGCGAAAGATACCCGTCATCCAGCGGGCTGAGATGCTGGCCGAGCTGATGCGGCTGAAGTACGGCATCGCGGTCGCCGGCATGCATGGCAAGACGACGACAACCAGTATGATTGCCGCGGTGCTGGCCGGCGGCGGTCTCGATCCAACGATCGTGGTGGGCGGTCGGGTGGATGCACTCGGCTCCAATGCCCGGCTGGGCACGAGCCAATACCTGGTGGCCGAGGCCGACGAGAGCGACCGCTCCTTTCTGAAACTCTCGCCTATTCTGGCTGTCGTCACGAACCTGGATCGCGAGCATATGGACTGCTATGCGGACATGGACGACGTGGATGCGGCGTTTGTGGAGTTCATGGACCGGCTGCCGTTTTATGGGGCCACCACGGCCTGCGCGGACAACGCGCGTCTGCGGTCCGTGCTGCCGCGCGTCCGGCGCCGGGTTTACACCTACGGGGAGAGCGCCGATGCGGACTTCCGCCTGGAGCTTTTGCCCCGGCAAGCCGACAGCTTTGGCACATTTCAGGTTCGCTGCCAAATCGCCGGGCGAGAGCGGCTGCTCGGACCGTTTCTGCTCCGAGTGCCAGGACGCCATAACTTGCTCAACGCCACCTCCGCGGTGGCGGTCGGCTTTCAGCTCGGCATCGCTTCGGAGGCGATCGCCGCGGGGCTGGCCAGCTTTGGCGGCGTCGACCGGCGTTTCCAGACACGGGGCAGGGTGGCCGGAATCACCGTCGTGGACGACTACGGGCATCATCCGACCGAGATCGTCGCGACACTGCAGGCTGCTCGCGAGTGCGGGTATGCCAAGATTCACGTTCTCTTTCAGCCGCATCGCTATACGCGGACGCGCGATCTGATGGCGGAGTTCGCCGGCGCCTTCGACGACGCGAGCTCGGTGCAGGTGCTGGACATCTATGCGGCCAGCGAGGAGCCCATCGCGGGTGTTACGGGGGAGCGCGTCGCGGCCGAGATTGCGGGCGCCTTGGCCGGAACGCGGGCCAGCTATGCGGCTTCGGTAGACGCGGCAATCGCGGCTGTGGTCGACGAGGCCCGGACCGGAGACGTGATACTGACGCAGGGGGCGGGCAGTGTCTCGCAGTTTGCGCCGCGGGTCGTCGAGGCGCTGCGGGCGGCGCACGGAGAGAGTTGAGGGCGGCGCGGCAACTTGCATCGGGAACGCAGCCTCTTGCCGGCGCAGGCAGGCGCGTGAACCACCATCCTCGCCAAGTTCTTTCGCGGATACCCCCCCAAGTTCCTCGAGGGGGAAGGCGACCTCGCCGCTAGAATGGGGGTGGCGATTCTCGCGACCTTGCTCGGGCCGTGCGATCTCAAAGAGGAGTTCAGACGATGGCCCATCGGTGCTCGGCGCGCCTATGACGACGCGTGCAGCAAAGATGCCGGCAAGCGCCCAGTCCATTCAGCCAAGCTCATTGCGGCCTTCGCTTCGCCGTGATCTGGGCGAGGATCTGGCTGCGGATAGCGTCGCGCCGCGCCGCCGGAGTACGCTCTCTCCGGTCCAGGCGGCCTCAGGCTATCAGCCCGAAGAGTTTGCGCCCCGCCGCATGGGCGGACTGAGCTTCCGCTTGCAGGCAGGCCTGCCGCGCACGGTCTTCGGGCGGATGGTGCTGGCTATGGCCGGCCTGGTGGTGCTCGGCGGTGCGACGGCCGCGGCATGGGAGGCGCGATCCATGCTCTTACACAGCCACAAACTGGATGTGGAGTCGAGCTCGTCCATCCAGGTCACGGGAAACCGGCACCTCACGCGGGCACAGTTGGTCGGCATCTTCGGCGGGGATGTCGACCGCAACGTGCTGACGGTGCCGCTCGAGCAGCGTAAGGCTGAGCTCGAGCGACTGCCGTGGGTGCAGCAGGCGACCGTTATGCGCCTGTTTCCCAACAAATTTCGTGTGGCCATTGTGGAGCGGACGCCGGTCGCCTTTGTCCGGCAGGGACCGTCGATTGGCCTGGTCGACGCCAAGGGTGTGCTGCTCGACATGGCTTCCGATGGCGACGCCCCGGCGCGCAATGACTATTCGTTCCCGGTGGTTACGGGCCTCTCGCAGGCTGATCCGCTCTCTACCCGGGCTGCGCGCATGCAGCTCTACCTGCGCTTCGTGC
>CAXUEE010000069.1:6936-12441 GCA_964249905.1 uncultured Acidobacteriaceae bacterium
CGAACAGCTTGAGTGAAGTCGATCTCTCCAATCCCGAGGATGTCAAAGCGCTTCTGCCGAGTGGGCGTTCGACGATCCTGGTTCACTTCGGCGAAGACAGCTTCCGTCATCGCTACGATCTTTTTGAGAAGAATCTTCCGGAGTGGCTGACCCAGCATCCGAAGCTGGCGGCGGCGGACATGCGCTACGAGCATCAGGTGGTGCTGGAGATGGCTCCCGGAGCGGCAACCCCTCTAAACGAGGCGCCCGTGCAGGCGACACGCGAGAAGGCTGTGGCCGGCAAGCCTGCGATGAATAAGCTGGTGCCGGTGGGCAAGCCGGTGTTTCTCCCTAAGGGGAAAGCCGCCGAGGGTCGGACGGCCTCGCCGCAGGCCGCGGTCGGCGGCCATCTTCATACTTCGTTCGATGTCAAGCCCAAGGCCGTCGACAGCTCGGCCAGACGTGTGCAGGCGGTGCCGCAATGAACGCAAAAACGGAGTACCTGATTACGGTGCTGGACGCCGGAAGCCAGAAGAGCGTGGTGCTGGTGGCTGAGGTGGCAGACGGTGTGCTGCGCTATCGTGGCCATGGTTTGGAGTCCTCGCAGGGCATGCGCAAAGGCTTGATTGCCGAGCTCGGCCCTGCCGCGGAAGCCATCAACCGTGCCGCGCTCCATGCCGAGCGCGCCGCCAGAGCGACCATTGAAAGCACGGTCGTCGGCATCGGCGGCACGCATGTGCGCGGCATCAACTCCCGCGGCGGCATCTCCATGGGTTCGCGGATGAAGGAGATTACGCGCGAGGAGATCCGCGCCGCCGTCGATCGTGCCCGCTCCGTACCGCTCTCTCCGGATCGCGAGGTCATGCATCTTCTGCCGCAGGAGTTCATTCTGGACGATCAGGCGGGCATTCACGATCCGATCGGCATGGTCGGCAACCGGCTGGAGGTCAACCTCCACCTTTCCACCTGCTCGGGCGGCATCGCGCAAAGCGTCATCACTTGCGCCAACCGAGCCGGTCTGGAGGTCGAGGATACTGTCTTTGAAGGCATTGCCTCCGCTGAGGCTGTACTTTCGGCCGACGAGCGCGAACTGGGTGTCTGCCTGGCGGACATCGGCGCCAGCACTACGGAACTGGCGGTCTACTTCGAGGGCTCGATCGCCCATACCGCCGTGCTGCCGATTGGTGGCGACCACTTCACCAATGACCTTGCGGTCGGCCTGCACGTCTCGGTCGAGGAGGCCGAAGAACTCAAGCGGCTATACGGCAACTGCGTGGTCACGAGCGTTCCCTCGCTTGCCGAGATCGAGGTGGGCGGAAGCTCGCAGGGCATCGGCGGCACAGCGCAGCCGGCGCGTCTGGTGCGGCAGCGTTTTCTGGCGGAGATCCTCGAACCTCGGGCCCGCGAGCTATTTACCATGCTGCGCAACAATCTTCGCGAGGGCGGCGTACTCGAGGCTCTCGGCGCAGGCTGCGTGCTGACCGGCGGCGGCGCCAATCTCGTCGGGCTGCTCGACAATGCGGAGTCTCTGCTGCGGGTTCCCGCACGGGTCGGCCTGCCGGTTCCGCTCAGCCGCATGCCGCAGGAGCTGGTGCGTCCGGAGTTCGCCGCGGCCATTGGCATGTTGCTCTACACGCATCGCACGCAGATTCGCCGGGCGGGGGAAGAGCGCGGGCTTAAGGCTAAGGTCCGAAGCATTTTTGCCGGCAGCTTTTGACAATCCTGCTTGCGGATCGCATATAGTTATCTTTTATATTTTATAGATCATACGGCTCCAGCGTGTGCGCAAGCATCCATTCCCGTGGAGGATGCCGTTATGCCAATGATTTTCGGGTCGCGTACGCTGGCCGCAGTGGGAGTTTCTCTTTTCGGCGCATGGACGGCGGCTACCCAGGCCCAAACCTGCCAGGCACCACTGTCTCCAAGCGTCAGCAGCCCGTACAAGGCGCACCAGCAGGTGAGCGTTGCCGGCGAGAGTTTTGTGCGAGATGGAGGGCCGTGGGCGCCCAAGGGTCTGAACACGATTTCCTTCACGGATCCTCCGAACCACTGGACCAACATCGTGTACCAAACGGCTTATCAGAATCTGAACGACAACGAGATCCTCCAGATGGAGCTGTTTGGTGTGGATACGGTTCGGTTCCTGATCTCGGAGACAGGTATGGACCCCTGCAATCCCTGGTACAGCCAGGCGTTCGTCAACCAGCTGAACGAGGCGGTCATCTTTGCTCGATCGCTCGGCATGAACGTAATTCTCTGCATTCAGGATGAGCTGCAGCCGAACTCGCTGAGCGGCGTGCCCACGGTGGCGACCATCAATCCGGACGCTCAAACGCAGCGGGTCTGGCAGGTCCTCGCGCCCTTGTTCAACGACGATAACGGCGTTCTTTACGAGCTCTACAACGAGCCGGAGGCCGCGAACACCCCCGCGAACTGGGTTGCGTGGCAGACGGCAATGTACGCGGTTGCCGAAACGATTCGCAGCACGACGAACGCGGCCGGCGTGCCTTCGCACAATGTCCTGATTGCGGATGGACTCAATTTCGCCCTCACGCTTCAGGGCGCGCTTCCGGTTCCGGACCGGTATCAGCAGGTCGCGTACGCGATCCATCCTTACTTTCACAGTGCCGCGGACCTGACGCAGGCGCACTGGGATACCACCTTCGGCAACTTTGCCAATACGCATCCGGTGATCGCGACCGAGTGGACCACTATCTACCAGCCACCCTCAGCGGACGGAACGTATTACTGCCCGACAACCGACGCAAGTGTGGCAAACGCCGGGTTTGCTCTATTGCAGTATTTGCAGAGCAAGTTTGTGGGCATAACCGCCTATGCGTACGACTTCGGGGGCACTTCGTTTGGAAGTGCGGTGGCGGGATTTTCGTCGAAGGGCGATCAGCAAACCTCTTCCTGGGTCGGCAAATCGTGTGGCGACGTCGGCTATGGTCCTGGACTTACGCTGCAATCCTGGTTCCGGACCGGCAGCGTGCCGTCAAGTCCGCAGTAGACCTGCGGAGCGCTCTCGGCAGAGAAACGACTGACCTAGTGGACTGCTGCTTCAGGCGCTCCCTGGCCGGGCCGATTCTTGTTCAGCAGGAAGGCTACGCCCACCATGGCGATCGCCATCCAGCAGAGCAGGCGGAAGATGTCCTGGTAGCTTTCAGCAGCGGCCTGCTGCTGCAGCTGGTTATAGATGCTTGCCCGAGCCAGGTTGACGGCGTCCGCATGGTTGCCGGTGGAGCTAGCGAACATGTTGGTGAAGGCCTGGAGCGCAGTCTGGTAGGACTGGCTGCCGGACTGCATGCCCTCCTGCAGGCGCGCCTGGTGAAACAAAGACCGGTTCGTGACGATGGCTCCGGTGACCGCGATAAAGATGCTGCCACCGACGTTCCGCACGAAGTTGATGATGCCCGAGACCTGGTTCGAGGCTTCGCGCGGCAGGCCCACGTAGGCTGCATTGGTGATCGAGATGAAGCAGAAGGGAATCGGCACCATCAGGATGACACGCAGGAAGGAGTTGTACCCGAAGCTCAGGCCGAGATTGAGAGTGACGGAGTTCCAGTAGAACGCGGCCGCAAAGATGGCGAAGCCCACGGCGGCCAGGTTCCGCGCGGCAAACCTGCCCGTCGCGATCCCGGCCAGCGGCATGACAATGACGAGGGCAACGCCCCCCGCAGTTAAGGCTTCGCCGGCAACCGTGGCTGTGTAGCCGAGCAGGGTCTGCATGAACTGCGGCTGCAGCACGGTAGAAGCGTTGAGGACTCCGCCAACCAGTGCCATCAACAGGCAGCAGATGGCGAAATTCTTGTACTTGAAGAGTTTGATGTTCATGATCGGCGCTTTTGAGCGCCACTCCCACCAGATCAGCCCGGTGATGCCCACGACGAACAGGAAAGCGAAGAAGCGGATGAAGCTGGAGGCAAACCAGGCATTTTCTTCGCCTTTATCCAGCATGATCTGCAGTCCACCCATTGCGATGGTAAGCAGGCCCAGGCCGACATAGTCCAGCTTGCGCAGATTGCTGCGGTCGGCCTTGATCCAGGGTGGATCGTCGACGAAGCGGGTGACCAGCGTAAAGGCCAGGATGCCGACTGGAATATTGATATAGAAAATCCAGCGCCAGGAGTAGTTATCCGTGATCCAGCCGCCCAGGGTCGGCCCGATGGACGGAGCCAGAACTGCCACCAAGGCATACAGCGCGAACGCCTGGCCTCTCCGCTTCTCGTCAAACGAATCTGCCATGATGGCCTGCGCCATCGGCTGCAGACCGCCGCCGCCGATGCCCTGGACCACACGGGCAATCAGCAGGATGGGCAGGGAAGGCGCGAGCCCGCACGTAAAGCTCGCTACGGTGAACAGAGTAATACAGGAAAGGAAAAAGGTTTTGCGCCCGATGACAGAGGAGGCCCACGCTCCGGCCGGCAGGATGATGGCATTGGACACCAGGTAGGAGGTCAGGACCCAGGTGCCCTGGTCCGTGGATGCGCCCAGATTGCCCGCGATGTGGGGCAGTGCCACGTTCGCGATCGAGGTATCGAGCACCTCCATGAACGCGGCCAGAGCGACCGTTGCAGCGATAATCCACGGGTTGACCCGGGGTTTCCACTGCCGTTGATCGGTCGATGCGTCCGCCAAGCGATGCTTCCTCGAGGTCGAGATTCTTTCTTTGAGAGATGTTGAGAGCGGGACTCCGATTCAAAAATCGCCCGCTCCGCAGGAGCTGGAATGATGTCGGTGTCCCGGTCGCGTACCTAGCTGGGTACGCTGGTGGAAAACGCGTGCGAGCAATCACGGACTGCGATGACAGAATGAGGGGAGATTGCCGCTTGCCCGGCCATCGATTCTTCTGCTCCGGAGAGACCCTTCCATGGCTGCTGTGCCTGAAAACGATTTCCGCATCCACTATGATGACGATTCTCCGCGCGGCGCACGCATCAAGGTGATCGGCGTGGGCGGAGGCGGCAACAATGCCGTGAACCGCATGATTGCGGCTCACGTTGAAGGCGTTGAATTCATCGCGGCCAATACCGATGTGCAGGCGCTCCAAAGCTCGAATGCGGCGATCAAGCTGCAGCTCGGCGTCAAGCTGACCAGCGGTCTAGGCGCCGGCGCCAACCCGGATGTAGGCCGTCGCGCGGCGCTTGAGGACTCGGACAAGATCATCGAATCGCTCGAAGGCGCGGACATGGTCTTCGTCACGGCCGGCCTGGGCGGCGGCACCGGCACCGGCGCGGCTCCGGTCATCGCCTCGCTGGCCAGCGAGATGGGCGCGCTGACTGTGGCTGTGGTCACCCGCCCGTTCGCCTTTGAGGGCAAGCGGCGCATGATGCAGGCTGAACGCGGTCTGCAGGAGCTGCTCGATTCGGTCGACACCGTTATCGTCATTCCAAACGAAAAGCTGCTTGCCGTGGCGAAGGATGCCGGCTTCTTCGAGAGCTTCCGGATCGCCGATGACGTGCTGCGCCAGGGCGTCCAGGTCATCACCGACATCATCACCGTGCCCGGCGTCATCAACCGCGATTT
>CAXUEE010000069.1:12451-13018 GCA_964249905.1 uncultured Acidobacteriaceae bacterium
GACCGCGCTGCGCTCCGGGCCGACCCGCGCGGTCGATGCCGCGGTGGCCGCAATGGCTTCGCCTCTGCTTGAAGCCGGCGCCATCGATGGAGCGAAGGGAATCCTTATCAACATCACCGGCTCGTCCTCGCTCAAGCTGAGCGAAGTCAACGAAGCGTCGACGATTATCCAGAACGCCGCGCATGAGGATGCAAATATTATCTTCGGCGCGGTGCAGGATGAGTCGATGGAGGACGAGGTCAAGATTACGGTGATTGCCACCGGCTTCCGTCAGGGCGATTCCGGCTCCCGCCGCGAGCGGATGCTGGCTGAACCGACCCTGCCGACCATCCAGTACAGCGTTCCCGTGGCGCGAGTTGCAGCGCCTCTCGTGGCCGCTGTTCCCGCCCCGGCGGTGTCGGATCCGATCGAGATTGCGCATGTTCTGGCCGAACCTCGAAGCTTTGTCGACCCCGGCCGCGTGGTGCCCAGCGAGCCGGCAATCCAGCCGGAGAGGGCGACCGAGGAGAAGGAACCGGAGATCGCCGGGCTGAGAGAGGTACCGGAGATGCATGCTCCTGAGGGTAT
>CAXUEE010000069.1:13028-15363 GCA_964249905.1 uncultured Acidobacteriaceae bacterium
GCTCGCATCGGCGGGTCGAGCCCGCTGCAGCCACCGGAGCTCGTGCCCGTGCCGCGGTCGGTCTTCGATGACGATTTTTTCCGTTCGCCGCGGCGTATGTCGCTCGAACCAGAGCCGTTTCCCGCAGACACGCGCATGCCGTCGGCGCGCGGCTTCGACTCGCCCGACACGCCCCGGCCGCTGCGGCTCCAGTACCATGGCGCAGCTCGGGAGGAGGTGCAGCGCACCTTTGTGACAGAACCCGAACTGGTGACGGAGGCCGCCGTGCGCATCTCCTCCGCACTGCCCGAAACAGAATCTGCGCAATCCGACGAACTCGACATTCCCGCGTTCCTGAGGCGGGCCCACTAGTTCTCTTTTGGGCTGCGGCACGCCGAGCTCGCTTCGGCGTCGTCCAACCCTTAGCAGGCGGTAAACTGACTGGAAGCCCTCTGCGCCGGACAATCTCTTGTCAGCGTGCGACAGTGAGCTGGACTTCTCTCCCTTTTGGGGGATAGTCGATATTTGACGGCTTGTAGAAACTGACCTTGGGAGTAGCAACATGATGCGACGGGCCGCGGCGAGACACCTTCAGATCGTCTCCTCCTTGATTGCTGCTGTGTGCCTGGCGTTTGCGCCGGCGAGTACAGCGGCCGCGCACCCCGTTCCGCACGGACGCAGCGTGGTGCATCGTGGCCATGCGGAGCCAGCCTCGTCCCACATCTCCCGGCAGCGCACCGGCAGGGTTACGCGACATGCGAAAGCTGGGCCAGCGGTGCTCGGCGCGGCCCAGGTGCGGGTCCTTCGCCGCCGGAACGGGCGTCTGGTTCGTGTGGTCACTCACCCACGCTTCACGGAGCGCTTTTACGCCAGCTCCTTTGCAGACAACCTGACCGTAGGCGATCAGACCGGCGGAGAAGATCCGGTGGTGCGCGCCGCAGCGCTCGACGCGCTCGGCAATATGAACGGGACCGCGGTTGCGATCGATCCCGCGAGCGGCCGTATCTTGGCTATGGTCAACCAGAAACTCGCGCTTTCCGGCGGCGCCGAGCCATGCTCGACGATCAAGCTCACGGTTGCGCTGGCTGCTTTGCAGGAGGGAATCATCACCCGGGAGACTCCGGTCGCCCTGGGAGGCGGATACCATCTCACGCTGACTGAAGCGCTTGCTCACTCAAACAATCTTTATTTTGAGACGCTGGGCCGCGCGCTCGGCTTCGAACGCGTGAAGCACTATGCCAATCAGCTCGGTCTGGGCGAACTCGCCGGATACGACATCGCCGGTGAACAGCTGGGCACCTACCCGGACCAGGCTCTTCCCGCAGCTCTCGGGGGCGTCGGCCGGATGTGCTCCTTTGGCGAGAGCGTCAGCATGACTCCGCTGCAGCTTGGCGCGATTGTTGCAGCCATCGCGAATGGCGGAACGCTCTACTATCTCCAGCACCCGCTCAGCCCCGAAGACATCAACAACTTTGAGCCCAAGGTCAAGCGTACTCTGGACATCGGCAGGATCCTGCCGGAGATGCAGCCGGGCATGCTGGCCGTCACGCAATATGGCACGGCGCGCAGCCTGCGCAGCAATTTCACCGAGTTCCCCGTGATGGGCAAGACCGGCACCTGCTCCAACAACGGGACCCGCTTCGGCTGGTTCGGGTCCTACGCGGAGACGCCTAACGGCCGCATCGTTACGGTGATTTTTCTGGAGGGCGGCCGGCCCACCTTCGGTCCCAAGGCAGCCGAACTTACCGGCCAGTTCTACCGCTCTCTCTATGACCGTAACTACTTCAACCCGCGGATCAGTCCGGCTGTCGCGAACGTACTGATGCCTGGAACTAGGTAACGCGCGCGATGAATTGCGGCCTACTGCGGCGTGGGCTGCTGGGCACGAAGTTCATCGAGCTTCGCCGTTTGTTCCGGAGTCAACTCCTTGCGAATCTGGAGTGACACGTGGATCTCGGCTTTGGCAAGTTCAGCCCTTGCTCCCGTAACGCGATCGATTTGCTGAAAAATTTGGCTTTCATCCAGATCTTTCGTGCGAATGGTCTTTGCCAGGGTGGACTCTTCCTGCTGCAGATTCTTGTAAAGCTTGAGCAGGGTATCGCGATTGGCTCCGAAGACGTCATCCATCCGGTGTTGTTGGCGGGAGTCCAGGCGCAGATCCTTGGCGATGGAGGAGGCGTCCCACCAGCGGCCTGGAGGCGCGAGTTGCAGGCCGGACCCCCGGTTCTCTGGAGAGCCTCTGCCGAGCGTCGTGTCCCGTGAGGGAGCCATGGGCGGCCGATTGAATCCGCCACCGCCTCCAAAGCCGCCTCCGCCCAACCCGCCTCCGCCGCCATGTCCCTGGGCAGCCGCGGCC
>CAXUEE010000070.1:0-6342 GCA_964249905.1 uncultured Acidobacteriaceae bacterium
GTTGCCCGGCTGTCGGCCAGGCTCCGCTAGGATCCCCCCTGGTAGGCGCGACGACGGCGGTCGACGGCACCTTCACGATTCAGAACGTTCCGGTCGGCACCAACATCCCGCTGGTGATCGTCTCCGGAAGATGGCGCCGGCAGATTCTGATTCCAAGCACCGCCTCCTGCGCTAACACGGCGGTGGACCCCACGATGTCGCGCTTTCCGCGCAACCAGAGCGAGGGCGATATCCCCAGATTTGCCGTCGCTACGGGCTCGGTCGATGCGGTGGAGTGCGTGCTGCGCAAGGTAGGCGTCGCGGATACGGAGTTCACCGATCCCAGCGGCGCCGGCCGGATCAACCTCTACACTGGCAGCGGCGGTCCAGGTGCGGCGATCGATGCGGCCACGCCCTCCGAAACCGCCCTAATGAGCAGCAGCGCAACCCTGAACAGCTATGACGTCCTGATGCTTCCCTGCGAGGGAAGCCCCTACCCGCAGGACAAGACGGCCGCGCAATACGCTAACCTGATCACCTTCGCGAATGCCGGCGGACGCGTCTACGGAAGCCACTACGCCTACCAGTGGATGTACCAGAATCCTCCGTTTGACGGCGTTGCCAACTGGGCCGTGAACCAGGGCACGTACCCCGACGGTCCAGCTACCGTGAACCCGAGCTTCTCCGCCAGCCAAACGCTCTCAACCTGGCTTCAGGACGTGGGGGCGTCGACTACACCCGGCCAGATTGGGCTTTCGCAGATCAAGCACGACATGAACGGAGTGATCGCGCCGTCGGAGTCCTGGCTGAACCTCAACTCGAGCAGAACCGTCATGCAGATGGTCTTCGACACGCCGGTCGGCTCGACCGGAAACCAGTGCGGGCGTGTGCTTTACAACGAGTACCACGTGGAAACGCCGACCGGCGGCAGGACCTTTCCGACCGAGTGCGCCAGCACAGCCACCATGACGCCCCAGGAAAAGCTGCTGGAGTACAGCCTCTTCGAGCTGACCAACGACGGCAGCGGTGCGACTCTGACACCCGCCACCCAGGACTTCGGCACGCAGCCCGTGGCTTTTCCCAGTCCGGCCCAGACCTTTACCTTTACCAATAACTCGAGCTTTACTGCAACGGTCAACGTCATCAACGCGAGCGGCGACTTCCAGGTGACGGGAAACAACTGCAGCTCGGTCATGGCCAACAGCGGCTGCCAGATTTCGGTCGTCTTCACGCCGACAGCGGTGGGGGCAAGGACCGGAACGCTGACGGTCGGCTCCGGCGGAACCACCCTCTCCTCCGCACTGACCGGAACCGGAGTGGCGGACCTTGCGGTAAACGTGACGTCGCTAAACTTCGGCAGCCTGGATGTGGGGGCGTCCGCCACGCAGACAGTCGCGGTGACGAACACCGCCTCAGGCGCAGTCCCGCTGCCTCCGCTCGCGGCGACGGGCGACTTCCGTGTGAGCGCGACGACCTGCGGCAGCACGCTGGGCGCAGGCGCCACCTGCACGTTTTCAGTCACGTTCACGCCGACGACGACATGCCCGCCCAACTCCACGCTAACCCCAACATAGACACAAGCGGCCTATGCCACCTCCTTGACCGCCCTGAGCGGCAACGGGATCGACTTCACCTTGGCGGTGGCTCCGGCTTCGGGCACGGTCATTGCCGGCTACAGCGTGTCCGGCATCGCCACCACGGCCACGCCGCTGGCCGGCTTCGACAGTCCCGTGAGCTTGACTTGCTCGACAACGGTTCCGGGCTCCACCTGCACGGTCGCGACGGGGAACTTCACGCTCGGCGCGGCGACCAACAGCGCCGTTACCATCACCACGACAGCGAAATACACCGTAATCGGGTACGGCGGCCTGGGCGCACCGGGACTGCTTTCGCTTGCCGGTCTGGGGACGGGGTTGCTGCTCTGGGTCGGACGGCGGCGCATGCGGACTGCGGCACGCTACGGGCTCGCTCTGACGCTTCTCGGAGTCAGCTTCGCCGCGGTTTCGCTGAGCGGATGCTCCGGCAAGCTGCCCACGCAGAATCCGGTCTATACCGCCCCCGGAACATACACGTACACGCTCACAGCCACCGATGGCTTCCTGGTGCACTCCGCCACCTATTCGCTGACGGTGACGGTGAACTAGCCTCGGTCATCGGCCGCGGAGGGCTGACGCACCACACAGCAAAAACGATATGCTACCGGGACCGAGGTCCTCAAAGATGCCGCTCCGTACCTTCACTGCGCTGGTCTTGCTGCCGGCTCTTGCTCTTTCGGCTCAGTCGGATGGGAAGCCGAAGGGCCACGGCATGGT
This sequence comes from uncultured Acidobacteriaceae bacterium, assembly GCA_964249905.1. Taxonomy (GTDB): domain Bacteria; phylum Acidobacteriota; class Terriglobia; order Terriglobales; family Acidobacteriaceae; genus Edaphobacter. The sequence continues at coordinate 2,292 of CAXUEE010000070.1, forward strand.
CGTCAGCGTGCAGCACGATGCCTCGGACGCCGGCCTCGCCGTCTTGCAGCAGGGCGGCAACGCCGTGGACGCGGCTGTAGCGGTCGGCTTTGCCCTGGCCGTAACCTATCCGCGCGCCGGAAATCTGGGCGGCGGAGGCTTTATGCTGATCCGCATGGCGGAGCACGGGACCGGCCGCGGAAGAGCCGCCGCTGCAACTGACTTTGTCGACTTTCGCGAGCGTGCCCCCGGCGCGGCAACCGCGGACATGTACCTGGATGCGTCCGGCAACGTGCTGCCCGGGCTTTCGACACTCGGCTACAAGGCGATCGGTGTCCCAGGCACAGTCAAGGGCTTGGTGCATGCGCAGAAGCGCTTCGGTAAGCTGACCCTGGCGCAAGACATGGCTCCGGCCATCCGGCTGGCAAAGGACGGCTTCGTGCTTTCCGAGTGGGAGGCCGGCACATTCCACAGCCGCAACCTGATGCAGTTTCCGGAGTCCAGGCGAATCTTTCAGCGCGATGGCGACTACTACAAACAGGGCGAGACCTTCAAGCAGCCGGAGCTTGCCCGGACGCTGGAGCGCATCGCGGCCGATCCGGACGAGTTCTATCACGGGAAAATGGCCGAGGAGCTGGCGGACGCAGTGCACGGGCACGGCGGCCTGCTGACGGTGGCCGACCTGGCCGGCTATGCGGCAGCGGACCGCGAAATCCTGACCGGGCAGTACAGCGTCCATGGACAAGCCTATGACGTGCTGACCTCGCCCCCGCCGTCCTCCGGGGGAATTGCGTTGATCGAGACGCTGAACATGCTTTCCGGCTTCGACCTGCCGGCGCTCGGCGGCGATCGCTCTCCCGCCCAGGTGCACATCATCGCCGAGGCCTTTCGCCGGGCGTACATGGACCGGGCCGACTATTTAGGCGATCCGGATTACGCCAGCATTCCGCTGGTACAGATGGCTTCGCCGGCGTATGCGGCGGCCTGGCGCACCTCCATCCTCCCGGACAAGCCGTCGCCCTCCGCGGACCTGAAGCGGCCCGCGGGGTTTCTGCCTCCACCGCCCGCGCTCCCCGCCCATAAGGAGTCGACCGAGACGACGCAGTTCTCGGTGGTGGATGCCGACGGCAACGCCGTTTCGACGACCTACACGCTGAACGGGCTCTTCGGGTGCGGCGCGACGGCCGAGGGTCTGGGCTTCGTGCTGAATAATGAAATGGACGACTTCTCCTCCGCGCCGGGCAAACCCAACACGGTCGCCAACGATCTCCTTAGCTTCCTGGTCAACGGCTTGTCGATCCAGGCAGACTCTGATGCGCCGCGCTTTCATCACCAGTATCAGCCGGACGTGCTGGAGTTCGAGAAGACGTTTCCGCGCGAAACGGTGGATGCGATGCAGGCGATGGGGTACAAGGTCTCGCAGAGTAATCCGGCGGACGCCAAGACTCCAGGGGTGTGGGGCGGAAGCGAACTGATTTCCGTCGATCCAAAAACCGGAGCGTTGAGCGGGGCAAACGATCCGCGCTACCCGGCCGGGAAGGTGGCGAGCTACTAGACCTGGGCCGGTGAAGAAGTGCGTTCCGCGTAGACTGGGAGATGTCTATGAGCTCTGTACTCTCTGCCGCCCTCGCCACCATCGCCACGCTCTCCGCCCACGAAGGTCAGACCGTCACCTTGGAAGGCTGGCTTTACAATCTGCGTGCCTCGGGTAAGCTTCTGTTTCCGATTTTTCGCGATGGCACGGGTACCATTCAGGGGATTGTGCCGAAGGCGGCCGTGCCGGAAGCTCTCTTTGAAGAGCTGAAAAACCTGACGCTCGAGTCGTCTCTGCGCGTCACCGGCCGCGTCCGTGCAGACGCCCGCGCGCCTTCCGGCTTCGAGCTGGATGTGGAAGGGCTCGAGGTGCTGCAGCGTGTGCCGGACGAGACCCCATTCCCGATCACCCTGAAAGAGCATGGCGTTGACTTCCTGATGGAGCACCGCCATCTTTGGCTTCGGACGCCGCGGCAGTCCGCCATCCTGCGGGTGCGCGCGACGATTATGCGGGCAGCGGCGGAGTATTTCGACGATCACGGCTTTGTGCGCACCGACCCGCCTATCCTGACGCCGAACGCCTGCGAAGGCACCAGTGAGCTGTTCGAAATGGACTACTTCGACCAAGACAAGGCGTATCTGACACAGTCCGGACAGCTGTACGTGGAGGCGACGGCGCTGGCGCTGGGCAAGGTATACAGCTTTGGGCCGACGTTTCGGGCGGAGAAGTCGAAGACGCGCAGGCACCTGACGGAGTTCTGGATGGTGGAGCCGGAGATGGCCTTTGCCGGCCTGCCGGAGCTGCTGGAGCTGTGCGAGAACTACCTCAGCTATATCGTGGCGGAGGTGCTGAAAAAGCATCGCGGCGATCTGAAGCTGATTGGGCGGGATGAGGCCTCGATCGCGCTGCTCGAACAGGTACAGGCGCCGTTCCCGCGACTGAGCTACGACGAAGCGCATGGGATGCTGGTCGATGCCCATCGCAAGGGCCTGGTCGAAACGCTGCACCGGGAAGGCGACGATTTCGGGTCGCCGGACGAAACCTACCTCTCGAGCCAATTCGACCGGCCGGTGATGATCCATCGGTACCCTTCGGCCATCAAAGCGTTCTACATGCAGCCGGACCCGGAGAACCCGGCGCGGGCGCTGTGCGTGGATGTGCTGGCGCCGGAGGGCTATGGCGAGATCATCGGCGGATCACAGCGCGTGGACGACTACGATCTGCTGAAGCGGCGGATTGAGGAGCATGGGCTGCCGCTTGCAGCGTTCCAGTGGTATCTCGATTTGCGCCGGTACGGGTCAGTCCCGCATTGCGGATTTGGGATGGGGATCGAGCGGGTCGTCGCTTGGATCTGCAAGCTGGACCACGTGCGGGAGACGATCCCGTTTGCGCGCACGTTGAACCGGATCTACCCGTAGGCGACGTCCAAAAAGGGCCGCGCGACTCAGGCAGCTTCGGACGGCTTGGAGGTTATCTCGCGGCTTGTTCGCCTAGTTCCATGGGAGAGGTCTCGGCGCCATAGATCACCTGGCCGTACTCGAGCAGAGTAACCATGCCGACCCCTCCGCAGATATTGCCTGCGACCGCCGGGAAAAACCAGCGCGGGTAGGCCTGCCAGGCGGCGTGCCGGGTGAGCACGGACACAAGAATCTCACCGGAAGTGGCAATACAGTGGGCGAAATTACCTAAGCCGACGATGAACGTGAGCATCCAGATCACCATCACGGAGCCCGTAATGGAGTGCGAGCCGGAGACAAGCCAGGCGGCAAGCGCAATGATCCAGCCACCCATGATGCCGGACCAGAAAACAGTCGGAAGCGGGGTAGCAAGAGCATCCAAACCGAGTTGGTTGAGCGCGGCGACAAAATGCGGATTCAGCGCCGGGGTGAGTGAAACCAGGCATGCGAAGGCAAAGGCGCCGCAGACGTTGGAGGGCAGGACCACGGCCCAGAGGCGCATCGTGTTCCAGAACTCGCGCTTCTCCGCAAGAACAAGGGCCACGGGGTAGAGGGTGTTCTCTGTAAAAAGCTGCGAACGCCCAACGATAACAACGATAAAGCCGAGTGGGTAGAACAGGCGGGAGAGAATCTGGGTGCTGGGGCCGGGTGGAAGCAGAGCCAGAGCCATGGCGGTGCCAAGCGCGGAAAGGCCCATAAAGGTTCCGCCGCCAAAGCCGGAAAGGGCGAGCGAGAGGCTGGTGCGCTTCAGCTCTTGGCGGGCATTGGTTGCGACCTGCTTATAGATCTCCTCGGCCGACGGCCGGGAAAGGTTCTTCTGGTGACTTTCTCCGGCCTGTTTTGTGTCGGAGGAGGTGCACTTCGAGCGCGAAGCCATAATCTTGCCTTTCTGCAAGAGAGTACCTTGTCTGCGTTCAGATGCAATAGGGGCAAGATCGACCCGCAGACGCACAGAACTCCGGCTCTGCCCGGATGACGACCTTTAGGTTAGAAAAATCATGTTCCGGTGAGAAAAAGATGACATCTGGGTGAGAAAAGAGCGCTGTTGGGGTTAGAAAAGGCGGATCTACAAGGACGATAG
>CAXUEE010000070.1:6352-14622 GCA_964249905.1 uncultured Acidobacteriaceae bacterium
GTCCTGGGGAGATTCCTCTGACCGCAAGGATCCGGCGATTGTAGATGGGCTGCTGAAGGCATGTGGAGGGGTGACTACGGGTGCGGGAGATCGAGGTGCAGCCCGACGCTGCGGGATGGAAAAGTCTTCCGGGCAGGTACTTGGGAGCAATGTGGGAAAGGGAAGGAGGAATTGACGTTGAATCAGTCCTAAGTCATGGGTACGGACTTGGTTCAGAGTTGCGGGACGATCGTCTTTGGCGGATGCTGGAAGCATGCGGAACTGGCGATGGGGACAGGTATTGGCAGGAGTGTTGCTGGCCGGGAGCTTCGGCCTGGCATGCGGGTTGCGGGCCGTTCGTGCGGGCGGAAGACTGCAAACGGCCCCTGCGACGCAGCAGAACGGAGCGCAGCGGCCGACCAGCACGCCGTACGCAGGGGATCTCTCGATCTTCGAAACGCCGGACCGCGATAAAAAGCTGGAGATCAACCGGGTGATGGACCTGCTCAAGATCGCGCCAGGCAAGACGGTCGCGGACATCGGCGCGGGCTCAGGCTGGTTTACCGTGCGGGCGGCGCGTCGGGTAGGGGCCGGGGGCGTGGTCTTCGCGGAAGACATCAATCCGCAGGCGATTCAGTACGTTGACAACCGGGCCAAGAAGGAGCAGCTGGGCAATGTGCGCACGCTGCTGGGAACCCCCGACGACCCGAAGCTCACGCCGGCGAGCGTCGATGCGGTGCTGCTCTTGAAGGTGTACCACGAGATCGCACACCCGGTGCCGTTTATGCGCGAGGTGCGCACGGCATTGCGGCCGGGGGCGCGCGTAGGCGTAATCGATCGCCATGGCAACGGGAGCGGGACCGACCATGGTCTGCCGCAAGCAACGCTCGAGCAGGAGATGACCAATGCCGGCTTTCGCAAGGTCGCCATGTACGACTTCACCAAAAAAGACGGACAGGATTATTTCGTGATCTTCGAAGCGGCGCGATGACGCTCTTCAAAATTGCCGGAGTGGCAGTTTGTCTATCTGCACAATAAGCGATCCCGCTAGGGGATGCCGCCTATCTGGACTAGAGTGAGGACATCGCCTGAAAAGAGAATGGAGACCTCCTGCGGGTTCGCACGCCGGCGTCCTCCGGGCATACCACAGAGCTGAGGAGAAGATATCGGATGGGGATCACACGACGCGATTTCTTAAGCCGGGTAGGGCAGGCAGGTGGGTACAGCGCCGCTTTTCTGACGATGCAGGGCATGGGTTTGATGGAGGCTCGGGCGGCCAGGCCGGAGGGGATCAAGGCTGCGGCGGGCTCCGGCAAGGGCGTGAAGGTGGTGGTGCTGGGTGGCGGCATCGCCGGGCTCGTGTCCGCCTATGAGCTGTGTGCACTGGGCTACGAAACAACGGTGCTCGAAGCCCGTGAGCGCCCCGGCGGACGCAACTACAGCGTACGCGGCGGCGACAAAGTAGTCTTCTCTGACGGCTCCACCCAGACCTGTACGTGGGAGACAGGTCACTACCAGAACTTCGGTCCGGCCCGTCTCCCCTCCATCCATCCCACGATCCTCGGTTACTGCAAAAAGCTCGGCGTGGAGCTGCAGGTGGAAGTCAATATGACTAACTCCGCCTTCCTGCAGAACGACGCCGCCAACAGCGGCAAGCCCGTCGTCATGCGCCAGGCCATCAACGACACGCGCGGCCACGTCAGCGAGCTGCTGATGAAGAGCATGAAACAGGGCGCGCTTGACCAGGAGGTGACGGCCGAAGATCGCGACCGCATGCTCAGCTTCCTGCGCATCTACGGATCGCTCGACGATGCCGGCAAATACAACGGAAGTGACCGTGCGGGCTATGAGAAGCTGGCGGGCGCGGGCGATGATACCGGCGTCCTGAGCCAGCCGCTTGACATGCATACGCTGCTCGATTGCAGCTTCTGGCAGGGCATGCTCTTCGACCAGCAGTTCGACATGCAGGCGACGATGTTCCAGCCGGTCGGCGGCATGGACCGCATCCCCTTCGCCTTCGCCAAGGCACTGGGCAGCACGGTAAAGTACAACGCTCCGGTGACCGGAATCCGCAAGACGGCCAGGGGTGTCAAAATCGGCTATAAGCAGAACGGCGCGGACAAGATGATCGAGGCCGACTTCTGCATCTGCGCGCTGCCGCTGACGATTCTGCGCTCCGTGCCAAATGATTTCGGCGCGCCTTACAAGAAAGTCTTCGACGAGTGCTCTTACGCGGCCGCCTACAAGGTCGCCTGGGAGAGCCGCCGCTTCTGGGAGCAGGACTACAACATCTACGGCGGCCTGGAATTCGTCAACACCGGCTGCAGCCCTATCTGGTTTCCTTCCTCGGGCATGTTCTCAGAGAAGGGTGTCGTGGTCAGCGGCTACACGGACGAGTCGAACAGCCCTTTCGGCAAGCTTGCGATGACGGCCAAGTTCGACGAGAGCCGCAAATCGATCGAGCGGCTGCATCCGGGCCACGGGCATGAGCTTGAGAAGCCGATGTATGTCGGCTGGGGCAAAATGCCGTACAACGAGGGCTCCTGGATCCGGTCCTATGCGCCCAACGAGCAGCGCGCGCCGGGCATCGCCGTAGCCCCGCAGACCGGACAGGCGCGGAATCCCGGCGCGGCCCGTACCGCAAGCAACAGCGGCTATGAGACCTTGATCCAGCCCGACGGACGCCTCATCATCGCAGGTGACCACGTCAGCCACATTGTCGCCTGGCAGGAGGGCGCGGCGCTGAGCGGTTTGCGCGCCGTCCAGCTCGTAGCCGACCAGGCCAAAGCGGCAAAACTCACGCACGTGGGCACGGCAGCAATCCCAGCGTAAAAACGACGAAGGAGAACGTGCAATGAAGCTTGTGTGGGCGATGTTGATCGGGGCAGCGATGGCTTGCGGTGGGCGCGGCAGTGCGCAGGTCGTCGTGAAGCATGTGCAGACCGAAAAGGCAGCCATCGCCACTGGCGTCTGGGTGGGCGACACCTACTACCTGAGTGGCCAGCTTGCCAGTCCGGTCACGCCGGCGGACGCGACCAAGGGCACAGCCGCCGATTATGGCGACACCAAGACGCAGGCGGCCAGCGTCTTCGCCAAGATCCAGTCGGCGCTTCAGGACCAGGGCCTCGATATGAAAGATGTCGTCAAGATGACTGTCTTTCTCGGTCCGGACCCGAAAACAGGCAAGCTCGACTTCAGCGGCATGCAATCCGAGTACGTGAAGTCCTTCGGCACCAAGGACCAGCCGAACAAGCCGGCGCGCTCGGCGTTCCAGGTAGCCGCGCTCGCCGCGCCCTGGGCGCTCCTGGAGATCGAAGTCATCGCTGTCAAAAGCAAGTGAGCCAAGCCGAAACGCGAAGGGGAGCCTTGTGCGGGCTCCCCTCTCTTCTTGTCGCTTGTTGCTGCCGTTGCTTAGGCGAAGTGCGGATACGTGAGCGGGCTCGCTAAATCGTGCATGGGATCACCCTGCGCGCCATGGTCGGCGGTGCATCCATCACCTTCTTGAACGCCACCTTGAACTTAGCCATCTCCGCCGGCGTGCCGACCGAGACGCGCACCGCGTTCGGCCACACCGGCCATGCACGGCCAATGTAGACGTTCTCCGCCTGCATCGCGCGGATCACCGATTTGCCGTCGCGTCCGGTGTCGATCATAAAGCAATTCGACTGCGAGTCGCCGATGACCTTGTAGTTGTTCGCCGCGAGCCAGGTAAGCGTATCGCGCCGAGTGTCGCCGATAATCTTCTTGCGCGTCGGAATCAGCTCCGCGTCCAGCAGCGAAACGTTCGCCGCGCCGGAGCCGGTAATGGGCATGGGATTCTGCCCATACGGCTGCAGCTGCTTCAGCAGATCCGGCCGCCCCACCGCCAGACCGCAACGAATGCCTGCCATCCCATAAATCTTGGAGAAGGTACGAAGCACGATCAGATCCTTGTCGGCGGCCACCATGTCCAGCACGTTCGGTGAGTCGGAAAGATGGATGTACGCCTCATCCACCAGCAGGATGGAGCCCTTCGGCTTGTTCTCAAGCGCCCAGGCGATGTCCTTTTTTGCGGTCAGCGTACCGGTGGGATTGTTGGGGTTGCAGATGTAGTAAACGCCCGCATTCGGATCGGCCGCGAGCATCGCTTTTGTATCGTGGGAGTAGTCCTTGCACAGCGCCACCTTCGAGACCTTCGCGTTGGTCACCATGGCCGCGCGCACGGGAGCTTCGTACGAGGGATCGGCGGTGACGAGGCCGCGCGTGGGCGAGGTGAAAGCCAGAACAGAAAAATGCAACGGCTCGGAGGAGCCGGCGTACACGGAAACGTACTCTTCTTTCAAACCGTTCTGGGCGGCAAAGGTTTTGGTGAGCTTGTCGGTCTCGCCGAGCAGGTCATAGCGGCCGCCCATGGGCGCGAGCGAGGCGATCGCGTCACACGCAGCCTTGCAGGGTCCGAGCGGATTCTCGTTGGCATTGATCAGGACAGCGTCGGCCGGCATGGCTTGTCGAGTCCGACGAGCAGGGGCGGCGCCCTGTTGCGAGGACGCCTGCTGAGCCGCCCAGGCAAAGTGCGCTTCGGTGAAGATGGGGGCGGCCGCGGCTAGCGAAGCGTGCCGCAGGAACGAGCGACGGGAAGATCCAGGGCTGTTGCGTGTCATAGGAAAACTCCTTGTGCGTGTGAGCGTGGACATCGGAAGCGACGCAGGCAAGCCGCGCAAACTGTGCAGAAGCTGAAGAGAGACGGCGAGCGGCAATCTCGAGAAGTGTGGCTACTGTATCGCAGTTCCGCGGCCAAAAGGACCGGATTTCACAGCAAACCCTGTCCTCCTGCAAAATCGCTGTAGGCTTCTATGGCAGGCATAGGCCGAACCTGCCCCAAGTCGTCCAAGACACACTCCTGGGAACATTTTCCTTGCTGATGTAGAGGTGCTGCGAACTGGATGGGCGTCCGAAGAAACAGGCTGGACAGCTCGATGCAAGACCGGAATCATGCTTCCGAGGTGAGGTTCAGGAGGTGGCCCGTTCTGAGTTCCACAGCTTAGTGCATCCCGGTGCGGGCGTGACGCAGCGAGAAGAAGTCAGCGGATTGCAGGCCATCGACATTCACCTGGTTCCGTCCGCTTGCCTTGGCGGCGTAGAGCGCGTGATCGGCACGCTCCATCATGCAGTCGATGGTGTCTCCCTCTCCCTGAAACGAGGCGACACCCACGCTGAGGGTTACGCGGATGCCCTCGGAAGATCCTTTGCCGACCGGAACCACGCTGCGTTCCACATTGCGACGGACTCGCTGAGCGACCAGCATCGCAGCTTCGGGAGAGGCGCCCGGCAGAAGCGCGACAAACTCTTCCCCGCCCCACCGGCCCAGAATGTCGATCCCTCGTACCGCGTCCTGCATACGTTCCACTGCCGTACACAGCACAACGTCACCAACCGCGTGACCGAATTCGTCGTTGACCGCCTTGAAATGGTCGAGGTCCGCAATCAGGACGGAAAAAGCGGCGTTGTTCTCACGGCTGCGTGCCTGCACTCGCTCACACCACCGCAGAAAGACGCGGCGGTTGTAAAGCCGCGTGAGAGGGTCGAGGCTGGCCAGATCGTCCAACTTGGCAAGCAGAGTCAAGGAGGCCAGCCAGAAGATGCCAAACCCGACGGCTAAGGTAAAGGCGAGATAGCCGAGGCAGGTCAGAGTTTCGAAATGGTGCAACGCCGGAGCGCCCCGGATATAGCCAAAGGCGACCGATCCGCCACGCAGAAGCTGGAGGAGCGTCATCGCGAAAAGCAGCATCGCATTGAACCAGGAGGCAGCGCGCGTTTCCGGAAAAGCTCGGCGAAGCAGCAGCACTCCCGTTTTTCCGGTCTGCAACGCAAGCAGCAGCGCGGCGATCGTCACCCGAACTCTCGAGGGGATCCCGTAATGAAGCGCCACCAGATCACTAACCGTTTGGAGCCCGAGCAGCAGAAGCTCACCCTGAAACGTACTCTTCACTTCAGCCAGTTGGAGCACCGCCAGATGCACCAGAGCAAACGAGAGAAGCATAAGGACGTCCACCATCGCGATGGAAAGCAACGGGGGCAGCCAACGCGCGACAGACAGCAGCGCAATGCCGACGCCGCCGACCGCGAAGGCGGCGCTGAGCCAACCCAACCCGAGCAGGCGTGCATTGGTCAGGCGTATCGCAAGCGCGCCGGCGCAACTGCACGCGCGCACTACGGTCGTCACGAGTAGCATCTGTCCAATCGACATACACGAATCCAAATGCCAGAAATCTGGACGCTTGCTTCAACTCTTCGGAGTCGCTTCCAGGCTTGTGTGAAGATTAGCTCCGCAACCGGGAGCCTGCCATAGTAACGAAGATGTAGAGCAGAGCCGGAGGTAATAGCACAGGGGTGGGACTGGCTTGCCAGTAATCGATAGAACACAAACGGAGATCCTGCGATCTTGTGGAAATACATCTCCAAGCAATCTAGTGAGGGTGGTGGTCCGAAGAGGACTGCGCTACGGCGGAAATGTTTTTTCTATTGACATACAAGGAGGCGCTCTCGTAGATTTCAAGCTCGACGGACCAGCCTTGATGGCGCGTCGCTAAGCCGGTAGGCGCCCGAAAGGATCTCCATGCAAGAGCGGAAGCAGCAGTCAATCCGGGTGGCGAAGCTTTCGCGGCGTGGGGTGCTGAAGGCTTGCGCGGCGATGGCTCCGGGGCTGCTGGGGGTCGATGCCGGAGCGTGGGCGTATGTAAACCCTCCGAATGGATCGTTTGCGGTCGAGGGGGACCACTTCCTACTGCGGGGAGAGCGGTACCAGGTCATCGCCGGGGAGATGCATTACACACGCATTCCGCGCGAGTACTGGGGGCACCGGATCCGGATGGCGAAGGCAATGGGGTTGAATACGATCGCCACGTATGTGTTCTGGAATGTGCATGAGCCGCGGCCGGGCGAGTACGACTTTGGCGGCAACGCGGATATTGCGGGATTCATCCAGGCGGTGCAGGTGGAGGGAATGCATGTGCTGCTGCGCGCCGGGCCATATAGCTGCGCGGAGTGGGAGTTTGGCGGGTTTCCGGCGTGGCTGTTGAAGGACCCGCGGATTAAAACGGCGCTCCGGAGCAATGACGATGCCTTCATGGTGCCGGCGGCCAGGTGGATTGCGCGGCTGGCGCAGGAGACGGCGCCGCTGTTGATGGCGCATGGCGGGCCGATCCTGGCGGTGCAGGTCGAGAACGAATATGGCAACTTCGGCAACGAGCATGCCTACCTGGAGCACCTGCTGCGGGTCTTCCAGGGGACGGGGTTCCGGGAGTCGCTGCTGTATACGGTCGATCCGTCGAAGGCGCTGGCGGCGCTACGGCCGGGGCAGCCGCTGTTCGCAACCGAGTACTGGCCGGGGTGGTTTGACCTGTGGGGACATCCGCACGAGACGCGGCCGATGGCGCCGCAGTTGAAGGATATCGAGTATGTGCTGAGCCAGGGAGCGTCGATCAACATCTATGTTTTTCATGGCGGAACCAACTTCGGGACGTGGCCGGGAGCGAGTGCGAGTACGGGGATGTATCGCGGCAATGTGACGAGCTACGATTACGACGCGCCGCTCGATGAGGCAGGGCACACGACGCCGAAGTACTTCGCCTACCGGGACTTGATTTTGAAGTACACGAAGCAGCCGCAGCTGCCGTTGCCGGAGACGCCGAAGGTGGTCGCGATCCGCGAGTTTCCGGTGACGCCGCAGGCTTCTGTGTGGGACGGGCTGCCGCATCCGGTACGGTCGGAGCCGCTGCTGACCATGGAACAGCTTGACCAGGCGTTCGGCTACATTTTGTACCGCAAGCAGATGGAGAGCGCGATCGCCGGTAAGACGTTGGTGATCGACCCAGTGCATGATTTTGCGCAGGTGTTCTTCGACCGCAAGCTGGTAGGGACGCTCGACCGGCACTACAACCAGACCACAGTGACGCTCGAGACCAGTGGGCCGGGGGTGCTGGAGATCCTGGTCGAGAACACGGGCCGGCTGAACTCGACGCGCAACATGCGAAATGAATGGAAGGGCATTCAGACGGCGGTGCTCGACGGGGCTCCGCTGACGGGCTGGGAAATCTATCCGCTGCCGATGAATGATAGGGCGGGGCTCAAGCATACTCGACCCGCTGCCGGTAAAGCCTCTGGACCGCATTTTGCGATGGGGAGCTTCGAGCTGCAGGAGAAGGGCGATGCCTTTCTGGATGTGTCGTCGCTCGGAAAGGGGTTGATCTGGATCAACGGGCATGCGCTGGGTCGGTTTTGGAATATTGGGCCGCAGCAGACGCTCTATGTGC
>CAXUEE010000070.1:14632-15216 GCA_964249905.1 uncultured Acidobacteriaceae bacterium
CTGTTTGATTTATTCCCGGCGGAGGGACCGCGGACGTTGGTTGGCCGGATAAAGCCGGTGCTCGATGGACCGACGCCAGGCTATGCCGAGGATCCGGAGCGCAAAAAGAAGGTTGGTACGGATGCGGAGTTTGGGCCGAAGCTGGCGCCGCCGGCGAATGCTCCGGGGACGCCAAAGTAGCGACGGAAAGGAACCAAGCAGATCCCTACGGGATGACAACAAAGCATAGGACGACGCAAACGATGCAGGCCAGGTGGTGAGGCGAAATGACTAGAGGCGGCAACTGCAGATTCGCTTCGCGGATGACACACAAAGTGCTGCTGGCGACGGTAGTCGCGGGGTTGTGGGCTGGAGCCCGACCTGTGGCGGGGCAGACGATAAAGCAACTGCAGGCGGGGTTCCTGAACCCGCCGGATGCGGCCAAGCCGATGGTGCGCTGGTGGTGGTTTGGCACGGCGGTGGAAAAGCCGGAGATCCTGCGGGAGTTGCAGCAGATGAAGGCGGACGGGATCGGCGGAGCGGAGCTGGCGTTTGTGTATCCGGAGGTGCTGGACGACTCGGCCAAGGGACTGGTGAATTACCCG
>CAXUEE010000071.1:0-9320 GCA_964249905.1 uncultured Acidobacteriaceae bacterium
GTGACGGACGCCGGTGGAGGTCTCGGTGGCCTGCATGAAGACGGCCCGGGTCTCGAGCTTCAGCCCGGCCTTGACCTCGTCGAGCGAGAAGGTATGTCCGTAGGGCGCGGAGACGACGTCCACCGCGCAGCCGAAGGCCTTGGCGAGCGCCGACCAGCGCTCGCCAAACTTGCCCGCGGTGAGGACGAGGACGCGGTCGCCGGGTGACGTGAGATTGGAGACAGCGGCCTCCATAGCTCCGGTTCCGGAGCTCGACAGGAGGACGATATCGCTCTGCTCGGTGCCGACGAACTGCTTGAGCTGCGCGAGGACGCGGGTGAAGAGGGCGCGGAACTCGGCGGTACGGTGGTGGATGTCGGCGGCGGCCATGGCGAACTGGGCGGCGGGCAGCAGAGGCGTTGGGCCCGGGGTGAAGAGGCGCGTCTTGCGGATCATGCTTCTATTGTAGCGAGCTACGGAGGCGCAAAGAGGCACGCAGCTTGCCTCACGGCGAATGTGCCACGGACAGGGGATTCAACCGGCACGGGATGTTTCTTAGCATGGATGAGCGCTTCCAGGCTGAGAGGATATATATGAACGCCCTTTATTGGGTTGCGCTGGTGCTGGGTTGGTCGGCTGCTTGTTCGAGCGTCGCGGCGGCCGGGCAGGAAACCGGCGGGGTGGTGCTGGCGGTCTCGCCGGACACGCGTGCCGGAAGCTTAAGCAGCGCGACCCTGCCGGAAGCTCCGGGCACGGACGAGACAGCTCCGAGCGCAGGCGGCGGGGTGGCTCGAGCGCCGGAAAGCCGTCCGGCGGGAGTGCATCTATTTTCGGCCGTGGCACTCGGCGTACGGATCGGCTTATCCGGGGTCGGGCTGGAGTTGGCGACTCCTTTGAGCAAGCGGCTGAATCTGCGCGCAGGAGGAAGCTTCCTAAGCATCGACCCGCACTTCGTGGAGGACGGCATCAACGTCATCGGCGACATCGAACTGCGTTCGGGATTCGTAGCCGTGGATATCTTCCCGTTCAACGGCGGATTCCACATCAGCCCGGGGTACACGCTTTACAACGGCGACCACCTGAGCGCGAAGGCGATGGTTCCCGCTGGACAGCAGTTCGATTTGGGCGATGCGACCTACACCAGCGACACGGCCGATCCGGTGCATGGGACCTTTGATCTCAGCTTCGGCACGAAGAGCGCGCCGCGCCTCACTTTGGGCTGGGGCAACATGATCCCGCGGACGGGCGGCCACTGGAGCTTGCCGTTTGAGATTGGCGCGGAATACATCGGCAAACCGCCGCAGACAACGCTGACCCTGGCCGGCACCGTCTGCCAGGGACCGGGCTTCTGCCAGCCGATCAACCAAAACCCGACCGCCCAGCAAAACGTCACGATCGAGCAGAACGAGATCAATGGTGACATCCCTTCCTGGCTGCGGTTCTTTCCGCTTGTTTCGACTGGAATCAGCTACAGATTTGGGCATACGGCTCCGAGCCCGCGGTAGCTCCCGGGGCGGTGCGGCAACTGGCGGAGGTAAGATAAGACCGCAAGGAGCCATCATGAGTGAGCAGGACCGGGCGCAGGAAGAGCAAGACCGAACGCAGGAAGAGAAGCCGAACAGCGGCGGCGTGAGCGCGGAGACCGGGGCCAAGCCGGCCAGCATCAGCAGCCGGATCGGCAAGGACATCATCACCGCCATGAAAGCGAAGAACGAGCACACGCTGACGACGCTGCGGATGGTGAAGGCGGCGCTGAAGAGCAAGGAGATCGACAAGCGCGAGCCGCTCACGGACGGCGAAGAGGCGCAGATTCTGACGACGCTGATCAAGCAGCGCCGCGAATCGGTGGAGTCGTTTACCAAGGGCGGCCGTCCGGAGCTGGCGGAGAAGGAACAGGCCGAAATCGGCATGATCGAGAGCTACCTGCCGCAGTCGGCGAGTGAGGATGAGGTGCGGACAGTGGTGGTCGGCGCGCTGCATCACCTGGCGGCGGGCAACGATGGAGCGAAGCCCGGGCCCAAAGATATCGGGCCTGCCATGCGCGTCGTCCAGCAGCGGCTGCTTGCCAGCGGGCTACGCGCGGAAGGCAAAATGGTCAGCGACATGGTGAAGGCGGAGCTGGCGAAGGGTTAGGAAGCGAAAAGCAGATTCTCCGGCGAAGGATGACAGTGTTCGTAAGGGGTACGGTGAGGGAACAGGTGTACTTCGTTTACATCCTTGCCAGCCGTTCCCGTACGTTGTACATCGGGGTGACGAACGATCTGTTTCTCCGTGTTCGCGAGCACCGGTCAGGGAAAGCGGACTCCTTTACGGCGAGACACCGTATTCATCGGCTCGTCTATTACGAAACGTTCGACGACATACGTCTGGCTATCCGGCGTGAGAAGTACCTGAAGCATTGCCTGCGTTCAGAGAAGATTGCTTTCATTCAGGCCGCAAACGCAACTTGGGAGGACTTAGCGGCGGAGCACTTTGTGGCTTACGGAAGGCAAAAAGCAGATCCTCCGCCTTCAGCGAAGGATGACACTGCATGAAGGTTAACGGGATCACAAGAACTGTCATCCTTCCGCGAAGCGGGAGGATCTGCTTTCGCTTGCAGGCTAGCTACCGCTCCCGCCAGGTCAACGTAATCCCCGCAAGGATGGTCCTTCCCGGCAACGGAACCCCCGGAAGCTCCTGATAGTTCACGTTTGCCAGGTTGTCGGCTCTGACGTATGGCCGGATGAGCCCCTGCGTGCGGGTCAAGTCTACACTCCATAGCGGGTAGGCGGTGCGACCGGTCTGCTGCACGATCGAGACCTGTGTGCGTGCGGCGACCTGGACGGACGGGAAGATCCCCTGCCACGCGAAG
This sequence comes from uncultured Acidobacteriaceae bacterium, assembly GCA_964249905.1. Lineage (GTDB taxonomy): Bacteria > Acidobacteriota > Terriglobia > Terriglobales > Acidobacteriaceae > Edaphobacter. The sequence goes on from CAXUEE010000071.1 coordinate 2,831, forward strand.
CTGCTATTGTGGCTCGCGTAGTTGTAGGCGTACTCGGAGATGAGCCCGGCCGGTGGTGGCGCGGCGTGGAGGAAGCTCTCGCCGAGATCAAAGGTCTGCGTGGCCGAGGGCCGGAGAGTGACGAGCGACTCGACCCCGGAATAGGCGAGATGGCCCACGTTGGTTGCCTGATAGGGTGCGGAGAACGAATACTTGGAATAGTCGATGGCATTGGTCTGCCGTAGCGTAAAGCCGGTTGCGCTGAGTTGCAGACGCGGTAAGTTTCGGGCTGAGCCGAACGCCGGCACCCATTCCAGGCCGCCCTCATAACTTTGCGAGGTTTCGGGTTTCAGGGTCGGGTTGCCGATGGTGGTCGGGTCGGAGTAGTAGAGGTCGACGTAGGTCGGCAGGCGGAAACCATGTCCCGCTGCCGCGTGCGCGCGAAGCCCATGGCCCAAAAAAAAGCCAGCTGACGCAGACGGCGAGAAGACCGAGGCCGGTCCGCGAAAGATCTCCTCCCGCGCTCCAAGAGAGAGCGTAAGACGTTTGAGCGAGTGGAAGGAAATGTTCGCGTAGCCCGCGCCCTGGTTCCGCACGTGCCGCCCTAGATTGCTGCTGCGGATCGCGTCGCCGTCGGCCTCAAGCCCATAGGCGAGGTCGAAGTGGTGCGCGACGGGCTGCGAGCGGCGCAGGTCGGCCTGCCAGAGACTGTCTACGTGGTTGTTCTCGTAGAGCGCGGGATCGAAGACCTCGAGCACGAAGAGGTCGGTGTGCCGGCGAAAGGCGAAGTCAGCGAAGAAGCCTGCCGGCAAGGACTGACGGAGCGCGGCAAACCAGCTTTTGGTGCGTTCGTTCGACTCGTACGGGCCGTAGAAGAGGTTTGCGCCGTAGGGCCGGTCGGAGGCGCCCAGCAGGATTTCCGTCGGGGCGAGCGGTTTGGCCAAGGTGACGAAACTGTCCAGGGCAAGCGCGTTGCTGTGGTAGCCACGATCGTTCTGCCCCGCGTAGAAGAAGCCGTCCGAGGTATCGCGCGCGCCGGTCAGGGTTGCGGCAAAGTGGGGCGTGACCCCGGCAAGTTCCAGGTGCTGTTCGGTCGAGCCCAGGTTGCCGCCGCCCAGCCGCAACATGCCGGAAGTCCGGGTCGGCGCGGCCGTAATCAGGTTGATGGCGCCGCCGATCGCGTCCAAACCGAAGAAGGTCGACCCGGAGCCGTGCAGCACATCGATGCGCGCCACCGCTTCGATCGGCAGCGGCAGGTCGAGGTTCAAGTGGCCGGTCTCGGGATCGTTCAGCCGCAGGCCGTCGAGCAGCACCAACGTCTGCTCAAAGGTGGTGCCGCGGATCGAGATGTCGGCCTGCAATCCGGCGGGGCTGCGCTCGATCAGGGTGAGCGACGGGTCGAGGCGCAGGTAATCCACGGCGGACTGGAAGAGCGGCTGGGCCGCCGGATCGCTCGTATCCAGCGTGCGTACGGACCGGTCGACTGCGTCGGCCGCGTTCAGCGGCAACGGTTCGGTCGAGACGACGCTGGCCGACTGAGGCGCAACTGCCGGCCGGGAAGGCTGCTGGGCGAAGGCAGAGGCCGTCATCAGCAGAGCAGGGATGGCTGCTTTCGCGTTCACTCGCGGATGATCTTGACGAAGATGCCGTCCGGCAGCGTCGCTCCGCCCAGTAGATGCACGGCGCCATCCCGGGTGAAGCCGCGCAGCATGGTGGGCGCTGCCGGGCGCGACCGCGGCTCAGCGGGCTCCAGGGTTGCGGACAGCCGTGAAGGCGGCGAGACCATGGTCGCGGCCACCGGCTTCGGACGCAGCGGAAGCGAATCAACCGGTGCGGAAGGACTGCCTCCCCGGCGTGTGCCTTTGTCCATAGCCTCGTTCGCGAGCGCGTCGGCGGCTTTGTTTTTGTGACGCAGCGCGTGACTGATCTCAAAGGCCTGCAGCTGGGCGATGCGATTGCGTGCCTCCTGCCAAAGAGGCTTCAGGTCAGGCGAGTTGACCTTGTATTTGCCTTGAATCTGTTTCACCATCAGTTCAGAGTCGGAGACGACCTTGACGCGGTCATGTCCCTGCTCGAGCGCCCAGGCGAGGACGGCGAGCAGACCCGAGTACTCGGCATAGTTGTTGGTGCGGATACCCAAATACTCGGAGAGCTCGGCGAGCGTGTTGCCCGCGGCGTCAGTCAGAACCGCCCCATACCCGGAGGGCCCGGGGTTGCCGCGCGAGCCCCCGTCGCAGTGCGCGTACACCCAATCGTTTGTGGAGACAGCCGGGTTGGAGAAGAGCGACATCGCCTTAGTGTACTTGTGCAGGAAACTCTCATCCGCGAAAGAAGTCCATCCTGATGACCTTTTCGGGCTCTCACGGTCTACTCTCCAGGTTTAATTTTCTGACTCCGGAGTCGGATTTGCATGGGCGCTGAAACGTTCGGTTTAGGAATTCTGGGAGCACTGTCGCCCGTCATGGCGGCGTTGCATCGTCCTGTTCAAGGGCAGATAGGTGGCGTAGAATCTACGCCAATGGCGAAGGCAGCGGTCCATTCCGGTTCGCGCGGCGGCAAGCTGACGCAGGCACAGATGGATGCCCGCGCACAGCAGCGTTTGGAGGACGATGAGCTGATTCGCGAGGCGCAGAAAGGCAACCGCGCGTCCTTTGACCAGCTCGTACGGCGCTACGACCAGAGCGTGTTGCGGCTTGCACTGCACATGCTCGGCAACGAGCAGGACGCACAGGATGTGCACCAGGACGCGTTTATCAAGGCGTATCGGCACCTCGGGAACTTCCGCTTTGAGTGCTCGTTCTATACGTGGCTGTACCGGATTGTGACCAACCTCTGTCTCGACCAGCTGCGGCGGCGGAAGTCGCGCCGTGAAGATCCCGCGACGGTCGTCGACGCGAGCGGCGATGAGATGGATCTGATGGCCAACGTTACGGATGGACGCGCCATGGCCAATCCGGGCCGGGAGCTGGACCGCAAGGTGATGGGCGAACGGATCGCGCAGGCGCTCGATAAGCTGACGCCTCGTGAGCGGACCGTGTTCGAGCTCAAGCACTATCAGGGCCTCAAGCTTCGAACGATTGGAGAGATGTTAAGCACAACGGAAGAAACGGCAAAGAATACGCTTTTTCGCGCGACCCGAAAGTTGAGGTTGAACTTGTCGGAGTTGCGAGGGCTGTAGAGGCGCCTTGCGATCGGATCGCGAGGTGATGTGGGACTTACCGGGCAAAGACCTGGAAGCAGTAGAGCAGTCGGAAGATTTTTGAGGCTGGACGAGGCGAGACGATGACATGTGAAGGTGTGCGCGACAGCATCACGCTTGCGGCATATGGTGAGCTTCCGGACGAGGAAGCGATGTTAGTGGAACGGCATCTGACGGTGTGCGAGGCGTGCCGTCAGGAGCTTGACGTGTTGCGATTGATGAGCGAAGCTTTGGCGCTCCATCCCTTGCGCGATCCTGATCCCAATCTTCTGGCGCAGAGCCGGATGCGCCTGGATGAGGCACTTGACGCGATCCCTCATCATGGCTTCCTGACTGCGCTGCAGGTGAATGCGCTCTCCTGGTGGCGGCATCTGCAGGGAGCTCCGGCGCTGGCGACTCTCCTGGTCGGGGTAGGTTTCCTGAGCGGCAACTTTGCTCATCGGTATGAGGTGGCCCACATGCCTCGTCCTGCGGTTCCGGTGTTTGTTTCGAGCCCCAATGGAGGCGGAGTCTCGACGATCTCCGCGATTACGCAACTTCCGGGTGAAATCGTGCAGGTGAGCTACAACCGGGTGGTGCCGGAGATGGCCCAGGGAACGCTGGACGATCCGCAGATCCGGCGGCTGCTGCTGGTCGGCACTCAGGCGGCGGCAAGCAACGGGGTTCAGGCTCAGTCGGTAGGGATCCTAGCAGGGGAGTGCAAGATCGGACACGGATGCAAGGCGGAGGCAGATGGCTCCGGGATCCGCCCGGTTTTGCTGACGGTGCTTCGCACCGATCGCAGTCCGAGTGTCCGGCTCCGAGTGCTCGAGGGCATGCAACGGTACGTCAGCCAGGATGAGAGCGTTCGCGATGCGGTTGCGCAGGTAGCTCTTACCGACTCGAGTGCGGCTGTGCGGACCAGGGCCATTGCCCTGCTTCAGCCTGTCCAGAGCGACAGCAGCGTACGGCAGGTACTGCGGACGATCTCGACAACCGACGAGAATCCGTACCTTCGTACCGTGAGCACTCAGGCGCTTCAGGGCAGCGGATCTCTCCAGTAGCGGTCTAGCGGTCGATTCACGGGGACGAAGCAAAAGGTGCGGCGGTGATGAAGAGATGGGTGTATTACGGGCGAATTGGGTTCCTTGTTTCGCTCCTGATGCCGATTCCGTGGGCCGAGGGCGCTACCTCGACGTCCTTGGGGACAATGCGGGTTGTGGAGCAGCACGTTGGCTTGGCGCATGGTCAGGGCTATCTCGGTGTGGACGTGCGGGACGTCAATGATGATGAGTTGGCAGCACTCAAGCTGAAGGAGGCCCGGGGGGCTGAGATCGTGCATGTCGATCACGATGGGCCGGCCGGCAAGATGGGTCTGCATGAGCGCGATGTGGTCACGCAGATGAATGGCGTGTCGATCGAAGGCGAGGAGCAGATTCGCAAGATGCTCCATGACACGCCACCCGGGCGCACCGTCGTCTTCGCGATCCTCCGCGACGGCCAGCAAATGGTCGTGACCGCGCAGATGGCGGATCGGGATGAGGTAGAGAGGCAGGCGTGGGAGCGGCATTTGAACGCACCTCCGGTTCTGCCGGCCGCGGTCTCGGAAGGGGTACTTGCAACGTCAGGCGACTCCCCGGTGGTTGTGCCTGCTGCTCCGCTGCCTCCGCCGAAGTATGGCAAGAGCTTTTTGGGGAGCTTGTTAACCAGCCCGACGTACACCGGCGCCATGCTGGAGCGGGTGGGGCCGCAGCTGGCGTCATTCTTCGGCGTTTCGACCGGCACGGGGTTGCTGGTGCGCGGCGTAGACAATAACAGCCCGGCCGCCATGGCCGGCATCCGTGCCGGCGACGTCGTCGTGCGGGCGGACTCCCGCACCCTGGTGAGCACGACCCAGTGGGCCAAGGCGATTCGCGACGCCAAGGGGCACCCGGTCACGGTGGTCGTCGTTCGTGACCGCCAGGAGAAGACGGTTACGCTCACGCCGGATAGCAAGCGCCGCTCGTCGCTGCAGTATCCTTCGCTGCCTGAGGTGCGGCCGGTCTCGGGTGTGCAGGCAAAGCTGACGCAACTCTGACACGGGCCGCTGCAGCGGCTTTATACTAGACCTCATGGCTGAAGGACAAACGGGCGCGCTCGCGGCGGCGCCAGAGGTAACCGGCATCCGCATGACTCCCGCGCGGCGCTGGAAGTCGGCGACGCGCAAGCTGCGTGAGTTGGGCTCGATCGGTTCCGCCCTCGCGTCGACCTCGCATCCTTACATGGCGCACATTGTGCCGATGCGCCGCTGCAACCTGGCGTGCACGTATTGCAATGAGTACGACGACCACTCCGCCGCGGTGCCAATCGAGGAGATGGAGCAGAGGATCGATCATCTGGGGCGGCTTGGGACCTCCGTGATTACGATCTCCGGCGGCGAGCCTCTGCTGCATCCGGAGCTTGACCGGGTGATCGCACGCATCCGCAAAACCGGTGCGATCGCGGGCATGATCACCAACGGCTACCTGCTGATGCCGGAGCGGATCGAGCGGCTAAACCGGGCGGGCCTCGATCATATGCAGATCTCGATCGACAATGTCCTGCCGGATGCGGTGTCGAAGAAGAGCCTGAAGGTGCTCGACGCGAAGCTGCGCATGCTGGCAGAGCACGCGGATTTTCATGTGAATATCAACTCCGTGGTGGGGGGCGGGGTAGCTAACCCGGAGGATGCGTATACGGTGAGCCAGCGGGCGCTGGCGCTGGGGTTCTCGTCGACGATCGGGATTATCCACGACGGCAGCGGGCAGCTCAAGCCGCTCGGCGAGCGTGAGCGCGAGGTTTGGGATCGCGTGCGCAAGCTGACTCGGCGGAGCTACTCGCGCTTCAACCAGTTCCAGGAGGCGATCGCGAATGGCGAGCCGAACGACTGGCGCTGCCGTGCGGGATCGCGCTATCTCTATATCTGCGAGTTCGGCCTGGTGCACTATTGCTCGCAGCAGCGCGGGTATCCGGGCGTGCCACTGGCGGAGTACCAGCGCGCGGATGTGGAGCGCGAGTTCCTGACCGAGAAGAGCTGCTCGCCCAACTGCACGATCTCCTGCGTTCACCAGGTGAGCTACATCGATCACTGGCGGGCGCCGCAGCACCCGGAGGCGGCCCCACCTACGCCGTCGCAGGATCTGGTGCAGATCCGGTAGGTCCCCCCCCAAAGTGTGCAAAGTCTTCAAACGAGAGGGATTAGGTCTGGACTTCGAGATACGGGGTCCGGACTTAACGCGTCAAGGTCCGGCGCGGGGGCCGGACCTTGACGCTCTACAGAGTAACTTCTGTGTCAAGAGGGGCGGGTTATATTTC
>CAXUEE010000071.1:9330-15176 GCA_964249905.1 uncultured Acidobacteriaceae bacterium
GCCGGCTCGGGTGCAGATCCGGGAGGGCCCCCCCCAACGTGTGCAAAGTCTTCAAAGGAACTAACTTAGGTCCGGACCTCGGTAGTGGCCTAATTTGGAGTTGCGGTTAGAGCGAAGCATGAATCGTCTCCCTGATGAAATCGGATACGGTCTGTCCCTTTGCCTTAGCTGCATCCTCTAGCCGTTGGCGATCCTCTGCGCTAAAACGCACAGGCACAATGCTGGACTTGGCAGCGTCGTGGAGTCTGGGACGCCCAACCGGACGTGGCTCAGGTTTAGGCGTTGGCAAGTCTGTACTCCTGTAGAAGAGCTGCGCGGACAGCAGCAAGGGGCGAGGTAGCCGGATGGATGTGGAGCACGGTCACATGTCGCTTTGGGTTCTGCGGATCATCTGTATCGTGCGACCACGCATAGGCGGTATTCGCGTTCGGGTGGCCTACTAGATCGAATACTTCAACGATTCCCTCCCAGACAGTCTTACCTTGATAGGTTTCATTAACCGGCACCGACTCCCGGTGCGTTGCTTCCGCACCGTGGAGTTCACGGATTACGTGTCTTAGGGATTCAATGTGGCTCATTGCTTTGTCTCGTCCGCCATCTCTAGCTTCAAAGTGCAGCCAAACCCAGACTCAAGTATTTTGAGGTTCCGGATTTGACGAAACAGACTCTTTACTTCGGAATCCCAACCTGCACTTCCCACGGGATGCTTCGTCCAGAGTGTTCCGCATGCAGGACACTCCATAAGAATGTTGTTTTGGCTAGACAGGAGTTTTTCAACTGTACTTCCATCCTTATCTGCGCCCATAGACAACGAACAACCACACGACTTGCACTCTAAGTGCAAGCCCACAATATCTGCCAGTTCGATGTACCTTCTGATTTGCGTTGTCAAGCAGTAGCCTCCAATAGCTCGCCAATACTCCACTGCTTGCTTGCGACCTCAGCAGCCTTAGCGGGTGTCGTCTTCAGCGTGTTGTGACGCTTTACGAAATTGTAGAAGGCAAAGTGAAGCCCTACAGCCGCGTCGAAGTTCTCCCGCTTCTTTGAGAACGCAAGGGTTAGACGGGTGAGGCGGCGCATGTGGAGGCGAGTCGTAGCGTTCAGCCGCTCCACGTAGCTGGTCGAGATCAGGTCAACGTCTGGCGTTCCGGTAAAGATCTTCTTCTCAGAGGAGAGCACGCCAGAGGTGCTGTATTTACGCTCTCCAAACTCATACGTGCCGTAGACCTTGACGATTTGACCATAATCCACGTCGTTACCGAAAGACTTCTCCACAGCCTTCGCGTAAGCATGGAACCCGTCCGTGGAGAGTTGAACTCGGTTTGCCATGCGGCTGGCTACATCCTGCATGAAGGCGTTTGCGTCAGCCGCGTTGCGCTGGCCGATCTTGAATGCAGGAACCAGCTTCGTGTCGGCGTCGATAGCGCACCACGTCCACACACTGCCAACTTCATGACCCTCCCCCATCTTGACGTTCCGCTCTTTCTTGCCGACGAAACCCCAGATTTCGTCCAACTCCAGCCGGTTGCAGGAGAGGTTACGCATGGTGCGATCCATCATGGCCGTGCATCCTTGACCGACTTTGACGCCCAGCCGCATGATCGTATCCCGATGAACTCCCGTTATGCGCTCAATGGAGCGGATAGAAGAGCCTTCAGTGAGTGCTCCGATGATTGCGATCTTCTTGTCAGTGCTCAGGATGTTTGCCATTTGTTCCTCACTGCAATAACTGTATTACAAGAATACGAGTTGGTCAAGAAGTTTATTGCGTGAGTTCACCAGCAATTACGGTCAACGCTGGCGCATTTATGAAATGATCTTTTCCGAATGAGTCAGTGGCCACCAAGGTATAGATGTCTTCCCAAACGCCGAGATCACTGAAGAAAGGGGGGGTGAAGTCTTTCACGTGAAATTGAATCCAGCCATCTTGGGCGCAACCCCTGCGAAGAGGGTTTGCAGCGTGGATAGGCAACGCGTAAATTCGTGTTGTCGCGAGGGAAGCTATGCTCTGTTCCGTGTTAGCGTCTCGAAAGCTAGAGTCGTGCTCGATAATTCCACTGACTTTTTCTCCGTCCCCGCTGACGACCTCCTGCGCCCCCAGATAGAAGATCAGTCGATAGCGATTGATCGTACAAGGCACGTCTTTTACGTTTACTAAACGCACATGCACGTAGTATCTGCTATCGCGAAGCACAGGCTGCAGCGTGTAGGGGTTTGTGTACGTACCATGAAAGGTGGCTAGTATGCTTCCCTCAATTACAGGGAACTGATTCTTCTCCTTCTCGGTTTCCGCTCGTTCGTATTCCTTGTCCCATATACGGTAAGCACTGAAGAAGCACAGGATCCCAGCTAAGGAAGCGTAGCAAGCCTTTTGCAGTGAGCCAGATGCAAACAGGGCAAGCACTGCAAAAGGGATAGATGAGGGGCCGCTCAAACCTGACCCCCATTCAGAAAACATTGAACGGAAGAACTTGCGAAGCTTTCGCATGCCCTCAATACTCCCACCGAGGCATAGGCGGCGTCTATCAATTTCTGTGATACATTTTCCCCATAATGCTCAATGGATTGGTCATCTTCTGTGTTCTGGCACTGGGTGTGCCCAGTCAGCCAAATAAAGCTCCCCGCAATGAAGAGGCCCGCACAGCCCAGCGCCAGCCAGCCATTGTTGCTGCGAACGGCATAGATGAACATCCCTGCGGCACAAGCGATAAGAAAGATTCCGCATCCAAACCGCCAACCGGGAACACAACCATCGAAAGGACCCATTGGTGGATCAAACCCGATTGGTGGTTGGTTATCATCGCCGGACTCACGGGAATGTTTATAGGCTGGCAGGGATGGGAAACCCGCAAAGCGGCCGATGCCTCCCGAGACGGAATTCGCTTGCAAGAAGCAGCTTTTCGTCAGTGGGTAGCTGTTGAAGGGTGGAGCAGCAATGTGATCCGGAAAAAGGATGGAAGGACGATGCTTGGGATCTCTTTTACCTTGGTAAATAGAACCGGGTACCCCTTGACCATCAAAAGCGGAGGAGTAAAGTTTGGCCCCGATGTGAGCAATAGCTCTAAAGTAAAGGAGAACTCTTTCTTGCCTCCCAACACGCCTCATGCGATCGAAGTTGAATTTGAGATGAGCCCTGAGCAACTCCGGAAATACTTGAAACGCGAGTTGTGGTCTGGAGTTGCGGGCAATGTTGTCTACGTCGGTATCTTGAATAAGACCGAAACGCAACAGTTCGGCGGATTTCTCATCAGCAAGCAGGGTGGCGATCCCTTGCGATTGACGGAAACGATTTTCATTCCCCACATCGGTATGGAACCGAAGCCCGCAGAGGATTCCAATCAGCAGAATCCAAATTAGGACACTACCCGGACCTCGGTATGCACTTCTTTTGCGGACAGGGTAAGCCGACGACTAAAGCCATTCTGGCTTCGCCAGAATGGCGAGGTGGAAGAGTCGTTGCAACGTCTTCAAAAACATACCTCTCTTTTATTATAGCGGCTTGCGTGGGGATATTATGCCACCTCTAAGTGACCTATTATGAACGACTTAGCGGAAAAGGCGCTTGACAAGGCAGAATTATTCGCCGGCCTCCCCACGGTGAGGCTGTGGGGAAGCCGCTCAGGATTGGATCAGGATGGGCGGGAGAGAGTAATACGCCTGAAGGCGTGCCCTTCCGTAGGGGCAGTGGGGGAAAGCTCGCTTGTAGGCGGTGAACTCAGGATTGGGAGAGGGGTAGGTGGTGCCTGCCTGAGGCGTGCAATTGAGCGGATTACTATGAGGGTTACAGCAAGAACGAACAACAGCCAATGCAAATACAGGGGTTCTTCGCTTTGCTCAGGATGACGTGATTTTTTTGGAGCTGCACAGGAAAGCTGGTTCGCTCTCAGCGAGACGGCTTTTTCGTACAGAATCAGCAAGCATCCGGCCCCAGACGGTAAGGCTGTCTGAGGCTGGGAGTGGGAGATGTTGTCGTTAGTAGGCGGTGAGGGCGGCGCGCATCCACTGATTGGCGCCGACGCAGGCGTAGATGTAGGGCAGCACGATGCGGATGGCGCCGGTGGTGCACAGGTCGCTGGATCCGGGGGCGTTGGTGCCGGTGTGCAGATCTCCGTTGCCATCGACGACCTGAGTCTGGTTGAACTGGACGGAGTTCGAGACGCCGTTGAAGCCGTAACCGATCTGGATGGCGTTTGAGGCTCCGTTGGTGGTGGTGGCTCCGTCGCCGATGGCGACCGTGCGGTACTCGTTGCCGGTAAGGGCGAAGCCGGCGGCGGTGCCGATGGCGGTGTTGTTGCTGCCGGTGGAGAGATTGCCGCAGGCCTGGAAGCCGATGCAGGTGTCGTAGTTGCCGTTGGTGACGTTGGCGCCGGCGGCAAGGCCGATGAAGGTGCCGGCGCTGGTGGCGTTGGCCGCGGCAAAGGGGCCGACGATGGTTGCACCCGAGGGTGTATTCAGGCCGGCTTGCGAGCCGATGATGACGCTCTGGGTGACGTTGGTGCCGTAGTTTCCGGCGTTGTCACCGATGATGATCGCCTGCGAGGCGGTCGTGAGATTATTGGCGGTCGAGCCGATGATGATGGCCTGGCTGGCCGGTCCGAGCGCTCCGGCGGCCTCCGAGCCGATGACGATGATGTGGTCCTTGTCTCCGGGCGCGTTGAGCGAGAAGTTGCCGATGACCGTGTTGTGGAGCGAGTTCAGGGGAACGTGGCCGTCCATGGAGTGGGCGCCGACGATGGTGTCTCCGCCGCCGGTGGCGATGCCTGCGCCGGCGTGCACGCCGATCAGCGTTTCTTCCGACGCGGCGGTCATGCCAAGCGCGGCCTTCTGGCCGATGAAGACGTTATCGACCGAGGGAAAGGCGCCGCCGGAGATCATGCTGAGGCCGGCCTGCGAGCCGATGCAGGTGGTGAGGCCATTTTCCGGACCGGCGTTCGGCACCTGGCTGCCGTCGAAAGCCGGGCAGGCGAGAAAGCCGATGATGGTCATTTCGCGGCCGGTGGTGAGGGCGGTGCCGGCGTTGACGCCGATGATGGTGTCGTCGGTCCCGGTAGGATTGCCGTTGTTGGCTCCGAAGGTGAGATTGCCGAGGGTCACGTTGGTCGAGGTCGTGCCGACGTTGGTCTGGGCCGATGCGGCACCTGCCAACGCAGAGAGAAGCAACAGGGAAGACAGCCGTGCAGCACGCGAAGACATGGTTTTGGGCCTCAGAGATGGATAGCTTGCTGGCAGATGATAGCAGCGAGCCCTGTAATTTTTACGGAGTTTCGCCCAGCAGCGACATGAATCCGGCCTCATCCAGGACCTTGACACCGAGTGTCTGCGCCCGCTCCAGCTTCGAGCCGGCTTCTTCGCCGGCGACGACATAGTTGGTCTTCTTCGAGACGGTTCCGGAGACCCGGCCTCCGGCGGATTCGATGCGCTCCTTGGCGGCCTCGCGGGTGAGCGTCGGTAACGTTCCGGTGAGTACGAAGGTCAGGCCTTCCAGGTGCGTGGTTGTGACTCGCTTCTCGGCGAGCATGGTGAGACCCACGGCTTTGAAGTCGGCGATCAGCGCCTGGTTGCGCGGCTCGGCGAAGAACTCATAGAGCGACTCGGCGACCTTGGGACCGACTTCGGTGACGCCGGTCAGAGCGGCTACGGTTGCGGCCTTGAGGGGGGCGAGGGAGCCGAAGTGGGCGGCGCGCAGGCCCGCGGTGCGCTCGCCGACGAAGCGGATGCCGAGGCCGAGGAGCACGCGGGACAAGGGTGCGGAGCGGGAGCGGGCGATCTCGTCGAGCAGGGCCTGGGCGGTCTTGTCGCCGACGCGGTCGAGGGCGACGAGCTGGTCTTTGCGCAGGCGGTAGAGG
>CAXUEE010000072.1:0-3991 GCA_964249905.1 uncultured Acidobacteriaceae bacterium
GGCCGCGATTCAGCTTCACAGGGGTCTGGCGCGAATGCCTCTTCTGCCGGCAGCAGCGATCTTTTCTGCTGCTATTTTTCTTACAGCTGCTCCTCTCTGCTTCTCTCACGCGGAACGAAGCTCTGCCTGGAGCGCCTCGGCCATCCGGGTGGAGATCGGGAAAGACCTTCTGTTCAGCGGCCCGGTAACCCTCCTCACTATCTGGTTGCTCCGCGAAGCTTCGCCCGCCGGCTTCTCGTCGCGGTACGTACTCGCTCTTGCCGTGACCATCGCGGAGGGGTACGTCCTGCTTCGTCCGCACACGGACTGGACGACGGGTCTGGGTTTGCTCCTGCTTGTCCTTTCCGGAGTATGGCTACTCGCAGAGGGCTCTTGGGAGGTGTCGTGAGATGGACTGCGCATCTTCCGCTCACCAGACCGGAACGGTACACTCAGGGAATGGCAGCTTCGATGTACATCGTAGTCGAAGGAGAGGACCCGGGCTTTGACATCTTTGTGAACGGGCGAGCGCTCGCCCGGCATGAAGATGCACTGGAGAAACTTGCGCTTTCGGCCGGGGTCCGGCCACTGATCGACTTCTTTTCCGCCGATGAGAACTCTATGTCCCTGCTTATCGAAGAGGGAGCCGGTAACCAGGAACTGATTAAGAAGCTTCCGCCGACGCAGTGGTACTTCGGTGCGGAAGGCCTGGACACAGTGAAGGCGTTGATTGACATCTTAGGCGACGAACCGCACAAGCTTGGAACAGAGGGACCTCAGGTTCTGGAAGAGCTGCAGGACTACGCGCGAGTGCTCACCAAAACGGATGCTCGCGGACTGCGCTGGCACCTCGCCGTCAGCTGGCGATAAGGCTGCACGCTTGCCCCTTACTCTTCCTGATTCCTTTGCGCCGGCGAAGTTTCGGGCCGGGCATCTAAAGCCGGGATCGATGCCGAAGGTGCTGAGGAGTGCAGCGATTGATAGGCAGCGTGGAGCAGGGTTGAGGCGGACGTATCGTTGCTTAGCTCCCAGATCATAAGTCCGCCTAGATGCATCTGCTGCGCGTACTGCGCCTTTCGTTGGACGGAGACTGGGTCTTCATACGTCCAGAAGGCATCCCCGTCGAAGAGCCACGGTTCCTGCGAATCGGGATCGCGGAAGACGGTGGAGTCCGGGATCAGACCCGCGATGAAGCGGTAGGGCTGATCGCCGCGGATGGGCTCGCCTTCCTGGAACAGACCGTTATTGTCCTCCGTAACCAACCTCCAGCCATACCCGTAGAAGGGCACGCCAACGATGAGTTTGCTGGCGGGCACACCGGCAGCCAGATAAGCCTGCACACTGCGCTGAACGCTGCCGGAGGGGTGATCTGCCGAGGAAGAGAACGGTGCGAGAAAGCCGGTTCTCCGGCTCCACGGGCCGGTGTAGTCGTAGGTCATGAGCCCGACCTCGTCGACCAGCGCGCTGGTAGGGGCGAGGTCGCCTCCGATGGCTCCGGACATGCCTGGGCTGTGGCCGACCGCAACTGAGAGCAGCGAATGAGGGCGAAGCTGATCTATCTGGCGGCGAAACTCGGCGAGCAGCGCGAGGTAGTTCTCGGCGTCTTCCGCCCGGGGAAACTCCCAATCGATATCGAAGCCGTCGATCAGGCCGGAAGCGTGGATCCCGGGTCCGAGCTCTCCTTTAAGAAAGGTTTGGATGCAGGAAGAAACAAAGGCCTTGCGGTTCTCCGGCTGTGCGTCCTCTGCAAAGCTTGCTGCGCGGCCCTCCAGCGAGACGACGATCTTCACCTGCGGAAAGCGCTGCTTAAGCTCGCGAAGCTGGTTGAGGTAGCCGCGAAACGGCTGGTCCGTGCGGTCGGCCACGCCATTGATGCTTTGTTGCGCTGAGAAGGTGTAGTTCAGGTCAGCATGGGGATCGGCAACCGAGCAGTGTCCCTCGGTCACGAATCCTTGCGCGTAATTAATCTGATCCAGCAGCAGCGTGCCTTGCGGGGTGATCAGATCCTTTGCCAAGTACATGGGCTGGTTGTAGAGGCCCCACTGCGGGAAATAGCCGATCAGCAAAGGATGAGGCGGCTGAACTCCGGAGATTGTTGTTTGCGCTTTTAGGTAGGTCGGCAAACAGAGCGGGAGCATGAGGCAGAGCGACAGTGTAGACAGCCGAGGAAAGGAGAAGATCAAGAGGCCCCCATTTTATGGGACGCAGCGGGCCCCGCAAAGGAGGCAGGTTTCCCCGCCATGCGCTTGTATATCCTGAAACTATTTCTTAGCGTGCGGCTTCACCAAGAGCAGAATTTCAGCGAAAAAATCTTTCCGATGACCGCAACTCCGGTGCGGAGGGCGGGTACTCCCTTGTGAAGTGGACGACTGCTGAAGAGGCAGTCTCCACATCATCGGCGAAATACTCCTCGGACGGCGAGGTTCGTCAGTCGACGGATCTCGCCGCTTTTTCGCTCTCGTGATTCAGTTGCAGCCAGCTGCGGATCATCCAGGCGAAGTAGCCGCCTTGGATAAGAAAAATCGCTGCGTAAGCGAAGACCAGGTGACGGCCTTCAATGGTGTTCCAGCCGTCAAAATGCATTGCCGGTCTCCGGGGTGCGGTGGCTTGGGAAGGGGTCGCGCGGCGCCAGTGCGGCAGCCATCGCGAGTTTCGCCGCTGCCTGCTCGATCTGTTGGCGGCGGCGTTCGATGGCAAAGCGGAAGGCGCAGGCGAAGACTCCCCACAGAAGCCAGCCGAGGAAGCTCCAGTAAAGAGCCGGCTTCATCGAGGGGTCGAGCGAGCCCTCGCCGCGCAACACGGGCGATGGATGCTGGGTACGCCACCACTGGATGGAATAGAAGACGATCGGCACATCGATCGCGGCAAAGACCGAGATGACCGCGCCTACGGTAGAGGTTTGGCCGGTGGAAGAGAGACGCCGCGTCATCAGATAGGCGACGTAGAGCAGCCACAGGAGCAGCAACGAGGTAAGGCGTGCATCCCACGCCCACCAGATGCCCCAGGAGGCTTTGCCCCAAAGCATGCCGGTAGCAAGGCAGATAGTCAGGAACACTAGCGTCAGCTCAGCGGAGGCGACCGCGAGCGCATCCGCAGTGAGCGCCACGGCAGGATTGCTGCGGCGCAGAGCAAGAAAGGCTACTGAAGCCGCGAAGTTGACGTAGGGAAAGACCAGACCCATCGAGGAAGAGGGTACATGCCAGTAGAAGATACGCTGCACGTTGCCCATGGTCGCCTCGGTCGGAGCGACAAAGAGCGCGAGGTAAAAGCTGTAGGCAAGGACGAGAACGGAGGCAGCAAGCCAGAGTGCGCCTAGGATCGGGATGGCTTGCGACTTGCGGTGAATAGGCTGCGCCATGGGCTTATTTTACCGCGGCTGGTTCTCCCACTATGCGCGAGTCAGTTTACTGTTCGCCAGACAGGCGTGGTCATTCGGCGTTGATGGTGAGCTCGAACAGCAGCAGGCAGGCGGTCGTGAAGATGATGTCGTAGCCGGTGAGCAGCTTGATCCAGATCGCTGGTTCATACTCGCCGGAGAGGATGTTGGTCGAGGCCTGCACCATGGCCAGCAGCGCCGGTAGCGAGACCGGAAAGAGCACCAGCGGCAGCATCAGCTCGCGGTTGCGCGTGCGCAGGCCGAGCGCGGCGAAGAAGGTTCCGTTGGCGACCAGAGCCCACGTGCCGAGCGGCAACACGAGCAGCAGTAACCAGGCCTGCCCAAGAGCGCGCAGGTTGTAAAAGATGGTGAACAGCGGGGCCAGCACCAACTCCACCGCGGTAACAAAGATCATGTTGGCAAGTGCTTTGCCGAGAAATAGCGCAGCCGGGGAGCAGGGCGCCATGCGTTGCACATCCAGCACCTGGTTGCGCTGCTCGCGCGTCCACGACTGGTTCAACGTGGTGGTGGCGGCGAACAGAATGACGACCCAGAGAATGCCGCCGGCGATCTGGCGGGATATGGCTGCCGTTGGATCGAAGGCGAGCGAGAAGACGACGACGACCAGCAGCGAAA
>CAXUEE010000072.1:4001-12575 GCA_964249905.1 uncultured Acidobacteriaceae bacterium
GGCGTCGCGCGAGCGCCACTCTAGCCGAAGGTCTTTCTGAAGATGCGTCAGGACGTGCCGGATAAAACTCACGTGCGGCTCCGCGTCAGGTCGGCGACGTGCGCGCCGGTGGCTCGCAGATAGTCCGCCGGCCGAAGCAGCACCTGCAAGCCGCGCTGTCCGGCGGAGACGCTGACGATCTCATGCAGCTCCACTGTTTCGTCCGCAAAAGCAGGGAAGGGCTTCTTCGCGGCCAGGACCGTGACGCCTCCGCGGATGTATCCGGTTAGCGGCTCGACGTCTTTCAGGCTGGCAAGCTCGAGCTTCTTCGCTCCGGCCGCCTGCGCAAGCTTTTTCAGGTCGAGCTCACGGTCGCCCGGGATGACCGCAAAAAAGTGTTCTCCGGTGCTGCAGCTGGTGAGCAGCGTCTTGAAGACTTGCTCCGGCGGCAGGCCGATCTTGGCGGCGACGCTGATGGCACTCAAGTCTTCCGGGTCGACGGTGTAGGCGCGCAATTCGTAGCGCAGGCCGAGCGAGGCCAGCAGGCGAACAGCGTTGGTCTTGGCTGGCGCGGACTGCTTCATGCAATCGCCCGGCGAGGCACGGCGGAGACGACCTCGCCGCGATCGAGCGTAAGGGTCAGGTCGGCAATCGGCTCGGCCAGGTGAGCCTGGTGCGTGGTGAGAACAATGGTCCGGCGAAAGGCACTGGCAGCGACCGGCCACGTAAGGAAGTCGGCCAGGAGCGCGACGATGTGGTGGGCGCTGCTGACGTCGAGATTCGAGAAGGGCTCGTCCAGCAGAAGCAGCTCGGGGTCAGTCTGCAGCACGCGGGCAAGGGAGGCACGCTGGCGCATGCCCTGAGAGTACTGCGCTACGGGGCGCGTCAGCTTCGGGTCGAGGCCGACTGCCCGCAGCGCCATCTCCGGCGAGCCGACACAATTGCAGCCGCTGTCGGCGTGTAAGGCGGCGAAGTATTTGAGGTTCTCCATCGCGGAAAGCTCGTCGTAGAGCATGGAGGCATGGGACATGTAGGCGACGCGGCCGCGCCGCTGAGCCGGGGGTGCTCCGAGGACGAGGAGAGTGCCGTGGGTGGGTTCGGCCAGGCCGCCGAGCAGACGCAGAAGGGTCGATTTGCCGGCTCCGTTCTCGCCTAGAATCATCGTCGCTGTGCCGGCTGGGAGCGCCAGCGTCGTCGCGCGCAAGGCAGCGAAGGTGCCGTAGAGCTTGGCGGTGCCGGTCATCTGCACAGCGACGTCGGAAGAGACTTCAGCGGCCATAGTCCTTATGCGAGTATAAGAGCCGGAGTGAGGGTCTATGAAAGCAGGAGCTGTTTTGATGGTCGGGATGCTCGCCGTGTCGCTGAACGGGACAGCCCAAACGCAACCATCGTCGTTCCAGCTGTCCGCAGCCGACCGGCAGCTTGCGCGCGCGATTTTTCAGCAGCTGATAGAGATCAATTCAACGGATTCGGTAGGCTCGGTCACGGCGGCTGCCACGGCGACACGGCAGCGGCTGCTTGATGGCGGCTTTGCGCCGGAGGACTTGAAGCTGCTGGGGCCGAACGACCGCAAGATGAACCTGGTCGCTACCTACCATGGCAAGGCAGGCAGCACGCTCAAGCCGATCCTGGTGATCTGTCACCTGGATGTCGTCGAAGCTAAGCGCGAGGACTGGACGACCGATCCTTTCGTATTCACCGAAAAGGATGGCTTTTTCTACGGCCGCGGCACCCAGGACATCAAGGAAGGCGACGCGGCTCTCGTGACCTCGTTTCTGCGGATGAAGCGGGAGGGGTTTGTGCCGGATCGGGATATCACACTGCCGCTTACCGCCGATGAAGAAGGCGGTAAGTCGAACGGTGTGGAGTGGCTGGAAGCGCAGCATCCGGAGCGGATGCAGGCCGAGTTTGTCGTCAATCCTGATGCGGGCGGAGTGTATGCCGAGCACGGCAAAGCCACGGTCTTCGACGTGGAAGCGACGGAAAAGACCTACGCCGACTTCCGCCTGACCGTGACCAACAAGGGCGGGCACAGTTCGCTGCCGGTGCCGGATAACGCGATCTATCATGTGGCGGACGCGCTCGGCCGGCTGGAGAAGTCGCCGTTTCCGATCGAGCTGAATGCGGTGACGCGGGCCTACTTCGAGAAGATGGCGACCATCAGCAAAGGCGAGACGGCCGAAGAGATTCGGGGTGTGCTGAAGCAGCCGATGAATACGGCCTCCGTGAAGAAGCTGACCGAAGATCCCATTTATAACTCGACCCTGCGAACGACATGCGTGGCCACCATGATGTCTGCGGGACATGCTCCGAATGCGCTTCCGCAGCAGGCCCAGGCAAATGTGAACTGCCGCATTTTGCCTGGGCACTCGGGTGAGGAGGTGCGCCAGGACCTGATCCGGATCTTCCATGACCCGGCGATCAAGGTGGAGTACGTGACGGACGCCGGCATGGTGATGGCTGAAGGGGCGAAACGGACCTCGGCCCCGCCGCCTCCGGTGAACGCGACCGTACAGCGGGCCCTGGTTGAAGTCGTAGGGAAGCTTTGGCCGGGGCTGCCGATTGTGCCGACCATGGAGGCCGGGGCGAGTGACTCGATTTACACGACGGCGGCGGGGGTGCCGAGCTATGGGCTGAACGGCTTTCAGATCGATGAGGATGACGTCCGGGCGCACGGCAAGGATGAGCGGCTCGGGGTCGAGTCATACTACAAAGGCGTGGAGTTTACGTACCTGTACCTGAAAGCGCTGACGGCCTCAGCGGATGGCGGGGGTGATTAGCGCGGCAGACTTGCCGGTGGTCTGCGCAGTGGCAGGTTGCCCTGGCCGGGATCCGGGCGTAGGGGCGTACTTGCTCGCACACTTGGCCTGCAGCTGGGTTGCGTGGAAGACGCCGTCACGGCCGTAGGTGCCGATCGCCAGCGCCTGGGCGTCGTCCTTGAAGGTGTCCGGCGGCGGCTCGGTACCGCTGTACACCACGTCGAGACGTTTGCCGAGCTCGAGCAGCGCGAAGTTGGCGCTGGACCCGGCGCGATGAATGCTGCCCGGGGCGACGTTGCCCGCCACTCTCAGGTGGCGCGTGTAGGCCTTGTTGCCCATGCCTTGCAGCTCGGAGATGGTGACGTAATAGCTCTTGTTCGCACTGTCCGAGGCTCCCGAGAACGCGAGCCAGCCGACCGTCAGGAGGATGATGAGACTCGCGAGGACGATCTTGACCTGACTTTTCTCCATCCTTGCCATCGTATCCCTAGTTTAGCAGGGAGCCGGCGGTCGCCTGAGGCATGCTCGTGCTCACGTATCAGGCGACCATCGATTCCGGGTGCAGTTTTCAGTTCGCTCCAGCCATCATAGGAACGTCGGCATGCGCGTTGAGCCGGTCGGAGATGCTGCTGAGAAGGTGGTCGGTGTGCTCCTCCTCCTGCAGGATCAGATCGAAGCAGCCGCGGCTATCTTCGCCGAGCGTCCTGGCCCAGCTGCGGAGCGTTCCGTAGACGGCCATCTCGTGATGCTCGACCTGCTCAGCGGCGGAGATCAAGGCGACGTCCCGGATCACTGCCGCGTCCGCGTCCTTGATCATGCTCTGGGCCTCGTGGATGAGTGCGCTGGCGACCTTGCAGGTGAGCGGATTGGAATTGCCGGTGGACTGGAGCAGGCGTTCCACCTTGGAGACATGTCCGCAGGTTTCAGTCAGGTGCGTCTCCAGGGCGGACTTGAGCTCCGGATCCGAGGCTTTCGCAATCATGGCCGGAAGCGCGCGGCTGATCTGCTCTTCCATGTCCAGCGCTTTATGAAGGGAGTTTGTGTAAAGGGCGCGAAGATCTTTGTGGTGTGCGGAAAACAGTTTCATGGCAGGACTCCTGTGCTGAAAGTTTGCCGGTGTCGCTGGAGGTAGACGGCCTGGAGGGTACCGGCGCTGCTCGCAGATGACGAGCGATCGGGTGGCAAAATTCACTCGCGCGGAATGATACGCACGCGGGCTGGAACAGTAAAGGAGATGGGCGCTGCGGCGTATACTTGCTCGAATAAGGTCGAGAGTTTGTCTTGAGGAGTGCCGCGTGAGCTTGAGTGAGATGAGCCGGAAGAACACCGGTGAGGTGCATGAGAACGGCAGTGGAGCCAAGAACGGAGTCGGCAATGGCTATGCGGTGCCGGCAGGCCGGGCCGACTGGATCGTCAGGCGGAAAGCCGAGGCCGCCCGCACCGGGGATACGAACATGTCGCAGATGCACTTCGCGCGCAAGGGCCTGATCACCGAAGAGATGGCGTACGTGGCGCAGCGCGAGAAAATGTCAGCCGAGCTGGTGCGCAGCGAGATCGCCCGCGGAACCATGATTATCCCGGCGAACATCCAGCATCCGGAGCTCGAGCCGATGGCGATCGGGGTCGAGTCGCTGTGCAAGATCAATGCCAACATCGGCAACTCCGCGCTGAGCTCGAACGTGGACGAGGAGCTGCGCAAGCTGCATACGGCGGTGCATTACGGCGCGGATACGGTGATGGATCTTTCCACGGGCGGCGACATTCCCATGATCCGGGAGGCGATCCTGCGCCACTCTCCGGTGCCGATCGGCACGGTGCCGCTCTACGAAGCATTGAATCGCGTGAAGCGTCTGGAAGACCTGAACATCGACCTGTATCTCGAGGTGATCGAGGAGCAGGCGCAGCAGGGCGTGGACTATTTCACCATTCATGCGGGCGTGTTGGTGCAGTACATCCCGCTGGTGGCCAAGCGGATAACCGGTATCGTGAGCCGCGGCGGCGCCATCCTGGCGCAGTGGATGACGCACCACCACAAGCAGAACTTCCTGTACGAAAATTTCGACCGCATCACGGCCATTATGGCCAAGTACGATGTCAGCTACTCACTCGGCGACGGACTCCGGCCGGGTTCGCTGGCCGACGCGAGCGATGAGGCCCAATTTGCTGAGTTGAAGACGCTCGGTGAGCTGACGCGGCAGGCGTGGAAGAGCGATGTGCAGGTCATGATCGAGGGTCCGGGGCATATTCCGATGGACCAGATCAAGCTGCAGGTGGACAAGGAAGTCGAGCTGTGCGACGGGGCTCCGTTCTACGTGCTGGGTCCGCTCGTCACTGACATCGCTCCCGGCTACGACCACATTACCAGCGCGATTGGCGCGGCGATGATCGGCTGGCACGGCGCGGCGATGCTCTGCTACGTGACCCCCAAGGAGCACCTCGGGCTGCCGAACGAAAAGGACGTCAAGGACGGCATCATTGCCTATAAGATTGCGGCGCATGCGGCCGATGTGGCCCGGCACCGGCCTGGCGCGCGCGACCGCGACGATGCCATCTCCCATGCGCGCTACACGTTTGACTGGGACAAGCAGTTCGCGCTCTCGCTCGACCCGGAGACGGCGCGGAGCATGCATGACGAAACGTTGCCGGACGACTACTACAAGGAAGCGGCGTTCTGCTCCATGTGCGGTCCAAAGTTCTGTTCCATGAACTGGTCGAGCAAGGTGGACAAGTTCAATGAGACGGAGTTCGGGCTGAAAAAGCCGGATCTGACGCAGATCCTGACCGAGCAGATGGCCTTGCGTAGCTAGGTCTAGAAATCCTGGTGGCTGCGCTCCGTACGCATCACGATGAAGGCTGGGGCAGTGACGATAGCAAGGAAAGACAAGGCAAGAATGACATCGTGAATCATGGTGATCTCCTGAAGGAGCGGCCTTGGCCTCCTCCTTATGCTCGATGATGGTCGTCGGATTGGCGTGAAACTATCCCACGTAGGAAAGTGCAGCTGATTCGTAAGTTGTAGCCGAGGCGTAAGCGCCGGGCTGAGTCAAGGAAGAGGTGACTGCACCTAAACAGGTTGTGTACAGAACCTGCACCGTGTCGCGGCCAGGGGGATCTCTGAGAGGCACTGGGCGCAGGACTTAACCGGGACTGCGGCTGCCGGTCCCATGCCCATGCGGACCAACAGCCTGCCGATGGGTACGACGACAAGGAAGTAGATCACCGAAGCGACGATCAGGAAGTTGATGACGGAGTTGAGAAACTTGCCAATGTGGAGCTCGCCGGGAGGGATGTAGTTCGCGGGGAGCGGGCTGGGCGGAGTGACCGTATGCAGCACGGGTAAATGGAGGACGAGACTGGAAAAATCCGGCGTGCCTGCCAGGGCGGAAATGAGCGGGGTGAGGACATCCGCCGTGAGAGAAGAAGTGATCGCCCCGAAGGCCGCACCGATGATCACAGCGACGGCAAGATCGACGGCGTTGCCGCGGAGGATGAAGTCTCGAAAACCTTTCAACATGGATACATCCTAAAAAGAGGCTCAATGGAGCAGTCTTACCTGACTCCTACGGCTGGTGCGCGAGTATACCTCACAGAAGAGACGTCAGGGAAGAGCGTCCTCAGCTTGCGGCAGAGAGGAAGCGCCAGTAAGGGTAGACCAGGAGAAAGGTGATGATGGAAACTGCCATCAAATCCATGTACACGCACAGCATCACTCCCGCGTGATAGAAGCTCCAGCGGCGCTGCAGACAACGCACGGTCTCGATGGTCCCTGCCACGGCAGAAACGGTGGGCAAGACCAGCAGCAGCGTGGCGCGGTTATGGGGGAAGTCAGACAAGAGGACAGCGATCAGCAGACTCGTGAAGACGAGTGCGTTCGCGCGCAGGAGGGAGCGACGGCGAAGGTCGAAAAACGTCGAGAGATCCGTCTGCATCCTGCTTATCCTGCTTCCCCGATCTATTTCGAGAATAAGCGAGGAAAAGCGGAAGCGGACGGCCCCGGAAACGTTCGCTGTTGACGAAATCGAAGTTCGGCCGGACGCAGGGCTCTGACTGGGGCTCAGACGCTCAATTGCGCTTCCAACTCTGGTCTTGGTTGCGGCCTTTCACCTGCCAGGGCCAGAATGGAAGCGCCGAACGGAGCACGGGCCACGCCGCGCTCCGTGATGATCGCGGAGATGTACTTGGCTGGCGTAACGTCAAACGCGGGGTTTTCGATGCCGACGCCGTCCGGGGTCATCTGCCTGCCATTCGAGTGAGTCACTTCGCGGCGATCACGCTGCTCGATCGGAATGCCCGCGCCGGAGGGAGTCGCAAGGTCGATCGTCGCCCAGGGGGCGGCGACGTAGAAGGGGATGCCGTGCTCCTTGGCCAGAATGGAGAGGCCGTACGTGCCGATTTTGTTGGCGGTGTCTCCATTGGCGGCGATGCGGTCCGCGCCCACGATGACGGCCTGGATGCGGCCCTGGCTCATGAGGTGGGCGGACATGTTGTCACAGAGGACGGTGGTGGGGATGGAGTCTTTCATGAGTTCCCACGCGGTAAGGCGGGCGCCTTGCAGGTAGGGACGTGTCTCATCGGCGAAGACGTCGATCTGGTGGCCACGTTCGACGGCAGCGCGGATCACGCCCAGGGCGGAGCCATAGCCGCAGGCAGCAAGAGCGCCGGCGTTGCAGTGGGTCAGTACGGTGCCCTTTTGCGGCAGGAGCTCGGCGCCGAACTGGCCGAGCTGCCGGCAGTTGGCGATGTCCTCGTCGTACATCTCACGGGCGAGGGCGACGACGGCTTCTTTGATCTCCGGGATGGGTGTGTTGGTCTGGGCAAGCGAATCGTACAAGTCACGCACTCGGCCGATGCCCCAGAAGAGATTGACGGCGGTGGGCCGGGTGCTGGCGAGGTGATCGCAGATGACGGCGACTTCGGCGGTGAGGTCGGGCAGGTTGGTCGCGGTGGAGTTCTGGATGCCGAGCGCAACGCCCATAGCGCCGGAGACGCCGATGGCCATCGCTCCGCGAACGACCATGTCGCGAATGACGGTGGCGACTTGCTGATAGTCGGTGGCGAGGACGTAGGTTTCTTCCAGGGGTAGCTTGGTCTGGTCGAGAAAGTTGACGCCTTCCGGGAGCCATTCGAGGGTGGGGATCATGTAGGGCTAGTTTATCGCGGATGCGGTTGCTAATTGCCTACGAACATGAAGTGGAGACGATCGGCCAGGCTTCGCCGTTGAACGTAAAAGGTTACGTCCGCCGGAAGACGAGTAAGTATCGGATTCAGCAGTTTGTCATCAGTCTTCAGGTGCAAAGCCTGCTGTTCGGTTGCGAAGACATAATCGATTGTTCCCGGGGCATAAGCGAAAGCAATGGAGAACAGATCGATGCACATAGGTTCTCCACCCAGTGATATAGAGCGGAATACGGCAATTCCATTCTGGTCAGTATCCACTTCTGTCGCTTTTGGACGCTTTGGATTAAAGCAGTCTATACGTAGGTCTAGTGCTGCTCCCTTTACGGGTCGCTTCGTCTTTACATCAACGACGTGCACTGTCACATCTTGGGCCACGCACACTAGTGTCGCGAGAGACATAAGCAGTGCAAGACCGGACTTTGGGTTCATCTTCCGCCAAGTGCGACGTGCGCCTTGCGGACGTCGGCGGCGGTGAAGATGGAGACGAAGGGAGCTTTGGTGTCGGCCAGGGCTTGTTCGATGGCTGCGCGGCCGCCTTGTTCGCGGTCGACCAGCAGAGTGGAACAGGCCCCCGAGGAGAACGAAAATTCCTCGCTCCATTGCCGGAGCGCGACCAAGACCGGAAACAGCCCGCGCCCCTTCGGGGTCAGCAAATACT
>CAXUEE010000072.1:12585-15171 GCA_964249905.1 uncultured Acidobacteriaceae bacterium
GCCAGCGGCGCGGGTGGCTTCGATGGCCTGGACGGTGGAGCCGCCGGTGGTGCAGACATCGTCGACGATGACTACTTCGGCGCCAGGCTCGAGGAAGCCCTCGACGCGTCGGCCGGTGCCGTGGGTCTTTTCGGCTTTGCGGACGATGAAGCCATGGAGGAGAGTGGGCGCGGGGCCGTGGTCTTCGCCGGGGTCGAGTTCGAGGAACTCCTGATGGTCGGCGAGCTCCCAGGCGCTGGCGGATGCAGTGTTCGAGACCAGGGGGTCGGCTCCCATAGTGAGGCCGCCGATGGCCTGTGCCGAGGGGAAGCGTTCGTGGATGAGATCCAGGAGCACGATGCCGGCGAGGCGGCCGCCTTCGGCATGGAGCGTGGTTACGCGGCAGTCGATGTAGTAGTCCGAGGGCTGGCCACTGGAGAGGGTGAAGTTGCCGAGGCGGAACGAGTGCGTGGCGAGCAGGGTCAGGAGGGCCGATCGGGGGTCAGCCATGGGTGTTTCCGGGCAGAATTAATTTTGAGGAGCGATGCGTCAGCATGAGGGTATTTTCAATGACGGCGAGCCGAATGTCGTGGTCATTGCTGACGTGAGTGAGTTCTTTGACTTCGGTGGAGAGCCGGGTGAGCTCGTCACTGACCAGAAAGATCTTCTTGACGATCGACAGAACTTCGGTGCCGATGGTCATGCTGCCGTCTCTGTATGCTGCTGACGTTTCTGCCGTTGCTGAATCAAATCCAAATCCTTACGAATTTCGGCGCGAGCATCGCGTGTGGAGGCAAGTGCCGCGTCCAGCGCTGCGCTCATCTCACCGATGAGAGCACGCAGGTGTTCTTCGCCCTGCTGTGCCGAGTTGGTCGTATAGGCGCGCAGAGAGCGGCGGAGCACCTCGCTGGCAGAGATGTTTTCCTGCTCAGCCCTCTGCTGGAGTGACTTTCTGTCCTCCGGCTCGAGCACAACCACGGTTCGGGAAGGAAGGCTGCGTTGACGTTTGGTCGCCATATCGTGAGTGTACACCAAGGCACATGTGTTGTGCATGTGTCTTCCCTGTCACATTCGGTCGAGGTGCCGGAAGCCGCCGGTTGAAGCGAAGAGGGTGAGGAAGACGGAGAGGTTATAGCAGGCGTGCACGAGGGTGGAGGCGGCCACCGAACGGGTGCGGATGCGGACCAGGCAGAGAACCATGGAAACACCCACCAGCAGGCTGACCGAGGGCCAGGTATAGCCGAGCTGCGGGGCGTGGATGAGGGCAAAAAGGATGCTCGTCAGGAGAGATGAGAGAACCCAGGCGCGGGAGGAAAAGGTGCTGGAGCTGCGCCACGCGGCGAGAGCGTCGAGGTCGCGCGGGAGGGCCATGTAGTCGATGACAATAGCGAGGCCGGGCAGGAGGAAGCCGCGGAAGACGATCTCCTCAAATAGAGGGGCGAGCAGTGTGCCGAAGGCGGCCAGGAGCCAAATCAGCGCAGGGTTGTGGAACAGAGCCTCGACAGGGATGTCGTTTTTGGGCGTGGGCAGCAGGGTGGAGACGGCCTGGGTAAGGAAGCCGAGGCCGAGACCGGCAAGGGCGAAGAGCGGCTTGACCCGGGTGGCGTTCCAGCCGAGGCCGGCGGCGAAGCTTTGGTGCCAGAGCGGGGGGAAGGCGGCGACAGAGGCAAGCAGGGTGAGCAGGTAAGTGAGGACGCTGGCGAAGATCTGAAGCCGGGCGTCGGCCAGGGTGTCCAGCAGGGGCCGGCCGTGGTGCAGCGCAAGGATGAGAGCTTCGGAGAAGAGGAGGGCGAGGAAGGTGATCGCGAGCAGGAGCAGCAGGTGCAGAAGGTTGGGGATGCGTTTCGAGGGCATGCTTGTCGGCTTGGCTGTCGGCTAGAGCGGTAGCCAGGCGTTCTCAGGCAGCGGCTGGCTGTGCTCTCCCTGCAGGAGGGCGTAGAGGATCTCGACACCGTCGACCAGACGCGGGCCGGGGCGGGAAAAGAAAGCGTTGGCGTGCAGGGCGTAGATGCAGTGGCTGCGCACAGCGGGAAGGGTGGACCACCAGTCGGGGAACCTGGTCTGGCGATACTCGTCCGCGGCCTTGTGCGCGTCGTAGCCGCAGGGCATGACGAGGATAATGTCAGGATTGAGCGCGCGGACCTGCTCCCACTCGATGCGGACGCTGTCTGTTCCGCGGGAGCCGAGGTAGTCCAGTCCTCCGGCGAGCGTGACCATCTCCGGAACCCAGTGCCCGGCGTTGAAGGCTGGGTCCAGCCACTCCAGGCAGGCGACCTTGGGTGCGTGCGGCTTCGGCAGAGACTCAATGGTGGCGAGCCGGTCCCGCAGGGAGGCGAGAAGACCCTGTGCGCAGACCTCGCTTCCGGTAGCCTGGCCTACCGTCGCGATGTCGGCGAAGACGTCTTCGAGGGTGTGCGGGGTGAGTGAGACGATCTCGGGCTGGAACGGCAGTCCATATAGCGCACGGGCAAGATGCGACGTGTTGACGGCGCAGACGTCACAGAGTTCCTGGGTAACGATGAGGTCGGGCTGGAGAGACTCGAGCAGCTGCTGATCAATGTGGTATATGCTTTCGCCGCGCGCGGCGAAAGCATATACCACATTGAT
>CAXUEE010000073.1:0-12271 GCA_964249905.1 uncultured Acidobacteriaceae bacterium
CGATGTCGAGCAGCAGCACCGCGGCTAACTGCTTCGTGCCGCCATAGCCGTTCACTGGCGAAGCCACTATCTGCACTCGTGGCGACAAGCTCTCTGCAATCGCAAATACCTCGTCCAGTGCTGCCTGCTCTTCAGTCAAGGAGCGAGCATGGAACAGGACCGGACCAAAGGTGTCCGCCTGCACCTTGCTCATCCCGTGTTCCAAGCCTAGCTGCTTCGCCGCCCGATTCAATGAGACCACGCGCTCCAGCGGCGCGGCACCCTCCATGACAGCCGCCGCATATGGCTGCGCGTGTTTGTCCGCGCGCAGCCACGCGAGCGCAGGAAACTCCGCAATGTAGATGGCCGCAAAGCTCATAGCTACTTTCCGGCCCCGTGCATCCAGTGCGGCGTCGCTTCCCAGCTCGTTGCACGCCCTGGAGCCTTCCTGGTGAATGGCGCGCTTACACGCTGGCGAGCGATTTCGGCCGTCATCGACAATCCGCGCATCAGCCCACCCGGCATATTCACGGCATTGGGGGCGCAGTCCAGCATACAAAGCGCACTCGACCGGGCGCAGGACACCTGTGTGAGCAGCAGCAGGATGGCATCGCTCTCCTGCGCAGCCCGTCGAAAGCGGAACCAGGTCGCCAGCGGGATGCGCAGCACCTGCTCGGCTGGCGTGGAAGCGAGATCGAATACCACAACACGGAAGCCGCCCGTCTGCAGGATCTGGTCGGTCGCCCGAATCGCTTTATCGAGCACGCTCCAGGGCTTCTCTGGCTTTTGCGAGGCAGGCTTGGGTGGGGTTTGAGTGGCAGCAAGCGTGAAAGCGGGACTTGCTACTTGCGCATGCTGTCGCCTTTCCACAGCCAGCCTGTCGGCATGCCGCAGCCGACCGGCCTTACGCGCATTGCAATGGTCATACTGGATCTGCTCCTCGGACGCAGCCAAGCCTAAGGAAAGGTTCGGGTGACCGGGAGTACCTTCCGTTTTCTTGAGCCGCGCTTCTGTCTTCTGCGCCAGCATTCTGCTCAACGCCTGATCGAGCCCACGCGTCTCGGTTCTCGGATGGTGATGGCCCCTGCCTTGTCCGGCTCCCCTATATGGTTGCGGCGGCAGCTCGAGTGGCTGCGCGGTACCGGCCCGGGATGAAGCCTCCATGCGCGGCTCAGGAGCCGCTAGGCACACCCACAACAGGTTGCGCAGGCACACCCCGGCCGCCGCGGCGCTATGCGGATCCAGGCTGCCCTCGGTATCGACGTAAGCGCAGGCAGCATCGCGCGTGGCCTCAGCCAGCAGTGAGAATGCCAGCGAGGTCCGCCCGGCACTGCCTGCTCCGGTAAACTCGCTGATGCCTCCGACCGGAACACCGCCTGTTAGCAGCCTATCCACCTGGGCCACCCCTGTTGGCAGTAGCCGCGGAGCCTGGGGCGCTAGCGGCGACAGAGCTCCGGGTATGCGCGCAGCGAGCCTATTCTCAATCTCGGACTTAAGCACCGCGCTAGGAAGGATGGCTGCCATGTTTCGCCTTTTGTTCGCTATTAGACGTTAGCATACCTTTTCATATAGGGATGGAGTCAACGTGCCCCGATTATGGGGCAGCAGAGAAGAAGCAAAAGACTCCAGCGAGACTACCTGCAAGCAGTCTTATCCCTTACCGGCGGCATTCTGGCACTTGGCATGTGACCGTCAGCAAAGTTTTGTTCCGAAGTAGCGCAGCTTGGAAGAAGGGAACAGTGCAACCAAGAGGGATTGGCAACCGAGTGCCCTGTTGTTCTTTCGTAAATGTCACAAAACAGGCCAAAGCGTGAATAGGTAGAGCCCAGTCCGGCTGTATCTACGAAGTAGAAGCCTCACCGCAGGATCTCAGCAGGAACTTGAATCTCTGCGCTGTGTTACCGAATCTGGCAATTTCGCTCAGCTTAGCGGTTTCGCGCATGCTTGTGCTTTGATAAGTGAGTAAGACGCGCTCGCGGCTGCTACAACCGACAAACGATCTCATTTCGCTTACAACCATGGCAACGGAGTAAAAGAAGGGAATCCAGGTCTTTGTCGCGACGCCAGTCTTCACGAATGATATGCAATTAGTTGAAAAATCATTGAATCCCGCTTCGACCAGAGTTGCCATTGCCACATATGTCCAAATGAGCGCGGGAGTCCGTTTCTTTGCATGCTTGAATTTTCACTTCAACGTCTTCTGGGCGGGGGTTGCAAGTCTTGCAAAGATTAAGACTAAGTACTCATATTCACGCGGTTTCACGAGGTCAGGCGACCGAGCGCTACTCCAGCCCAAACTGAACCAAGCCCCAAAATGATGCTCGCCACTATATACACGGCGCTCAAAAGATAACTGCTGTTTTGCAGTCCTGTAAAGAGTTCCCATTCGAAGGTTGAGAAGGTGCTATATGCGCCGACAAAACCCACGGGCACGAGGAATCTCCAGAAGGGGCTCAGATCTTGCCTGCGGCCCAGATATGTGAGCGAGAAGCCGATGAGGAGGCAGGCTGTCATGTTAATGATGAAGGTGCCGTACCAGAACTTGGTGCCCAGTCGGCTCATAACCCATGAGCCCACACCATAGCGGGCAAGCGCTCCAAGGGAACCGCCTAGAACGATAGCGAAATACTTCAGCAAGTGCGATCCTCACTCTTCTTTCCACATCGGTGTCCAATTCGCCTCCCCAAGCCGCGCGGAGTGTTTGCAGGTCCCGCTCGATCACACCGTACGAATGACTGTTCTCACTCTCGCCTTCCGTCATTTCGATGCAGTTGACTTTGCACAACATCCGCATACGAGCCTACGACGGCTTCACGATTAGTGGCGGCCTGTGTTTCCTACGAGGTCAGAGTGCGGCCATACGTGTCAAGTTGTTTGCTCAGATCTGCTCTGATATCTCTTAACAATCGCCGGCGCAAAACCATTCTGTCAGGGCAGGACCGAGAGTACCTGTGTACCACAAGTGAATCTGATCCGCGGCACCGGCCCATTGTAACCGCGGGAGATCGCGAACGACGCGATCAATGTCGCTTGACGCCGGCAGGTCAAACTGTCCCATTGGCGTGCCAATCTCGCGCAGAGCTTGAATGCTCTCGCTGCAGTATTGTTCAGGGTTCGCAGCATAGGCTGCACCTGTTCGTCGACGGTTGCTTCCATCCATTCCTTGAATCGTTCGAGCCAGAAGGAGTGCCGGGGTATTTTCAGGTGACGCACGGCGCGCTTTGCCACGCGAGCAAGAATCTCGCTGCCGGTATCCCGCAGCCTTATTGCATCCTGTGCACCTGCGCGCCTGTTCAGCCAGCTTTCCAATCACAAGCCGAAACTGTTGCTTGCATTGACGCAAAGAATCCTCTTCACTCGGAGAATGCCATTTCTCCGGGCCTGAATTGTTTCAAGCGTTGCGATGACCGCTGCCTGCCGTGCCGCGAGCTTACGCTGCGTGGACTCCTCGCGTAATTTTTCTGCCTGCTGGAATCTTGGCAGCAGCTCGCGCCTACGAGCAGCGTTCTCGCTGGACGCGCCAAGAGCTTTTGGTAGATGGCGAACTCAAGCGTTATGAAGAGGACCTGAAGGAGGCGTGGGAGCCGCGGTTTCTCACCCTGCTGGATACCCTGCCAACGTCCTGTGCTACCGAACTTAAGATCTCTGGAGGCCAGAAAATCTTTCAATGGGTTGAACAGGATGCAGACTTTCCCCTGCGAACTGTACGCGAACGGTTTTTGACGCACGGAAGCTTTCAAATACTTGCGAATCGGAAAATGGTGGGTTGGCACCCAGAATTCAGAGAATTAGAAAAGGTGGACGATCCCGAGAAGGATAAGGAATGAGGAAGTGGAGCGATCGGGTCGTCAAAGAAGCGAACCTCTTGAATCTCGCTTTTGGCGCGGTTCTTCTCGCCGAGACAGTTGCGCATTACGATAACAAGGCTCATCAGGGTCTGCCATTCGCTTTAGCCTTCCTCGTGCTGCCGATCATCTTGCACGAGAAAACGCGCCGATCTCTGCCCATAACCACCCTACCGGCGCTCTTGCCTTGAATACAGGAATATCGGGAAAACTTAGTGGACTTCTCCGACGTGTGCGACCAATGCAGGCTATCAGCCGCGAGGCGCTCCTCTTTGGATTACAACGGACGTCTTGAGAATCGATGAACAGGGACTCGTAAAGACCGGCAATCGCCGTAAGACAATAACGAGCAAACGCGCACCCTACTTCACTGATGAAGTGAACGAGTGCGTTGAACGATGCGGGTTTCTTGGCCGATGGTTCGCGGCTGCGGGCCCAACAACCAACATCTTCTCTGCCTGGAGAGTCGCGCCATGAACCTTCAAATTTGTAAAATCATTCTTTACAGCAACAAGGTACGATTCGGGAGCTGCCCTTCGAGCTCGGCCGGTTGAACATTACCACAGGAGCTTCGAAGACCGGCAAGTCTGCCTTGGTTGATATCGTCGACTACTGCACCGGCAGGGGCAAGTGCTTAGTTGCCGACGGCACGATCCGGGAACATGTCGCGTGGTATGCCGTGTTGTTTCAACTTCGCGAGGGACAGATCGTTTGTCGCGCGACGTAATCCCGACTTGGGCGACAAGACTAACGCCGAAGTTTACCTGCTTCGTGGCTCGTCTATCGAGACACCTCCGATGGAAGACCTAATTAAGAACACCACTGTAGACGGCTTTGAGAAGTTTCTCGGCGGCGCACTCGGCATCAGTGACAACGAGCACCGCCCAGTTGGCCTTACTCGGCCTCCCTTGGAAGCTACGTTCCGCCATGCGCTGCTGCTGTGTGTGCAGGATCAGAATGATATCGACAGCAAGCAGCGGCTCTTTCATCGGCAGGGAGAAGGTTTTATCGGAACTGCCATATTGTTGCACTGCGGGTGTCACGATCATCTTGGAGGGTGCCGCTCATCGCCACTTGCGCATGTTAGCCATTGCTCCTGCCTTCAGATGTACCTGGAAGCGTTCGCGGTCCTGCTGGTAGTTGAGGGATCGCGTCCTGCGTGAGCAAAGCACAGCCGAATGCGGAGGTTCGCTCTCCGATCAATGGAACGGTGACGGCTCGCAACGTCGAGATCGGCAGCTTCATCTCTGCACCCACAGCCGGGATTGGCGCCCCGCAAACGGGTGGTGCACAGGGAGGTGAACTGTTCGAGATCGCGGATATGCGCGACCTGCACGTGTTTGTGGCTGTTCCCGAGCAAGACGCCATTTACATGGGGACCGGTCCAAAGCTACCCTCATCTTCTCGGAGTTGCCGGGAGAACGGTTTGACGCGAAGATCATCCGCAACACCGACTCTTTCAGCGAACAGACGAGAACCCTGCTCATGGAAATGAAGGTCGCCGATCCGAGCCATCGCCTCCGGCCCGGGATGTACACCACGGTACAACTCGGTTTCGACGCGCTCGATCCCGGCATTCTCGTTCCGGAGACAGCGTCATCACGCTCGCTCAAGGAGCGTTTGTGGCTGTTGTCAAAGACAACGTGATCCACATGCAAGAGGTCCAGATGGGACGAGACCTTGGAACCCGGATCTATGTCATCAGCGGACTCAGCAATGGGGATGCTGTCGTGCTGAACCCGACAGACGCCCGGCCCGTATAACACCACCAGCAATCAGACATTGGGTAATGTGAACCTGCTGAAGCAATTTAGTTCAGGAGCATCGATTCAGCTCGGGATTAACGACTACACGCAGATTTTTTACGCAGGGTTTTCGTCAGCGATCCCGTTCACCCATCCAAATGCGACTACCTTGGTCACGCAACCGCTGCTGCGGGGAGCGGGACGGTCGAACAACACGCGGTACATCACCATCGCCAAGACGAACCAGAAGATATCTTTAGCGGGCCTCGAACAGCAGATGATCAGCACCGTGTCCGGAGTCGAGACTCTCTACTATGATCTGGTCGGCCTGCAGGATTCGGTCAACTCGGCGAGAAACCTCTTGCACGGATTTTGCTATTGATGGCAGAGTTTGGTCAAACGGGGGTTACGGATACGCTCATTCCGAAGATCTCTCAAGAAACCCTTGCCGACATGATCGGCACCACGCGATCACGGGTCAGCTTCTTCATGAACCGATTCCGTAAACTTGGCTTCATTGAGTATAAGGACAGGATTCGCGTTCATAAGTCGCTGCTGAACGTTGTTTTGTATGATCAGACATCAGAAGACAACTCCCAAAAGACATCTCTCCTGACAGTCATCGAGACCAGTCAGAAGCCGCAAAGCACTCCAAACAGCTAGGCCGTCTCGCTTTGTGATTAGTTGGCATCCTGCAACAAATTGATGCCAGGAAGCCTGTTCTACACCTACATGAGCCACCCATTACCCATGAACTTCTGTTGGAAAGCTGCTGGGATCATCTAAGTACAAGCAGGTAAGCACTCATGCCTCATCCAACTAGGGCAAGAAGCGAAGCTAGGATGACCGCGTTTCTAAAGATGCGGCCCGGCACCCTTGAGCCGGTCTGAAGCTCGCGAATCAGCGTCAGAATGTTGTGTGGTAGATGAAACGAGAACGTAACACCAAGGAAAACAATGGCGACTCCCGACCAGAGGGAGAGTCCAGAGCTATGAACGACAGAGTGCGTCTCGCTTGCCCGCATCTGCCTCAGGAACAACCCGAATCGAGCCACCGCAAAGCCGACACCCATCAGTCCGAGGCCAGTTCTAATCCAGGCAAGAAAGGTGCGCTCTGCGGCGACATGCGTGGCCTCAATGCTGCCATGTTTCACGTGCGAGTGGCCGTCCTCGCTGGTATAAAGACAATGCGCACGAACCATGTTCCGCCTCTCCGATTGCTTCACTTCTTGTTGCTGCATAGGCTTTAAATGGTGATTTGTCTTTCGCGTACTCAGTTTAGGGAGTCACTGGATTCTTGCGCGGACGATTCGCACAAGAATCACTGTAAATACCGCTCCCGCAGGATAGATGTGCAATCGGGTACAGCTTCTCTTACACTCCAGAACGACGCGCGATCTCTCAGACCATTGTTCTGGACCACTTTTCTCAGCCCTGATTGTAATGCGAGTGCATCTTTATCGGCCTAGTCGTCGAGCAAGACCGTCCGCGCATGGGCATCAGGTAGGCAGATAGCCCCGAGTGCCCGCACAGGACTTAGCGGCTCTCTCCCTGAGAAGCCTGGGTTTAGCTTCGTGGAACATCCAACGCGCACCCGCCGGGTCGAAGCTCAATCTTTTTTCAGACGTGTGCATTTATGTACATCTTTTGTGGTAGCTACTTGTTTTAGTTGAGGACGTGGCGATGCCAAGTCGACAAACACGGAATCAAGCCGCACACGGGCTTTGCTCCGTGAGGCGAGGTCGGGCAACGCACGAAATCTTCTCTTAAGCGAAGGAGTCCCAGACAGATGGACAGCAAATATGACAAAGGTCTGAAAGTCAGGCGAGAAGTGTTGGGCGATTCCTACGTGGACCGTTCAGTCGGCGATGTTTCTCCCTTTGTGCGCCCCATGCAAGAGCTTGTCACCGAATACTGCTGGGGCGATGTGTGGACACGGCCCGGCCTCGGGCGCCGCGAACGGAGCATTATCAACCTGAGCCTGCTTACGGCTCTCAACCGGCCTCACGAACTAGAGTTGCACGTCCGTGGCGCGATCAATAACGGTCTGACACACGAAGAGATAAGTGAGATTCTTCTGCAAACCGCGATCTACTGCGGGGTGCCAGCCGCACTCGACAGCTTTAAGACTGCGGAAGCGGTCTTCAAGGTGCTCGAAAGCGAAGCACTCGTCGCTGTTTAGAAAACTTCTTGCGCAAAGCTTCCATCTCGGCTTGACTTCGCCGGGTCCACACACACAGGCAAGCGAAGCAAGAAAGCAGACGCTATGACTCCAAACGAGATGCCAATTCGAATAGCTATCCTTGACGATTACCAAAGGGCAGCCCTCACGGTGGCGGATTGGTCTTCGCTTCGGCAGAAAACTTCGATTGAGGTCTTCTCCGACACCATCACCAACGCGGACAAGCTTGTCGCGCGTCTAGAACCCTTCGACGTTCTTTGTGTCATGCGTGAAAGGACGCCGCTACCCCGTGCCATCCTTGAGCGGCTTCCGCGTTTAAAGCTTATTGTCTCGACCGGTGCCAAGAATGCTTCAATCGACCAGGATGCAGCGAAGGAACATGGCATCACGGTGGAGAACACCCACGGCGGCATATCCGCTCCGATCGAATTGACATGGGCGCTGATCATGGCGAGTGCCAGAAACATCGTCGCGGAGGCAAACTCCTTGCGCGCAGGTGGCTGGCAACGGACCGTCGGCGATGAACTGAAAGGTAAAATGCTGGGCGTGTTGGGTTTGGGGAGGATCGGAAGCAAAATATCACGCATTGCGCGCGTATTCGACATGGAGGTCATTACCTGGAGCGATCGTGTGACGCAAGAGGAAGCAGATCAGGCCGGGGCAGTCATCGTTCAAAAAGATGAGCTTTTCCGCCGAGCAGATGTTTTAAGCATTCATCTGGTCCTTGCAGATTCGACCAGGGGCCTGGTTGGCCTGCGGGAGCTTGCCCTGATGAAGCCGACGGCGTGGCTGGTCAACACTTCCCGCGGGCAGATCGTAGACGAAGGTTCCCTCGTGGGAGCCTTGAAGGAGAAGAAGCTGGGCGGCGCAGCTCTGGATGTTTTCAATGTCGAGCCTCTGCCGGTCGAGCACCCGTTTCGCACGTTCGATAACGTTCTCGCCACACCACACCTCGGCTATGTGTCACGACAACAGTATGAAGTTTTCTACGGCGACGCGGTGCGCGCGATCAGCGCTTGGCTCAACACTCCAAGCCAAAACTCTCCGATCCCTTCCGCGCTTGCAACCGAACGGCCCGAACCGATGTCAAAAGGCACCCCATGAAATTCGGTTTTCTAGCGATTGCAGTTTTCGCCGGCGTCCTTAACCCGTTCTTGGGTGGTATGAACTCCACCCTTAGCAAGAGAATCAGCCAGCCGGTGTGGGCGGTCGCTGCCACGTTTTCTGTCGCCATGCTCACCACGCTGCTTGCGGCGCTTGTCAGTGGCCAAAAGTTTCCAGGCGCTGAAAGCCTCGAACAGACGCCATGGTGGAGCTGGCTTGGAGGCCTGTTCGCGGCGGGCTTTGTTTTGTCGCTCACCCTAGTGGCGAACAAGCTAGGCGCTTCAGTCTTCACTGGGGTTACAGTGACCATTGCCATGATCGTATCGATACTCCTGGACCATTACGGCTTAGTCGGTTACGAGATGCACAAATTGAATTTTCTGCGTGTCGCAGGCGCTGTCGTGATGACAGGTGGCCTGGGCCTCATCCTCAAAAGCTAAGTGCCTCTTAGGCTTGGAGCGAGAAGACGCGGTACATGTTTTGTCAAAGATTCCAAATCATGCCGACCTCTTAGAACAATCTGCTGCCTAAGCTTCACGCAACAGCTCCCTACAACGCAGCTTTCCCATTCTTCACGCAAGGAGTCAACTATGAGCGCAGTCGCCGAACAGTCCCGCACCAGTGACCTTAAACAAGGCGTATCAAAGGATCAGATAGCAGTTCCCATGGTGTTTTATCGCGGCGGCACAAGCAAGGCCGTCATCATCAAGCAACGTGATCTTCCGATTCGCAACGAAAACGAGTTCGCGGCCTGGATCTTGGCTGCCTACGGTTCGCCCGACGCTCGACAGATCGACGGTATGGGCGGCTCCGACCCGCTTACCAGCAAGTTTGCCGTCGTTGGCCCGCCGACCCGCCCTGATGCTGATATCGACTATATGTTCTATCAGGTCGCGATCCGGGCACCGCTTGCCAGCCGGGACGCTAACTGCGGCAACATCTCATCCGCAATAGGTCCGTACGCCATCGAGGAAGGTTTCGTAACAGCTACCGGGGACGAAACGGTTGTTCGCGTCCACGCCACCAACTTCAACGAGATTATTTTCATCAAGGTACAGACAAGAGACGGTCTACCTCGCGTGATTGGCGATCAGCAAATCTCCGGCGTTCCCGGCACAGGATCAAAGCTCACCCTTGACCTGCATCGCTTAGTGGGCACGCACGGGAAAGGCTTGCTGCCCACAGGTAACGTTTGCGACACCATTGACTTCGATGGAAAGAAGATTGAGTATTCAGCCGTCGACTTGGCCAATTACATCGTCTTCGCCAAAGCGGAGTCGTTTGGGTTGAAGGGCACAGAGAATCCTGATGCCATGACCGAGAACAAGGAACTGATGGACAAGTTGGAGAAGTTCCGTCTGTCGATCGGCGTCCAGCAGGGCTTCGCTAAGGATCTCGAAGAGGCTAAGATCGTGTGCTCAAATTCACCGTTCCTGGCGCTGATCTCCAAACCGCAGGACTGGTCCGAATACAGCTCCGGCAAACAGCATAAGGCCGAGGAATCCGACTTTCACGCGTTCTCGGTGCTGGACGGCATGATTCATAAGTCGTACCAGGTCACTGGGAGCAGTTGTGTTTCGGTTGCTGCCTTCATTCCCGGTACGATCGTGCAGAAAATCTCCGGTAAAACCGGCTTAGGCGGCCCGATTCGCATTGGTCATCCCTCTGGAATTATGGATGTCGAGGTGCAGACCAAGCAGGATGGCGGCAAGGTCGTGGTCGTTGAGGCCTCTCTGATCCGCACGGCGCGGCGCTTGGCCGACGGGCAGGTCTTCACTGCGGTCGATAAGCTTCCGTGGCGTCCGGAGTCCGGCGGCAAGATTCACATGGCCAGCATCCAGCCGGAAGACCAGAAAGCACTGCGGAACGAAACCTTCTACGCTCTTTAGCCAGCTGCCGGGGCACCCGCTCCCGAAGCGAATGCCCCGGTGCAACAAAGTCTTCTCAAGGAGACGCCTATGTCCGTTAAACGAAGGCTGGGCTTTGTCGGTTTCGGTGCCATGTCCAAGAAAATGGCGGCTCATCTAAGTGAATCGGGTTTCAGCGTAGTCGCATTCGATCCGGCTTACAAAGAGGAACAAGTCGACGGCTTTAGGCTTATGGCGAATGCCGCCGCCGTGGCCCGCGAGGTCGATGCTGTCATCATCTCCGTTCCGTCGGATGTGGCTCTCGAAATGGCGGTTGAAGGTCCTGGCGGTATCCTCGAAGG
Organism: uncultured Acidobacteriaceae bacterium; assembly: GCA_964249905.1. Classification (GTDB taxonomy): domain Bacteria; phylum Acidobacteriota; class Terriglobia; order Terriglobales; family Acidobacteriaceae; genus Edaphobacter. The sequence continues at coordinate 11,064 of CAXUEE010000073.1, forward strand.
CGCACACGATGGGCTGTTGTTGATTGACACGAGCACCGTCTCTCCTCCCGTTTCTATCAGGCTGGCTGAAGCGGCCAAGAAACGCGGTGTTCGTTTCATTGAGGCTCCGGTGTCGGGAAGCACGCCCGAGGCCGAAAAAGGGCAACTGGTCGTGCTTGCTGGAGGCTCTGAGAGCGATGTGGCTTTTGCCGCACCGATCCTAGACGTGATAGGAAGAAAAACCGTATATGCAGGGCCGGTGGGCCAAGGCATGGTGATGAAGCTGGTCATCAACGGCGTCATGGCGATGGGTACCGCTGCCCTGGCTGAAGGCATAGCTTACGGCGCCGGCGCAGGACTCGACCGCAAAACGCTCATCGAAACTCTGCAGGATCTCATCCTTGTCTCCGAGCATCACCGGCGCAAGCTGGAGATGGCTAAGCAAAACGCTTACCCACCCCAATTTGGTGCCAAACTCCTGTTCAAGGACATGGGCCTTTTACTTGCCGACGCAGGCCGGCGCGGTGTGCCCATGAACGCTATGGCAGCCGCTTCACAGCTCTTTGCATTCTCAGCCGCAAGACACCCTAACGATGACTACTCGATTGCGATCGAGGACATAGAAGCCATGACTCATTAGGTGATCAAGCGCGTCGACAGGATCGGGATCGACACCAATCCACACCAATGCAACGCGCGATAACCAAGCGGCCGTGATTGCGCCGAGAAGGATGCATTTATGAGCACACAGCAGATGTCTGACGTTGCTACACACAATCCGGCAACCGGCGCAGTTCTCGCCCACTACCCCATCGACGATAATGCGCGCACAGAAGCCCTACTCGCGCAGACCCACAAAGGCTATCGCGCGTGGAGCGTAACACCCATCGAGAAGCGGGCGGAGGTGCTCCATAAGGTATCAGAAACGCTACTCGCGGACGTCGGCCATTATGCCGGTTTGGTCACGGCGGAGATGGGTAAGCCGTTCGGGGAGGCGCTCGCTGAAGTCAGGAAGTGTGCCAATCTCGCGGCCTGGTTCGCCGAGCACGGCCCCGCGCTGCTGGCTGATGAGAAAGCACCCGTCGACGACGCCGAGGTGTACGTTTCCTACCTACCGCTTGGCATCGTTCTCGGCATCATGCCGTGGAACTTCCCGCTATGGCAAACCATGCGCGCGGCCGTGCCAATCATACTTGGCGGCAATGCGTTTCTCCTCAAACATGCACCCA